>CAYTFM010000146.1:13152-17591 GCA_964436735.1 uncultured Victivallales bacterium | reverse complement strand
CTTACGCATAGTGGCTACCCCGCAGGGATTCGAACCCCGACTAAATGGACCAAAACCACTTGTGCTACCGTTACACCACGGGGTAGTGGGGGGTAAGATATAATTCTGCGAGCGGTTGTTTTCAAGGCGGTCTGCTTTTATTTCGGGAGGATAGGAGGTTTTTCCGTCCCTTTCGGTTTGGTTGCACGGTCACTCCGCCATATATTTATCGATACATTTTTTGGGGAGGAGCCACGTTAATGATAGATGACAGTTCGATCTTTTCAGCGTCCGAGACTGGCGGCGAGTCGCCTGTGCCGGTGGGATGTGACGAGGAGGCATTCTGCAAGCCTCGGGAATATTGCGGACTCTGCGGAGTCTCCGGCGGCGAACTTGTGCTCGAGAAGGTGCATTCGGGACTCCACGCCCAGCAGCATCGTGGTCAGGAATGCGCAGGTGTTATGATCTCCACAGGACGCGCCTGCGCTTTCCACAGAGGATCCGGTCTCGTCGACAGCGTCATGGCCACCGTTCCCCAAGAGTGGTGGACCATGCCCATACAGCGCGCCATCGGGCACGTCCGTTACTCGACCGCGGGCGACAAGTCGGCCCTCAACGCGCAGCCGATCGTGGTCAACATCGGCGGCACCACCATCGGGATCGCCCACAACGGAACGATATGCAACAGCGTCTCGCTGAGAAGCAAGTTGTTGCAGGAAGGAGCGATTTTCCAGACCACCTCTGACACCGAATTGGTGCTGCATCTCATGTCCCGGTCGTTGACAAAGCACCACAACGGGGACCTCTGGAAGGCTTTGGAGGAGGCCTTGGGTGAGTTGAAAGGGGCCTACAGCCTTCTGTTGATGACCAAGGACGAGTTGGTGGCGGTGCGCGAGCCCTATGGGTTCCGTCCGCTGGTCGTCGGTTTCTTCGACGACGGCGGGCTCATGGTCGCCAGCGAGACGATTGCCTTCAACGCCGTGGGCGCCACCTATCTACGGGAGATAGAGCCTGGCGAGATGGTCATCATCAATAAAAACAACCACATCAAAAGCCACTCCTTCGCCACGTGCGAGAAGAGGGCGCACTGCATTTTCGAGCATGTCTACTTTGCCCGCCCGGGCAGTTTCGTGTTTGGGGACAGTGTGTACGAGGCCCGCAAGGAGATGGGGCGACAGCTCGCCCGCGAGGCCCCTGTGGATGCGGATGTCGTCATTCCGATGCCGGACAGCGGGATGTTCGCCGCGCTCGGATACTCGGAGCAGTCGGGGATACCGTTCGACATGGGCATCACTCGAAACCATTACGTGGGAAGGACGTTCATCGATCCTGGCGTCATGCCGCGGCAGCGGATGGTGATGCGGAAGCTTCAGCCGATCGCCGAGGCGCTGAAGGGGCGGCGCATCTGCGTGATCGAGGACAGCATCGTCCGTGGTTCGACCTCCCGCGCCCGCATGAACGCGCTCCGCCAGGTCGGCGCCCGCGAGATCCACATGCGCATTAGTTGTCCGCCGCACCGCTATGGCTGCTACTACGGGATCGATTTTCCGGAACGGGAGAAGCTGTTCGCCAACAAGTTCGACGAGTCCAGCTTCTGCGGCATTCTCGGCCTCGACTCCCTCGCCTACCTCTCGCAGGAGGGGATGCTCAAGAGCGTGAAAAAATACAAGCCCGAGGACTATTGCTGCGCCTGCTTCGACGGGAAATATCCGGTCGCTCCCGAGATGGTCGATTCCAAAGGCGTCTAACCTGCGTTAATATAAGAATCTCAAAGTGACCGCACATGCCTGTCAGCATCACATCAGTCGGAAACGCCGGATTCCTTATAGCGGCCGCGGGGCGGAGAATCCTCGTTGACGCCTATTTCGACCACCTGCCGCATGTTGGGACGGCCCCGCTGCTGAAGGGGAGCGAAGCCGACGCGGTCGACGTGATACTTGTCACGCATTCTCATCCTGACCATTTCAACGCCGCCGAGGTCGCGGAGGCGCAGCGTCGGACCTCCGCGCTGGTATGTGGACCGCTCCAAGTGACGCGGGAACTTGTCCGCAAGATCCCCTCCGACCGCCTACTCCCCCTTGAGCCTGCTCCAAGACCCGAGCGTCCCGGGCAGTTCCCGAGCAAGACTGTCGATCTTGGATTCGTCCGTATCACCGCGTTCAGAACCAGCCATGGCTCTTCGCACAACTCCTATCTGCTCGAAATCGACGGGCGCAGGATCTTCGATGATTGTGACAATGAGGACACCGCCCGTCTTCCGGTCGACTTGCTGAAAGGGATTGACATCCTCTTCGTCGCCCCTTGGCACGGCTCGGGGTGGGTGGAGTTCGTCGATGCGGTTCAGCCCCGTAATTGGATTCTCATGCATTTGACCCAAGAGGAAATAGAGCTCCATGCGAAAAACAAATTCTTGCAAGAAATCTCCGACCACATTCCGTCGCCCTCCACGCTCCGCCGCGTCAAACCAGGTGAAAGCCTCACCATCGCCGACGACGCATAAGTCGTGCGCCGGCGCGGGCAGGAGGCCACGCCGCGCGGTAGTCCTGAAAGAGAGGAAAAAGTCGTTTATCGAGATATTCCGCACGACGCCTCCCAAGACGATCTGTCCGAACTTCTATGTGTTGATCCATGCGAACGGCTGTGGCTACAGTCCGCAATGCAGCTATTGCTACCTCAAACTGTCCCTGTGGCATCAGCGCGACCACCATGTGTTCCACAACGTCGACAAGCTGCTCACTGACGTGCGCCGATGGATACGGAAGGATCCCTACGAGACCTATGTGCTCAATAGCGGCAACATGTCCGACAGCCTCTCGTTCGAGGAACGGCGCCCACTCTTCAAAAAGCTGGTGGAACTGTTCCGTGAGGAGGCGGAGGCTAAGGGACGACCGCACACTCTGTTGCTGGTGACTAAGGGAGGGAGGACGGAGTGCGCCGATTTGCTTTCCACAAAGCCTTGCGCGAATGTCGTCGTCTCCTTCTCCGTCAATAATCCGGTGGTCGCGAGGCGTTACGAGGCGGGGGCCGCGTCGATGACGGAGCGCTTCAAGGCCGCCGCCACACAGAAAAAAAAGGGATGGCGTGTGCGGCTCCGCATCGATCCGATGGTGGACGGCTACGACTATACCAAGGTCGCTGAGGCGGTCAAGCGCATTGCCCCTGAGAGAGTGACACTGGGAACTCTTCGGGCGGAGCGTGGGCTTGACCGGTTTGCCGAGCCTGGAGTTTTTAAAGGGGTTCTTCCTCCCCCGCCCGATGAGAAGCTGGGACGCTATCCCTTCGATCTTCGGATCGCCCTCTACCGTCAGGCGGTCGATGTCTTGAAAAGCCAGTGCGAGTTGGGACTCTGTGAGGAGCCACTTGAGGCGTGGGAGCTTCTCGGGTTGAACCACCAGGACAAGACGTGCAACTGCAATCTGTGAGTAGGCACATCCTCTTTCGCCTGCCGAGGGGAAGCCGCATGGGCGCACTTATTGCCCTGCTTCCCGCGCTTTCGCTTCTTGGATGCTCCATATGCGGATTCATCGCGCGCGGCTGTTCGCTGCCGCTTCTCGCCTTGTTCTTCTCCCTCTGCGCAGCCCTGGCGCTGCTGTGGGGCGTTGCGGTCTCGGTGTGGCATCTGGCGCGCAGGCGGTATGCGCGAGGGGGTGCGGGGCTTGGTCTTCTCGGCATAGGCGTTCTCGCCTCGATGCTCTCCCCCTTTGTCATGTCGGCGATTGTCGCCAGGGATGTCCGTGTGTTCGTGCGGATGCTTGACGCGCTCCCGGTCAATGCCTCGGACGGCACCGTCGAAAAGGTTGCCCACCTGCTGGCCCGCAATGCCGAGGCTGAGCTCGATTTACAGGCGATCCCGGCGGCGCGGGGCAACCGGAAAAAGGTGCTCTGCACGATCACGCTCGAGAGTGTCGACTATGTGGTGAGCGCGCGGAGGAAGGTCCTGTTGTTGAAGTATGAGGCGACAGGGGCGGGCGAGCGTTTCGAATGCTCCGTGTTTATGCGGTACGAAAACGGAGCGTTGTCGCGGTGCGGGGACGAGGCGGCCGCGAAACGGGGGAAGACTCCTTTCGAGGTGGCGGTCAGGATGGTGCTTGACGGCGAGGCCAAGATACTCGAGGAGAGTTTCTCCACGAATCATGCGTTCCCTTGGCCCGTCATCGAGAAGAAGCATCAGATTCTTCTGGGGGCCCTCGCCGACTTGCGGAGGATTTATCAGGAGGAATTCCAGGCTGAGGTGACGGACAAGTCGCTGCGGGTCGATGATGGCGACGTCTTTGTCTTGTATCATCGCGGCAGGTTTGGGGATATGTGCGTGAATGCCGTCCTGAATGGACACTACGATGCTGATCTCGCCGGAGCGGCAACCGTGAAGCTCGTCTACCGCGTGTGGGGAAGATTCTATTACGCCGGCTGCATCCCGCCTCGGCGGATACCAGGCGAGGAGCGGTTGTCTGACGCCGCCG
>CAYTFM010000146.1:4482-13142 GCA_964436735.1 uncultured Victivallales bacterium | reverse complement strand
GGGCGGTGGACCGCTGGCTCAAAAATGCGGGTATCAGTCAGTGGTGAAGCGTGATCGCCGCGCTAAGACGTATGAGTACTCTGGCCGCGCGACTGGCGTCAATCTTTCGTGAAACCCGCCTCGTCGCAGAGCAGTTTGCGGAGGCGCAGCAACGCCTGATTCTGGATCTGGCGGACGCGCTCGCGGGTACGCCCGATCTCTTGGCTCACTTCCTCAAGCGTCCGAGGTTTGACGCCATCGAGCCCGAAGCGCATCTTCAGAATTTTCTTCTCTCGATCATCCAGCTCGGTTATTAAATGCTTGAGGCGGTCCACCGATTCCTGGTCGCCGAGGATGCGCTCAGGCGTGAGAGCGGTGTTGTCGGGAATTATGTCTTGGAATTCCCCCTCCTCGCCCTGCTGGATAGGATCATTTAGGGAGAACGTGCGCAGATCGGAGAGCCGCAAGCCAGCGACCGTCCGCTCGCTGAATTCAAGCCGACCCGCAATCTCCGCGTCAGTGGGTTCGCGTCCAAGCTCTTCGGCGAGCTTCAGGCGCATCGTCTTGATCTTGTTGATTTTGCCCGCTGATTGGACGGGAATGCGGATGGTGCGGCTCTGATTTGCCAACCCCCTCCGCATCGACTGCTTGATCCACCAGGCGGCGTACGAACTGAATTTCGCGCCCTTCTTCGGGTCAAATTTCTCGACGGCCCGCATCATGCCGATGTTGCCTTCGGAGATGAGGTCGAGCAGCGGCAATCCATAGCCTTTGAAATCGTGGGCGATCTTGACGACCAGGCGCAGGTTCGCCTTGATCAGCGTGGCGCGTGCCTGCTCCCGCTCTTTGGGGTCGTCTCCATGGATGTGGGCGGCGAGGGCCACCTCCTCTTCCCGGGTCACCAGCGAGAGGACCCCGATCTCCTGCATGTAGACCTTCATCGTGTCGTTCTTGGCTACCAGTTGGTAGTCGTCGGCAGGGACGGCTTTGGGCTTGGTGGCAACGTCGACCTCCGCAGAGCTTTCGTAGGCCTCGCTGTCTTCCACGTCCTCGGAGCTCTGCCCTTCGGACTTGTCGACATCCTCAGGCTTGAAATTCTCCTGGTCCTCTATATCCGTCTCCACCGCTTTCTTCGCCTTCGGTTTCGCTGACGGACGGAAGGCGGGTTTCCCCTCTTTCACGTCTTTCGGCGCTGAACGCTTCTCTTCTTTAAGCTGTTTCCCGTCATGCGTCTTCTGGGATGGGGGAGGGGTGCTTTTCGTCGATTTGAGAACTGGTTTCAGCGTGGATGATTTCGATGGCGCGGCAGGTTTGCGCACCGGTTTGGCCCCCCGCGTGATAGAAGAGGGCGCGGCGGGTTTGCCCAACGTTTTCGACTTACCCTTCGACGTCGGCTTCTTGGGGGCCGTCGGTCGAATGGCTTGGCGCGCCGCTGGTTTGGGGGCTTTTTTCGCCACAGGCATATGCCGCTTGGACGAAACGGGAGTAGCCCGTGGAAGAGGAGTGCGTGTCCCGTGAGATTTCGCAACGGGAGTGGCGACAGTCTTCGTCACTGGCTTATGAACCGGTTTCGCGGTCGTCTTTTTGGCGGTAGAACCGGCCTGGTGAGCCTTCAAGACGGCGGATGTGGTTTTTATCTTGGGGGAAGAGGTCGGCTTTCTCGCTATCGTGGATGCTGCTGAGGTTTTCTTGCCCGATTCTCCACTGCCTTTTTTCGGCGCTATGCTTTTTTTGCCTGAAATGTGTGTTTGCCCCGTCTGTATCTGTAGATGCCTATGGAAGCGCAAAAGTTTATTTGATCGGCAGAATTGCCACATGCGAAACTACGGCTGTAATCGATAAATATTGCTCCATTTAGAGATAAAACAAGGGGTATATGATTAAAAACAACCTGAATAGTCACGGAATCACGTGACTTGCGATGGTCGGACATTCCCAGGTTCCCCTCTACCTCTTTTGGGTAATGGGGGGATGTGGAAGTCCCCTTGAAACCGTTGCCGACATGCGTTATGAAACTATACGAGCGCGATGCTCCGTCGATACCCACGGGGGAGAATTCAACCAGGAGATAGTTGCATGAACCGCACTGCCGCGACCAGGGACGCCATTAAGAAGCTGCAGGGCTACACGAAGCAACTTGTCCGTCTGGGATTCAAGATCTGGCACAGGCAGCGCGGAGAAATGGCCATCATCGTGTTTCCCCCACCCTTGCATAAAAAATTAAGGCGGCCGAGGGGATAGAAATCCTCCGCTCCTGATCACCGAGCCACCGCAGGGCGGCTTTTTTTCTGGAAATCGGCTATATGGAATTTGCCTGAACCAACACAATCCAATGGGGTGTGGTAGGTCAGGATGAGCAGGAGATGGTGCCAGCGGAGGGACTTGAACCCTCAATCCCTTACGGGCGCAAGATTTTAAGTCTCGTGCGTATGCCATTCCGCCACGCTGGCAAAATCCCGCGGTGCGGGATTTTGAAATGAGTCAGAACGTTTGAGCGAACGTTCTTAATACCTATAATGATCGAGCTTGTAGGGGCCTTCGACCGGCACACCGATGTAGTCCGCCTGCTCCTGCGTGAGCTTGGTCAGCTTTGCCCCGAGTTTGTCGAGATGCAGGAACGCGACCTCCTCGTCGAGTTTCTTGCTGAGGCGGTAGACGCCGATCTTGCGCTCGGGGTTGCGGACGATGTCGATCTGCGCCAGCGTCTGGTTGGTGAAGGAGTTGCTCATCACGAAGCTCGGATGCCCCGTGGCGCAGCCAAGATTGACGAGCCGCCCCTCGGCCAGCAGATAGATGCTGTGCCCGTCCGCGAAGGTGAAGCGGTGGACCGGGCATTCCTTGCCCTTGATCTCGGTCTTCTTGACGCCGGGCCATTTCTGAAGACGGTCAACCTGAATCTCGTTGTCGAAGTGACCGATATTGCAGACGATGGCCTGGTCTTTCATCTTCGACATGTGCTCGGCGGTGATGATGTCGCAGTTGCCCGTGGTCGTGACGAAGATGTCGGCGTAGGGCAGGGCGTCCTCGACGGTGGTGACCTTGTAGCCGGCCATGCAGGCTTGGAGGGCGCAAATCGGGTCGATCTCGCTCACCCATACCTGGGCGCGCTCATTGTGCAGTGATTCGGCGGAGCCCTTGCCCACGTCGCCGAAGCCGCAGACCATCGCGGTCTTGCCGCTGATCAGCACGTCGAGGGCGCGCTTGATGGCGTCGACGAGCGAGTGGCGGCAGCCGTAGATGTTGTCGAACTTCGACTTGGTGACGGAGTCATTGACGTTGATCGCCTGGAAGAGCAGTTCGCCTTTCTTGAACATCTGGTCGAGACGGTGGACTCCCGTGGTGGTCTCCTCGCTGACGCCTTTGACCTTGGCGGCGACCTTGTGCCAGTGCTGGGCATCCTCCTTGGCGACGCGTTTGCTGAGGGCGTTGAGGATCTTGAGTTCGTGGTTTTCGGTGGGCTCGTCGAGGATGGCGGGTTTGTCCTCGGCGGCGCGGCCGCGGTGGATGAGCAGTGTGGCGTCGCCGCCGTCATCGACGATCTGGTCGGGGCCCGAGCCGTCCGGCCAGGTGAGGGCCTTGTAGGTGCAGTCCCAATAGTCCTCGAGCGACTCGCCTTTCCAGGCGTAGACCGGGACGCCGCTCTTGGCGATGGCGGCGGCGGCGTGGTCCTGGGTGGAGAAGATGTTGCAGGAGCACCAGCGGACGTCGGCACCGAGTTCGACCAGCGTCTCGATCAGCACGGCGGTCTGGATGGTCATGTGGAGGCTGCCCATGACCTTCTTGCCTTTCAGCGGCTTCTGTGGGCCGTATTTCGCCCGTGTGGCCATGAGACCGGGCATTTCCTTCTCGGCGATCTCGATCTCCTTGCGGCCGAAGTCCGCAAGCGACATGTCTGCGACGTTATAGTCCATTTGAACACGGGCTCCTATGTTGAAGTGTTCGTGGTGATGAATGAATGTGGAGTGCTCGAAAACGGACTGAAAATATTGTTCGAGAGTGGGGGAAATACAACCATATTTCATCCGCCTATAGCTTTTTCTTTCCGGGGCCGGTGGTCGAACCAATGCCGTACATGTCATAGCGCGGTTCGTACCCCTTCACCTCCTTGTCGTCGAGCCAGTTGACGAGTTCGTCAAAGACCGGGCCAAACACGTTGTGCGGGGGAAGGTGGTTGGAGAGTCCAGGGACGTCGAAGATCCTGAAGTCGAGTCCGGAGGTCTTCCAGGAGGGGCCGGTGAGGAGAATCGGCTTGTGGTTTTCGTCCTTGTCGCCGGTGACGAAGGCGAAGCGGAGCTTCCGTTTCCGTAGATCGTCGAAGTCCTGTTTGGCGAAGTAGGGGATCATCGAGGGGATCATCATTTTGTTGTCGGCGGGGACATTGGCGACGGCGAGGCCGTTGGCGATCGAGAGGCACCCCTTGACCTGCTCGGGGTAGAGGATGGCGGCAAGCGTGGCGGGGGGGCCGCCGCCGCCGATCCCGCAGAGATAGACCCGTTGGGGGTTGAACTTCACGCACATGCGCATGGTGGCAAGCGTGTCGAGCGCCACCGCCATCCGTAGAGGGACGGGTTTCTCGTTGGCGACGTTGTTCGGCGCGGCGAAGAGCAGTTTGTTTTTCCCGAGCGACTCCTTGAAGGAGCCCATGAGGTCGCCGCCGTTGGGGTGGGGGCTGATGAAGACGAGGAGTCCCCAGTCCTTCGCATTCGCCTCATCATATTCGGGCGGCAGATAGACATGCGCCGACTGTTCTCCGATTTTGTAGTCGAGCAGTTTCAGCGGATCGGATTTGACATAGTACTTCAACGCCTTGCCTCTCGGCCCTTTGTCGAAATAATCCTTCGGCGCGGCGAAAAGCCTGTTGGTGAGGGGGAGGCTCGGGGTGTCTCCCTTGGCGATGGCGGGCCGCCGCGGTTCGTCGCCGCCGAGGACGAGGAGCGAGGGGAGCGCCAGAAGAAGTGTTGCGGAAAGTAATGTGAGAAGGGGACGCATGAGGATCGAGGGTTCAGGGTTCAGGGGTGGAGCGAAGCGGAAATCCGCAGCGGCGGATTCAGGATTCTTTTTTTTCTCCTTTTATAAGCACGGCCAAACGGGTGCCGCTCACCACGCGGACGGGTTCTTGGTTGGAAAGCTCGTCGACATGCCGAGAGACGTCTTTGAGCATGCCATAGTCGTGCCAGATGATGACGCCTCCTGGGCGGGTGTGCCGCATGGCCTGCGCGGAGTCGTGTTTTACATACTCATAATCGTGGCAACCGTCGATGAGAAACGCGTCGAAAGGGGGATTGAGAGACGCATAGTCGATGGTGGCGCTGTCCGCCAAGACCTGATGTATTTTTGAGGCGTGCGCGGTTCCTTTGTAAAGGTGCCCGACAGCCTTGAGTTCCGTGCGGTTGTCGTTGAAGCCGGATATGCCGAGCGCGAGGGGAGAGGCGTGTTCCGGGGGCAGGTCGATGGTGTGCACGATCCCGCGCTCAGGCAGGTTGGCCGCGATGTTGAGTGCGGTGCCGCCATCGAAGGTGCCGATCTCCACAACTGACTTTGCCTGTATGTGCTGGAGAATCGCAAGCACCGCGTTAAGCTCCAGAAGGGAAAGCGAAATGTTCTCGGTTCTTTGAAAGCCGCCGAGCACCGTGTATGAGGCGTTTTCGATTCCAGGGAATATCTGAGGAAGTGGTTCTCTCTTCAGGCTGCCGTAGCACCAGCCCTGCATGTAACGGATGTCCGGGTCGCGCAGGCGCAACCCCAAGCGGAAGTACCGGCGGTTGACGAGTTCGGCCGTCTTGAGGGGGTGGGACAGGATTTTCTTCGCCCGCGTCATCATGGGAGCCTTGATTTATATCCTACTTGCCTAAAATATCTTTCCGCGCCTATGTCTGCAACTTATGAACTCCACCCGGCCGCGAATCGCAGGAAAGTGCATACCGTTTCGTCGGGCCGTGCATTTCGCCTCTTCCTTCCCGTGATATACTCCCTTACATGAATGACGGCGCATGCGGGCTGGCTGCGTGTGAATGTGTTCACCTCGGAGACTCGAGACACGAGGGGGAAATTCCGATTACGGAATTTTACTAAGTTTCTTCCTCCGTGGCAAAATCATGCTGAACAAAGAACAAACGAGCGGAGGAAGAAACTGTATGGTGCTCAATCCAGAATGGCGCAGGCGGATCGACAACTGGCTGAAAGTGATGCCGTCGATGTTCTTCAGTCCCCTTGGAACGGTGGCGTTCGAGGGATTCGCCACCAAGGAGCAACTCACCGCCGAGCAGGCGCTCAAACGCAAGTTCTCCGCGATGACCCCGGGGACGGAGTGGGGCGCCAAGTGGGAGTACGGCTGGTTCAAGGGGAAGCTGCGCCTGCCCAAGGAGGCCGCCGGCGAGCGGATCGCCCTACGGGTCGACGTTGGCGGCGAGGCCGGCATCATGATCAACGGCGTCAACTACGGCGCCAACGACATCGGGCACAAGGAAATCACGCTGACCCGCAAGGCCAAAGGCGGTGAAACCTATGAGATCCTCGTCGAGTCGTATGCCGGGCATGGCCGCAGATACGAAGGCGGCGGACCCTGCCCGCATGGTCAGGAGACCGTTCCCGAACCCGGTCCCACGCAAGTCAAGGTGGGGGAAAGCGCGTTTGGCGTGTGGGAGGAGGAACTCTTCCAGCTGCGCTTCGACATGGAGACGCTTCTGCAGCTCCGCGACGTCATGCTGGATCAGGAGTCGCTGCGTGTCGCGGAGATCGACGACGCATTGAAGGAGCTCACGCTGGTGGTCGACCTGGAGCTGCCGCGCGCCGAGATGCTCAAGACCGTCCGCGAGGGACGCAAACTCTTGAAGCCGCTGCTTGACAAAAAGAACGGTCCGACCTCGCCGCGCATGACCTGCTTTGGGCATTCACACATCGACGTCGCCTGGCTCTGGCCGCTGCAGGAGACCGAGCGCAAGTGTTCCCGCACCTTCTCGTCACAGCTTGCGCTGATGGAGGAGTATCCCGACTACAAGTTCCTGCAAAGCCAGCCGCACCTTCATCGGATGGTGAAGGAGAAATATCCGGCTCTCTACGAGCGGGTGTTGAAGGCTATCAAAAAGGGGCAATGGATTCCCGACGGCGGCATGTGGGTCGAGGCCGACACCAACGTCACCGGCGGCGAAAGCCTGATCCGCCAGTTCATTCATGGCAAACGTTTCTACAAAGAAGAGCTGGGCGTCGACAGCGAGCTGATGTGGCTGCCGGACGTCTTCGGCTACAGCGGCGCGATGCCGCAGATCCTGCGCGGCTGCGGCATCAGGTACTTCTCGACGGCGAAGATCTTCTGGACCTACAACGGCGGCGACCCGTTCCCCTACAACACCTTCTGGTGGATCGGCATCGACGGCACGAAGGTCCTCTCCTACTTGCACAACGACTACAACTCGCTGACCACGCCGCGGGCGATCATGACCCGCTGGACCGAGCGCGTCCAGAAGGATTCGACCCACAAGGGACGGCTCCTGCCGTTCGGCTACGGCGACGGCGGCGGCGGACCGACCCGCGAGCATCTCGAGTTTGCCCGCCGCGAGCGCGACCTCGAGGGGCTGCCCCGCTGTGAGATCGAGGCGCCGGCGAACTACTTCGATAGTATGGATTCGTCGAAACTTCCCTCGTGGGTCGGCGAGCTCTATTTCCAGGCGCACCGCGGCACCTACACCACGCAGGCGAAGACCTAGAAGGGCAACCGTTTGTCTGAACTGGGCCTTCGTGAGGCGGAACTCTGGGGCGCGGCGGCATCAGCGCTCACACGCTTCTCCTTCCCGCTCAGCAAGGCCGACACGCTATGGAAGGCTGTGTTGTTGAACCAGTTCCATGACATCATCCCCGGCTCTTCCATCCGCCGCGTCTACGAGGAGGCCGAGGCGGCTTATGCGGAGGTCATCAAGGAGTCCGCGGCGATCGCGGACACCGCGCGGAAGACGCTCGTCAAAAACGCCAGCGACGCCGTCACCGTCTTCAACTCGCTCTCCTGGAGTCGCGACGTCGTCGTTGAATTGCCAGACGGTTTCAAAGGGGCGGAGACGCGTGAGGGCGAGGTGCTGCCCACGCAAGAATGCTGCGGGAAGACACATGCGATCATCAAGGACATCCCCTCGTGCGGGTGGGTCTCCGTGCGCAAGTCGGCAAAGAAAGCGGCGGTCAAATCCGCCGTCAAGGCGACCAAGACGAGTTTGGAGAATGAGCATCTGAAAATCACCTTGAACGCCGTTGGTGAGATCACGAGCGTCGTCGACAAGGCGAGCGGCGGCGAGTTCGCCGCCGGCCCGTGCAACAGTCTCAAACTGTACAAGGACGTGCCGGGGTGGTTCGACGCCTGGGACATCGACAGCATGTACAAGCAGCAGCCTGTCGCGATCGAGGCCAAGGCGAAGGTCGAAGTCGCCGCCAACGGCCCGCTCTGCGCGGCGCTGAGCGTGACCCGCAAAGTCGGTGTCTCGGAGCTGACTCAGCGGATCGTGCTGCGCGCCGGCGCGCGCCGCGTCGACTTTAAGACCACCGTTGACTGGAGGGAAAGCCACAAACTGCTCAAGGTCAACTTCCCCGTCACCGTCCACAGCGAAGACGCGCTCCACGAGATTCAGTTCGGTCACGTGCGGCGGCCGACGCGCGCAACGCGCCCCTACGACGGGGGGCGGTTCGAGGTATGCAAGCAC
>CAYTFM010000146.1:0-4472 GCA_964436735.1 uncultured Victivallales bacterium | reverse complement strand
GCGCATCGTCACGGCGCCTGGGGAGGAAATGCAGCACGACACGAGCCCCTACGACGCGGGACGCTTCGAGGTCTGCAACCACAAATGGACCGCGCTCGCCGAGGAGGCCCGCGGCGCGGCGGTCTTGAACGACAGCAAGTACGGCGTCAATGTCGAGGGCAACAGCATCAATCTGACGCTGCTGCGCGCCCCGCTCGCTCCCGACATGACGGCTGACAAGGGGATCCAGGAGTTCACCTACTCGTTCCTTTGCTGGAACGGGCCGTTCAAAGACTCGGGGGTGATCCGCGAGTCGTACGAACTGAACGTCCCCGCCGCGGTCGTCAAAGGCTCCGCCGAGTCGGCGAGCCTGTTCGGCGTTGATGCGGACAATGTCATCATCGAGACGGTCAAGCCGGCCGAGGATGGTTCGGGCGACGTGGTGATCCGTCTGTACGAGGCGGTCCGCAGCGCGACATCGTGCGTGCTTCGCGTGGGCATCCCGTTCAAGAAGGCGCTCGAGACCGACATGCTCGAGTGCGGCGGCGCGGAGGTCAAATCGAAGAATGGCTCGATCGCGTTGGAGTTCAAGCCGTTCGAGATCAAGACCCTGCGGCTGAAGGTGTGAAGAAGCCGCCCAGGCTCCTCTGCGGACGATGTCCGACTTGGGGGCCTGGGCGATCTTGTTTTTCGCCGAGTTCTTTTCGAAGCGGACTCGGCCTTGGAGTGCGGCGGCTCGACGCCGCTTTTGGACGGGCGGCTCGACGCCCGCCCTCATGGCCGGTGGATCCGGCCATCCGAAAACCAACTCCAGTCACGCCAAGTCGAGCCTTGGCGTCGAAGGCGGTGTCGAGCCACCGCACTCCAAGGTGGCATCGCCGCATGGTGGGCGTTGAGCGGGATTCACCTTCGTTTTTCTCTCGCCGCAAAGCGGCTTTGGAGCGCGGTGGCAAGCGAAGCGCGACACCGCTTTGGATTTGGACGAGTTACTGCTGCTGGCCGTTTCATTGCGCTACCGGACAAAGCTGAGTATCTGATCCTTGTCCGTGTTCGTGACGACATGCGCCCGCAGCTCCCTCAAACGTTGGCAGATGTCGGCCGCATGCTTTTGTTTCTGGGGTTCCGCCCGCGGGGACCTGACGGTGAAAAGGAAGCGTTCAGGGTTGTAGTCTTTTTCCTGTAGTCGCTTGACGCGCAATACCCACCGATCGCCATGCTCAATGATCCTGGTGGAGTCCACCCTCGCCAAATCAAGAGGTTTGACCGCGCGGATGCCGTCTCGCTTGTTTGTGTCGCCATACACGAAAGGCATAGTGACATGGTAATCCTCGTCACCTAACTTCCTCTCGGTGTAGCCGACGACGTGATGCTCCTCGAAAAACTTAGCTAAGCGTTGAGTCATCACTTTCTCGTGATAGTCGACGTGCTGGGCGAACTGCCGCTCGACGAAATGATTGAATAGACGCTGCAGTTCCGCTTCAGGATCAGCGGCCATTGAGGTGCTGATGCCGTTGAAACGGAAAATCGCCTCGCGGGGGCGGGTCAGTTCGCGGAATATCTGCTGATAATAGGGGATTCCAGTGTCCAGCAGGAGTTGGCGGGTATCGCCTTTTCTTTTGTCGCCAAACAGCCTGCGAATCCGAGTTAGTTCATCATTGAGCCATTTCCGTCCCATAGTGAACAGTTCCGGCTTCAGTTCCGGAAAGAAATTGGTGACTCTGTCGCGGCGGCGAGTCTCAAGCTTGTAATTGAAATAGCCGAGTCGCGGACACAGCAAAACCACACCGATATTGACGAACTCCTCGGTCTCTGGATAGGGCAGGAACCGCGCCACGGCGAAGTTGCAGGCGAAACTTTTCTCCATGTCACACTCTCCAATCAACATCAACTGCGCAAGGCTTGCTCTTCAGCATTTCCCTTACCGCCTGGGGAAAATCGGTGGACTCAGAACAATCACGGTCAAAGAAAAGCCAGTCGCCCGGCAATTCATTCAAAATCCCATCTATCTTTTCTATAATCTCATTCATTCGTTGAAGCAAGTCAAGGAACTGGCTACTTACCAGCCATTCTTTCTCTTGGGCAAACACGTGGCGGGTGAAAAGTGAACTGCATGAAAAATCGTCTTCGAACGCCACGTTGTGGTCAATGACCCACATGCGCTTCTCCTCGACTGACCAAAGTAGATTGACGTTCCCACCATTTTGATCAAGTCGTCTGTCGCCGTTTTGCACCAGCCAGTCGAAGAACAATATCCTTGCCCGAAGGCTTCGCTCAAGTTTCCGGATGTCATTGAATTGAAGTTCTCGACAGTTTGGAATGTGTTGAGAGCCGAATGCTATTCCCGGGCCAAGATCCCGAATTCCCTCGAACATGCTATCCCGTACAAGTTCCTCAGGTACTACCACCTGTTTGAAGGGAGGCAGCGGAAGTCCTAACTCCAATGCGATAGAACCTGCCACCCATTCCGCACAAAGGGAGTGTTTGCCGGCGTCATTACCCTTCACCCAGTACATGTGGCCATCATCAGCCATACAGAGAAAAGGTTCTGTGACTCCTTGGCTGCTACGTCGTCGCACCTCAATAATGGTCGGCTGATGCATTCCTCGATTCCCGTATATATGCGTTCGAGAATGAATGGTTTTACAGTACAACCTGCTTTTGCCACCAGCAAGATTCTTTATATCATTGCATGGAATGCGTTGTGTAGGAGAAGGCAACGGTTGAATGCCTCAAAGTTCTCCTTTGAAGGCGCGGTCGAGGATGGCCGGAAGCAATGCAGCCAACTCCGCTGTGGTCTCGGACTGGAGATGCTTCAGGGCGTCAACCTGCGCATGCAAAGCGTCCAACTCGGCCACGATCCGGCGTTGCTCGGGAAGTGGGGGAAGCGGAACAGGGAATGCACGAATCTCACGTAGAACGATGTGCGGAATCATATCTCCACGGGACTTATCCACCATACGATCTTTGATCCAATTCGAGTTTAATAAATATAACAATATCATTCATCAAGAATAGGTTTCCAGAAGGAGGATCCGTATATACCCAAAAATTGGGATGAAATCTGCAAGCAAAGAGCCGCCAGAACCCGATCAAGTCGGGTGCTGGCGGCTTGGTCAGATCCTCAAGGAGGCGCGGTTGAGCTACGACCAGTCGAGGACGACGCCGGTGAACTGCTCGGGCGAGGTGAGCAGTCCCTCGTAGGCGTCCTTGATGCGGGGGGGAGGCAACCGGTGCGAGATGATCGGCTCGATGATGAGGCGACCGTCGGTTATCCAGTCGAAGATAATCCTTTGTTTATCCCACAGTGACGGAAGCGGCGGGGTTCTGCCGCCCCAGATCGCTTTGACTGGATACGCCGGAAGGCACCACTCCAGCGCCCCGCGGACGATGATGTTGCGGCAATGAATCTCGCTGAAGGCGGCGGTGAGGTTGCCTTCGACCGGCGCGCGCGGCGAACCGAGCAGGATCAGTTGCCCGACGTCCGCGGTCAGCGCGAGTGCCTGTATGACGACAGGGGTAAGGCCGCTGGCGTCAATGCAGATGTCCGCCTGCTCGACGCCGAGTAGTTCATTGAGCCCTTTCTTGATGGCGGCGATCTCCCCGCCGGGGAGCGTGCGCGCGATTCCGCAACGTTCGGCGAGCTGCCTGCGAGCCGGGAGGGGGTCGACGCCGACGACTTTCGCTCCGAGGATCTTGAACGACTGCGCCGCCAGGGTGCCGACCATCCCAAGGCCGAAGACCATGACCACAGGCTGATGCAAAGAGCGGTCGGCCATGACCATGGCGGCGGTGGCGACGCCGGCCATGCGGGACGCTGCGGCCACGCCGGGATCCATACCGTCGGGGACCGCCACCACAAACGAGTCCTGATTGAGCTTGATGTGCGAGACGTGCGCGCCGAACGAGAACACCCGCTGTCCTTTTACCACCCGCGTCACTGCCTTGCCGGTATTTTCCACGATACCTACGCTCGCATAGCCGGAACGCCATGGATAGGCGCACCAGGAACCTTTCTGATACACGGCCGACTCCTTGGCGGTGTAGTTCGCCAGTTCGGTCCCCGCGCTGATGAACGTCCGCTCCGTCCGTACGAGGAACTCATCCGCTCCACACGTCTCGTCCAACTCAAGGGACTGCAGTTCGACTTGTCGTTTATCCGGCACTACCACTTGTTGAATTTTCATCTGCTGAGATCTCCTTGGCGCATGGGGGCATTGTTGATGACCGTATCTACTCTCAATGATAGCGGGATCTTGTCTTCATGGACATTCCCTAACTTGGCGATATATTCCCAATTCCGGCTTTTTATTGCTTAGTAATTCAATGTGTTCGGTGTTCAGTGTTCGGGAAAACAACCACTTGTTGAACGTTTGAAGTTGAACGTTTGGGGCCGCGATGGCCGCCTGATTTATACTCTATAAGGGTGATAACTTAAATGTTGGCGAGTCGGATTGTGGATTGGATTTTTTCGATCCGACTGACGGGCGATATGA
>CAYTFM010000145.1:13107-21531 GCA_964436735.1 uncultured Victivallales bacterium | reverse complement strand
TTGGGAACATGGGATTCAATGATGTAACGGGTATTGACATATCACATAGAAGGAATTTGCTGTTTCACCCGTCGCAACCCCTCCATGACTGTCGGGGCTCGGTTCGCTGCGTATGAACAGAGCCACGAGTGTGAACGAGTGGTTCCGGCGAAGCCGGTTACGCGCATGTTGGAAGGTCAGACCACCTGATGTGTGGAGCATGTCCTTGACGCCGCGTATGGCATCAGATCCCGCCGCCGCCATCGAAGAGATCCTTCATTTCTCTCATGACCACCTCCTCGTCGGGACCGTCGACGGCGATCAGAAGGGTGCTTCCTTGTGAAGCTCCGAGCGTGATGAGCTCAAGGATGGAACAGGCATTCACCCTCGGACAGTTGTCGCAGTCTGTGCAGGAAAACTCCACCTGCGACTCGTGCGCTCGGGTTATTTCAACCACGCCCGCCGCTGTGCGAAGATGGAATCCAAGCGGATCCTTCACTATGACTTCTCGAGTGAGCATGACTCATTTCCCCTGTGATATTTGCGCATAAAAAGCTATTGGTTTGATTGTTCAGTTCGTCTACTATGGGTATAGCCTCACCTTGCTGTTCTTCACAAGACGAGGGAAGGGTGGGCGAAGATTTTTCCTGAAAATGGCGCGACGGGTGTTGCAATGGCGTGGGAACGGGGTATAGTGTTAATCAGGTACTTGAATGTGTTAATAAGGGGGAAGGTCTCATGAGTTCGGACGCGGTGAGCATATCAGACGCGGCGGCGATCGCGATACACACGGCGGCGATGCTTGCGGCGCGGGAGGATGGTTTGGTGTCGGCGAAGACGATGGCCGAGTCGCTGCATGTCTCGCAGGCGCATTTGGCGAAAGTCATGCAACGCCTGGCGAAGTCGGGCATTGTCACTTCCGTCAGGGGGCCGCAAGGCGGATTCGCGCTTGCCAAGGAGCCTGACGGCGTCACGCTGCTTGAGGTGTACGAGGCGATAGAGGGGACGTTCACCCCACGGGAGTGTCTTTTCAAAAAAAGGATATGTCAGCATGGCTGCGGGATGAAAGAGCTGGTGGGAAGCATAAACGAGGAAGTGAGGCGGCGGCTGGGGCAGACGACGTTGAAAGATCTGCTTGAGACGCAGGGATAGGGTTGTAGCGAAGCGGAAATCCGCCGTGGCGGTTTCAGGTTTCAGATTTCAGGTTTCAGGATTGCATGGCAGGTGAAAAATTAGTGCGGACGAACTCCGCAGTGCTAAAGGAGGTTGAGATGTCACATCATCACAAGGGAAAAAGGAACATCATCACGATTGACGAGGCGAAGTGCGACGGGTGCGGGCTGTGCGTGAAGTCATGCGCGGAGGGCGCGATCCAGTTGGTCGATGGTAAGGCGAAACTCATCAGCGAGACCTACTGCGATGGTCTGGGCGCATGCCTTGCGAAATGCCCGCGGGATGCCATCACCATTGTGGAGCGTGAGGCTGAGGCATTCGACGAAAAGGCCGTCCATGAGCATCTCCACAAGATGGGCGCGGGGCACGCCCATCCCCACGGTCATAAACACGACCATGGGCACGGACATGACCACTCCGACGGGCATGAGCACCATCACGACCATGACCATTCACATGGGCACGCCCATGCCGACGGCCACGAGCACCATCACGACCATGAGCGCCATACAGAGAAGTCGTCGCGTCATCATTCCCATGGGGGCTCGGGATGTCCTGGCTCGGCGGCGTTTCTGATCGACCGCTCGCAGGCTCCCGCGGCCGCACCGGCCAAGGCGGAGACCTCGGAGCCATCCGTCCCGTCGGAGCTCTCACAGTGGCCGGTGCAGTTGGCGCTGGTGTCGCCGCATGCCCCGTTCTGGAGCGGCGCGGATCTGCTGATCGCCGCTGACTGCGTGCCGTTCGCCTTCAGTTCGTTTCATCAGCAATTGCTCAAGGGCAAGAAACTCATTATCGCCTGCCCGAAACTTGACGAGACGGAGCCATATCTTGAGAAGTTGACTGAACTTTTCGCCTCCAACGACGTGAAAAGCGTGACCGTGGCGCACATGGAAGTGCCGTGCTGCCTCGGCCTGGTCCATCTGGTCCGGGAGGCGATGAGGAAATCGGGGAAGAGCATTCCCCTGTCGGCGGTGAAAATCGGCATCAAAGGTGATCGGCTTGAAGGGTGAATTCTGCGGCATGGTTCAACGGTTCAACGGTTCAACGGTTCAACGGTTAGAGCTCCGCATACTCACAGGGTGGGCTGAGCCCGCGCCCAAAGTGCCGAGAGGATAGTGGCGGAGAAAATTTTGTCGCCAAAATTTTATTATAATACATTTCCGTCGTGGTACTTGCGGCAACTATTGCCACAAACGCTTTAGACATAGAATACGCAAAGGAAATGGCATAATCCGACAACCGTTGAACCGTGAACAAGCAACCTCTGAACCATGCAAACTTTGCGGATTCTTGATAGCTGAACGGTAGGTGTAGACCCCATTGCGGGGGGGCGACGCGGCGAGGTAGAGTTAGTGAAGGTGACAATTTCATTCACGCTGAAATAAAATGTATCGACACACAATTGACCACAAACCACGAACAAGGTGAAAAGGAGGCGTATGATGCTGTGCTATCAATGCGAGCAGACGGCGAAAGGGACAGGATGTACGGCGTATGGCGTGTGCGGCAAGGATCCGGAGACGGCGGCTCTGCAGGATCTGCTGGTCCACGCGGTGAAGGGGATCGCGCTGTACGGCGCGAAGGCGGCCGCGCGTGGCGCGAACGATCTTGAAGTTGACCGGTTTGTCACCGAATCGCTTTTCACAACGGTCACGAACGTCAACTTCTCGCCGAGCAGGATCGAAGAGTACATTCGTAAGTCTCCTTCGATCAAGGAGAAGGCGAGGAAGCTCTACGAGAAGGCGTGCGCAAGCGCCGGCAAGAAGCCGGAGCAGGTCGACGACTCGTTCGAGATCGACGTCTCTGGCGACCTCAACAGCCTGATCCGTCAGGGGGAGGCGGTCACCTACCAGAAGCAGATCGACACTGACGGCGCGGACATCGCCGGTCTTCGCCAACTCGTCCTTTTCGGGCTTAAGGGAACTGCCGCCTATGCGGATCATGCGATGGTGCTCGGGAAGAGCGATCCGGCGGTCTTCGCGTTTTTCCATGAGGCGATGAGCTTCCTCGCCGGGAATCCAAAGGACATCAACGCTTTGCTTGGCATGGCGCTGAAGGTCGGGGAAGTCAATCTGACGGTCATGGGGCTCCTCGACGCCGCCAACACCGGGACGTACGGGCATCCCGAACCGACGCAGGTGAAAGTGACGGCGGTGAAAGGCAAGGCGATCCTCGTCTCCGGGCATGACCTCAAGGATCTTGACGAACTTCTGAAGCAGACCGAGGGGAAGGGGATCAACATCTACACCCATGGCGAGATGCTCCCGTGCCATGCGTATCCCGGCCTCAAGAAATACGCGCATCTCGTCGGCAACTATGGCGGGGCCTGGCAGGATCAGCGCGACGAGTTCGAGGATTTCCCCGGCTCCATCCTGATGACCACCAACTGCATCCAGAAGCCGAAGGACAACTACAAGGAGCGGATCTTCACCTGTGGCCTTGTGGCATGGCCAGGTGTCATGCACATCCGCGACCGGAACTTCAAGCCGGTGATCGACGCCGCCTTGGCCGCGCCGGGATTCACCGCCGACCAGCCGGTGAAGACCATCACCATCGGTTTCGGCCACGAGACGGTCATGAGCGTCGCCGGAACGGTCGTCGACGCCGTCAAGAAGGGGGCCATCAAGCACTTCTTCCTCATCGGCGGCTGCGACGGGGCGAAGACCGGGCGCAACTACTACACGGAGTTCGCCGAGAAAGTTCCTGCGGACTGCGTGATCCTGACGCTCGCCTGCGGGAAGTACCGCTTCAACAAGCTCGAGTTTGGGACGATCGGCGGCATCCCGCGGCTTCTCGACGTGGGGCAATGCAACGACGCCTACTCGGCCATCCAGATCGCCGTGGCTTTGGCCAAGGCGTTCAACTGCGGCGTCAACGACCTGCCGCTCTCCATGGTTCTCTCATGGTACGAGCAGAAGGCCGTCTGCATTCTGCTGACGCTGCTGCATCTGGGCATCCGGAACATCCGTCTCGGACCGAGCCTCCCGGCGTTCATCACGCCGGCCGCGCTCAACGTCTTGGTGGAGAAGTTCAACATCATGCCCACCACGACGGCCGAGGCCGACCTGAAGGCGATCCTCGGGCAAGGCGGAGTTTGAGCGCATCACGGCCGTTTGCGTAACCAGGTGGGGCTAGGCGTCCGATGATAAGGCGGACGGCCCGCCTCGCACTAATGTGGTTGTTTTCTTTTCGCCTCGTCCCGGCCTCCGCAGAGGAGTCGGGGCGAGGCTGCGGACCCCGCCTGAAGCCGACTCCGTCGGCTCCCAAAGCGGCGCCTGGTCGCCGCACTCACAGTCAGGCTTCACCTGACATGAAATTTTCCCAGTGCGAGTTGGGATTAATTGTCAGGCCGGAGCCTGGCATGTTTTCGGCTTGGTTGGCAACAACATTTTCGCCACGGCCTGACGTTTGGCCATCGGGGACTTCGGCACGGCTAACGTCTGACTCACGCACGGCCATCTTGTCATGACTTGTGGTTCCTGTTGCCCCGCCACGCTCGACGGCTAATTCGGAGCTGGTGTTTTCTGATCTGCCGACATTAGTTTTGTAGCCTCCACATCTGATTTAGTCACCCCCCCGTCCGTCTGAAAACATTACCATTTCGTCATGGATCACTCTTCTGTTTCTCTAATATGTGTTTGCAATTGCGGGTATGAATTTTATCTTAATAGTGAACGAGATAGGTAATTGGTAGGATTACTATGACTGCGATGTCTTGACAGAATTTTCTAAGGCAAGGAGGCTCCATGGAGAAAACGACTTTGTCGACGGGAGGGCACGACTCGATTGGCCCCCGCGAGACAATGGGCGGCGGAGGGGAAAGCGATTTCACTCCGCGGCAGGTTACTATCAAAGCCTTCCCCATGCAGCTTTCCGTTCATAAGCGGGAGGGTGGAAGGTGGTCGCCGCTCAAACTCCCCGCAGGCAAAAAAACAATCCGCGTCGGATCCATGCAAGCGGATTCTGACATCGCCGTGCGCGGGCAAGATGTCGATCAGTGCCATGTCATCTTCGAACCTGTCAAGGACAAGTGGCAGATCATCGAGTGCGGGAAGGCGTCGCTTTTGAAGGTCAACGGCATCCAGCGTCGTCAAACGGCTATTCCGGTGGGCGGCTGCGCCTGCCTGGAGATCGGGCAGGTCGCACTTGTGCTGCAGAATCTGGGCGACAAAAATGTTCCTGCTCACGAAGAGTCGAAGGCGAACGGGTTCACGGTGTCGCTGCCTGGGGGGGGCAAGAGCATTCCCTTTACCTCCACGGCAATGATTGGTGGTGACACCTCGTGCGCCATCCAGGCCAAGGGCGAGTCTTTTTTCGGTTTTCTAACCAGCCATGCATCACGGCCCTACATTTACCCATTGGCTGAGGATAAGATCAAAATTGACGGTGCTCCCGTGACGGGTGCGCAGTACTTGCGGGACAAGGCGAACATTGCTGTCGGCGACATCGTTTTCCGGGTGGAATTGCCCGAGGGGCTCATGTCTGATCCCTCGGATTCGCTTCCCCCCAAAGTTGACATGAGGCTCCGGCTCTGGTTCATCGACGAGGCGGGGAACATTGCGGAGAAATATCAGTTGCCGGGGCCGGGGAAATCAATATTCATCGGGCGCGGCGCTGAATGCAATTTGAAGATCGAAGGCACCTCGGTCTCACGCAAGCACTCGCAGATGATCATGTATGACTCGAGCGTGATGGTGCTTGACTGTTACAGTACCAATGGCACGTTCGTCAATGGGATGAAGATCGCCAAGAAGACGGTTCGTCCCGGCGACATCATCCAGTTCGGGGATCTGGCGTTCATGCTCGTTTTTGCCGAATAGTGGCAATGCACCTTGGGCGTTCTGCCCGCAAACGGTATTTTCCTCGGCACGCAAACACCTGCCCTGCGACGGCGGGCTTTCTCACAGTTTGAAGTCTTGGTGTAGTTGCCGCATGAGCTCCTCTGTGTATGATGTCAGCTGCGTGAGCTGCGTGTCCATGGCGGCGACATCACCCTGAACGGCGAACTCTTCGGCTTTTTGCGCCGCCGTCCTCAGTTGCTCCGCGCCGAGTTGAGCGGTCACTCCTTTCAGTGAATGAGCTTGATCCTTGTAGCTTTTCAGATCTCCCGTTTCAACGGCTGATCGCATGGCCGCGATGATGTCAGGGATTTGCCGCAGGAAAACTGATGCCACGCTGGTGAACGTGTCCACATCTCCGTCGAAGTTCTCCATCATGATATTCCGATCGAAAACCACCGGCTTTATCGTGGCTGCGTGGGGAAAAACTGTTCCCGTAGACAGAGGCGTTTCAGGTTGGCACGGGGATGATGATGGAGGAAGGTGTTTCAGTAGGGCATCGCGCAGCTCAGACGTTTTAAATGGCTTGGTGATGTAGTCGACCATGCCGGCGTCGACGCATTTTTTCCGCTCAATAAATGATGAGTGCGCGGTGAGCGCGATGATGGGCGTCCGCAGATTGTCCGCCGGGTGTTCATTCGGCGGCATCCCCTGTCCCAGCGGTTGCAGGATCCGCGTCGCCGCTTCAATGCCATTCAGCAAAGGCATTTGTAGATCCATGAAAATCAGATCAAATGTGGTTTGCTCGCAGAGGTGGACAGCTTCCTCTCCGTTGACGGCTGTTGTCACATCGCAGCCAATGGCTTTAAGTTTCATATAGGCGACTTTACGGTTGATATCATTGTCCTCTGCCAGAAGCACTCGAGGGGGCGTTGCCCAGGGGGCGGTGTTTTGGGGCGGGGGAGCGTCGGGAGGAGGCGAGGCGAGGGGAAGGGTGATGAGCACTTCCACGATGGTGCCGATGGGAGAGGAGTGGGCCAAGATGTTCGCATGTAGTTTCGACAGGATTTTTTTTGTTAGAGTCAGGTCGATGACCAGTTAGAATATTTTGTTGTCGTCTGCCGCGGAAATGACTTTTCCGTCTTCGGTGGTGAGGAAGTCAAGCAATTCCTTGGGGAGGCCGGGACCTGAGTCTTCAATGCGGAAAGATAACTGGGCGGAGCCTGCGTCGGTGGCAGGGGGGCCGAGGGGCGGTGGTGACTCCTGGCAGGACACGTGAAGTGTGACGTGCCCTCGGTTCGTGTACCTCACGGAGTTGTCGAGGAGGTGGAGTAGTGCCTGACGAAGGCGGGGGGCATCGCCGCAAAGCCAGATGGGGTGGCGAACAGTTTGCGCGCAGGAGAAGTGTAGTCCTTTCGATTCAGCTTGCCGTTTGATGGCGGCGGACAGTTCCTCAACGAGTCTGTTGAGGCTGAAGGGGAGGGGGGCCAAGGAAAGGCGATCTGAGCAGATTTTTGAAAGATCGAGGGCTGAGCATATGGTGGAGGAGAGAATTTCCCCTGATATGATGAGGTCGTTGAGCAGTATTTTCTGCCCCTGAGAGAGGTTGTAGTCCTTGAGCAGTTCGGCATTGCCGAGGATGCCGTTGAGTGGGGTTCGAATCTGGTGGGCAAGCGAGAGTAGAAAATCGTTTTCGGCCGTTTTCGCCTGCTCAATGGAACATTTAGCCGCCGCCAGTTCCTGCTGAAGTCGCAGCTTCTCTTCCGCGTCGAGAGACGGGAGGGCGGCCTTAGGGCTTGCTTTGACGAGGAACCCCAAAGCCAATCCGATGAGAAGTCCGGCGGCGAGTAACATTACACTCGTCGGCAAAGACGGCATGGCCGCGGCAAGAAGCGGAAGATTATCTGTCAGCATAGGCGTGGGGGTGTTTCATCTTTCAGCGTATTCATTTCCGTCTCGCTTTCCACTCTATAAACGTGTGCAAAATAACATGTCGCAAGCAATGTCAGATCCGTATTGGGCACGGAAATGAATATGGTAAATCCAAACGTCTGATAAATACAATAGACACCAAAGCCTCCATCTGTCCAGACGGAGACGTTTGGATTTTAAGATCCAAGGCGGTCCGCCGGATATGGCGACGAGAGAAAGCGAGCTTGCTTTTATGAGTTCACTCTAAAAACCCCTTGAGCCAAGGGGTTTTTAGAGTGGACTCTTTTAGGCATAGTTTGGTTGTGGCCTCATGCCGTCATGGAATATAGGTGGGGGACGTTCAAAAGAAACTGGGTTTACAAGAGGAGGGGGGACGGGTAGAGTATCATAGTCCCGCACCGCACACCACGACAACGATTGTGAGCCCATGCCGTCCTGGCCAGAAATTTTTCATATAGTGGTTGGCACGTACTTGCGGCCGACGTTCGAGATCGCCATCCTGTCCGCGCTCATCTACAGCGCGCTCTACTATGTGCGAGGCACCCGCGGCGCGCCTATCCTC
>CAYTFM010000145.1:0-13097 GCA_964436735.1 uncultured Victivallales bacterium | reverse complement strand
GCCGGGATCGTGGTGGTTCTCATGCTGTTCACCTTCGCCTCGGAATATTTGAAGTTTGACGTCATCAGTTTTTTGCTGAACAACATCTGGGCGATGATTGCCATCGCTCTGATCGTCATCTTTCAGCCAGAGTTCCGACGCGCCTTCGCGCAGTTGGGGAGCAACCCTTTCCTGAGGGGAATCGGCCGCGCGGACGCCGCGGACGAGATCGCGGTGGCGGTGCGGAACATCGCAGGTAGGCACCAAGGCGCGTTGATTGTGATCGAGCAGGTGATTGGAATGCGGGCGCTGGCGAGCAATGTGGTGCCGATCGACGCGTCGCTCACCCACAACCTCCTTGAAAGCATATTTTACACCAACAACCCACTTCATGACGGCGGCGTGCTGGTGAAGGACGGACGCATTGTCGCCGCGCATTGCATTTTCCCCCTGGCCAAGGACGACTCCCTGGCGAAGCTTATCGGCACGCGTCACAGCGCCGCCATTGGCGTGACCGAGGAGACGGACTCTCTCGCGGTCGTCGTTTCGGAGGAGACAGGGGGGGTGAGCCTTGCCTACAAAGGAAGGCTGAAGAAGGACATCGATCACGACACACTGCGGCAGGCTCTTGGTGCTGCCGTGGGAAAAGTGACTTCCGCCCAGAGCACCTTGGACGACATTTTCGAATAGAAGAGGCGGGCGGCGTGGGGGCACGCGGGGAAAGATTGACAGTATGCCGATAGAGACGATAACAAATACGATGCATAACAGCTGGCTGATCCGCTGGATTCCTGGATTCATCCGTCGTGATTTCCTGCGGAAGGGCATCTCGGTGTTCTTCGCACTCCTTGTCTGGAGCAAGGTCAACAGTCAAATCGGCGAGATCAGGGTGATGGGCGATGTCCGCCCGCAGATCACGGCGGAGCAGGGCATCGAGGTCATCGACTACTATCCGAAGGAGTTCTCGCTTGATGTCCGCGGGACCGCGCAGCAGTTGAACCGCATCTCCAATCCCGACTTCAAAATAGCGGTCAACGTGCCCGCCACGAAGGCGGCCGTCGAGGGGAGGCTCACCTTGCGGATCGACCCCTACGAGGTCAAGGCTCCCGGCGGGGTGAGGGTCGTGGCGGTCAACCCCTCCGAGATAACCCTGCATCTCGACCGCAACCTTTCGAAGATTGTGCCGGTGGTTCCCGAGTTCAGTGAGGCTGGACTTCCAGAGGAGTACGCCCGAGGCGAGGTCAAGCTGAACCCTCCCATGGTCACCATCAGCGGTCCGGAAACTCTTGTCGGTACCATCCAGTCCGTTGCGGCGTCGAAGATCATTCTGGATCGGTCGACCATCGAGAGCTTCAAGCTCGACATTTCCATCCCATCTCCCGACAAGAAGGTCAGGGTCGCCCCTTCGACGGTTGCGGCCGAGGTGGAGATCTACCAGCGCGACGACACGCTTGTCCTGGAAAACCTGCCTGTCGGAGTTATGCAGAAGCAGGGGGCTGCCCTATACGCCAAACTCGAGTCGGGGCATGTGAGCGTGACGCTGAAAGGTAGCAAGACCGCGTTGGAATCGCTTGACACGGGAAAGATCAAGGTTTTCGTGGACATCTCGAAGTTCACCAAGCCGGGATCCTATATGGCGAAGGTCGATTGCTGGGTGAACTCACCACAGGTCGAGGTGAAGTTCATCATCCCCTCGTATCGCGATCTTGAGGTGAAAGGGGAGGCGCAGGGGCAGTGAGTGGTGAGAGAAAAGGCGTTTTCTCGTTCATCGTGCTGCGTCAGTTGCGGAACCGCACGCGGATTGACGCAGTCCTCGTCTACGGGGCTGCGCGGTAAGACAAGAAGGTGTTGAATAAGCTCACGGAGAAAAGATTGCTGAACGTGATAGGCGCTTGTTGCCGGAGCATGGCTCTGAACGTTTCAAGGGGATGCTGGACTTCGGCGGGCGAGACCTCGTATTCATGAGGGATGCGGAGTTGATTTGATTGTGACTTCCCGCGGATCGCCTCATATATGGCACCACAGAGCGTTTCCACATAGATCAGCTCCACTTTGGCGTCGGATATGATTTCCGGTTTTCCCCCTATGGCGGCCTTGTGGCAGAAAGTGGCCACAAACGAGTTGAAACACGGTTTGCAGCAGGGGCCGAAAACATTGGGCATGATGAGTCCTGTCGACGTGGCGTTATGTTCTCTCGCCCACTTGTCCACCAGCGCTCTGCCGTCCCTCTTGGAGGCGTGATAGCGAGTATCTTTGGCTTCATGGATGGTTGACGCGAAGAGTATATGCGGCTTGTTGCCCGCACGTGTGGCGGCGGTGAGGAGCTGCCTGATGAGACGCATGTTCGTCTCATAGATGAGCGCCTGGTCATCTCCTCTGCTCATGCCGGCAAGGTGGACGATGGCGTCACAGTTCGCGGCGAAGCAACGTAATCGTTCTTCGTCATCAAACATTTTTCTCTCGAAATCGATACGTTCAGTATCATCTCGGAGTCTCAGACCGTTGAAGAGGTGAGTGCCGATGAATCCCGACTGACCTGTTATGCCGACTCTTATTTTCATATCAGGTTGCGTCTCCCGCTTTTGAACGCCATGAGGCTAATATGCTGTTGTTCTTAGATTGCGCCACCTGTATACAACAACGTGGAAAAGAATAGTAGTGTCGGGAACACCAGCCCGTTGGACACATTGGGTGTCGGAATGGTATAGTGAAGAAAGTTTCTTGTGGAAATTGCCATGGATGCCTTATCCGAGAGAATCAAGCGGGCGAACCGGGAGGTCTACAATGCCCTCTCGCCTGAGGAGTATGACCGGAATGAAAGCATCTTCAATGAACGCCGCCGCCACGCGATCACCCAAAGCCTCGCCCATGCAGCCTCGTTGACGGGCGGGCGGTGTCTGCTTGATGTCGGAACGGGCACCGGCAACATCCCACGCCTGGCGGTGAAGCATTTCAAAGAGGTCTTTGCCGTCGACATCGGCGACAAGCTGCTGTGCCAGGTGAGGCAGTCGCTCCCCTCGTGCCACCTTGCCGCCTCCGACGCCGAGAATCTTCCGTTCGCCGCGGCGTCCTTCGACTGTGTCACCTGCTATGCGCTTCTGCACCATCTGCTTGAGCACCACCGGTTGTTTGAGGAGTGTCACCGGGTGTTGAGGCCGGGAGGCGTTCTCTACACCGACCACGATCCAAATTACTTCTTCAATCGCTTCTACCATGTGTTCTATTCGTTGCGCTTCACCGGCCGCCACGGGTTCGGTTCCGAGGCGGGTGACCTTGCCGAGTATCACAATGTGTTCAGTGCGGGCCTACATCCGGAGTCGCTGAGGTCGCAGCTTCTCGACATCGGCTTCCGTGAGGTTTCGGTCAGCTATCGAGTGACTGACAATGAGAACTGGAAGGGGCTCAAAGGCGTGATCGCCTCTGGGCTTAGAGGCGTCACGCGGGTGTGCGCGTTGAAAAGTCTGCACACCCATTTCTCACTTTTCGCCGTGAAGTAAGACGCGCAAGAATAAATCACGCCACAGCTTTTGCGAATAACGATCCGCATGAGCTGTTGAAGTTTCCCTCTACTTCCGCTATTGTAACTCTCCAATTTTTTCCCTTGGAAGAGAGGTGTGTTGAATTATGAATCCTCGAATTGAGGAATTGCTTATCACCGCGTCGGACAGCGGAGATCCCGTCGTACTGGATTCGTTGCTCGCCGAATTTCACAAGGTCGATCCAGCAGCCAAAGAGGTGCGGGACGGCGTGGCCATGATGATCGAGACGTGGGGCGGGGTGTTCGAACCACGGCGGAAGGCGGAACTCCTTTTCGAGCTCGCCGCCTTCTACAACGAGGATTTTCCCACGTTGCGCTCGGCGCTGCCGAAGGCCCTCCGCGCGCTCCTGCCGCCCGACATGGAGTCGGCGTCCATCGTCAACGTGTTGGGGCTGAGGGATGAGCGTACGCCGCTGCCTCTGGTTCATGCGCGGATCCGGAAGTTCTGGCATCTGGCGGCGGGCAACTATTTCTTCCAGGACGCGTCGTCGCAGTGGGGCAAGATAGAATCGGTCGACTCGATGAGCGATGTGGTCCGTCTGGCCTTCATCAACAGCTCGCGCCGCCAGGAGGCGGGGATGGCGACGGTTCTCGACACCTTGATGCTCTTCAGGAACGAAGGCAAATTCAAGTCGCTTTTCCAGGAGCTTTCCGCCTCGAAGGCGAGACCACCCTCCTCGGACGTCTGCCGAGAGGTCTTCACCACCTATGTCTGCGGCGCGCCGCCACTGGAGGCCATCAAGAAGTCTCTCGCGCTTCTGCTGGTTCCGGCGGCCATGACGCTGCCGGCATTCGACAAGTGGTGGGAGCATACGGAGAAGAATGGACCCGCGCCGGCGAAGAGCAGGAGCGAGTTTACGGTGGCCGACGCGCGGAGCCTGCAGGAGTTGAATATTTTATTGAAGGACGAGAGCAAGCTGCACCCGAAGGATCCTGACTCGATCACCAGAGTGGCGAAGGTCATGAATCTGTTGAGGGCCGACAGCCTTCCGAAAGACTATGTGACATGGGCTGAGAATCTGTGCTTGCTGTCTAAGGGGTTGGATGGCATGCAATTGGGAAGTCTTGTCGCGGGGTGCTCCCATTCGTTCGACTTGGCCATTCCCGTCGATCCCGCGAAAGCCACTCCGCTGCAGCTCAAGATCTGGGAGACGCTGAAGACCAGCACGCTGCCGACATGGACGAAGTGCGTGGCGGCGGGCAGGGGGACGGAGTTCATGCCGCGCCTGGCGTTGAAGCTGCCATGGCGGGCATGGTCGCCTATTATCGCTCTTGCGGGGCCTGAGGCGATGACCGCCTTGCTGGGCACGCTGACCCGGCCAACCAAACCGGAGGTGTTGCTGTGGATATGGGAGAATAAGCATAACGTGAGCAAGGCTTTGGCGGCCAAATTGAATTTCGCCGCCGTGCTCAAGGCGATGTCGGAGGAGCGGAACGGCTCCGCCTGGATCGCAGGACAGAAGGAGCTGCGCAGGCTTTTCATGGACGATCCCGAGTTCCATCGGCATATTGTCGAGGAGGACAGTGAGAGCTATTTCAGAAACTGTCTTGAGACGCTGGGGCACGCTGGCGGCTTGAGCTCCAGCGAGCGTCAGAGCCTTGTGGTCAAGATATCCCGCCAGTTCCCGAATATGCGCAGGGCCCTTGAGGCGGGAGGGGCGAGGAGCGTGATGAAGGCGAAGGCTGACGAGGCGGAGCAGAAAGCGGCGAACAAGCCATTCGAGCAGTTGGTGACCTCCGCGAAGTCGTACCAGCGGCGCGCGTCTGAACTCAAGGATCTGATCAGCCGCCAGCTTCCCGAGAACGCCGCCGCGCTCGCCCATGCGAGAAGTCTGGGCGATCTTCGGGAGAATTCCGAGTTCTCGGCGGCGAAGGAGCGTCAGAAGTATCTCAACGCCCGCCAGGCCGAGCTTGAGTCCGACCTTCTCGCCGTGCGGACCTCCGACTTCTCGGATATCGTCATCGGCGACAGGGTGGTTGTCGGCTGCACCGTCACGCTGGCTTTCGCCGACGGAAAAAAAGAAGTCTACCATGTGCTTGGCGCCTGGGACAGCGATCCTGACAAGAAATATGTGTCGTACCAGACGACGTTGGGCAAAGCCCTGATCGCCAAGAAGACAGGGGAAGCTGTCGTGCTGCCTGATGGACGGAACTGCTCCATCGGAGCGATTCAGCCACTCTCCGCGGATATGAAAAAGGACTTGTCGGGAGAGTGACGGAAGCTGCCGTGACGTCGTATTGGACACGGGTGTCCGGATACGCCGGGCGCAATATCGTCTCACGCCATCGAGGCTTTGTGGTGGTCGAGCGCGTCGTCCCAGGTGCGGCTAACCTTGCCGGCAAGACGATTCTTGTCCTCTCCGATCTGCACTGGAGCGGCTCGGTGGTTTTCGCAGAGGAGGTGCGCAGGGTCGTCGACGCGATCGCGCCGACCTGGATAGTCTTCTGCGGAGATCTGGTCAGCCATGTGTGCCACCTGGAGTCCGCTTTGTGTTTCCTCGCTTCCCTCCGCGCCTTGTCCGCCAAGTTGTCGGTGCTTGGAAACTGGGATTTGAAACGGCGGCGCTGGCTGCCCAGCACGGAGTTCCGCAGAATGCTTGGCGACGCCGGTTTCGAGGTGCTTGTCAATAGTTCACGGGTGTCCGATGGCGTGGTGTTTGCCGGGATTAGTGGGGATTTCAAAGGCGCGTCGCTGTTCGCCGGGGAACTCGCCGGCATGCCGCACCGTGGATTCACGTGCGTCGTCTCCCACTCGCCCGACCAGTTTGTCGAATCCTTCGACCGGGGGCGGCTTGCGGGTGTCAATCTTGCGTTGTGCGGGCACACGCATGGGGGACAGATACGCATTCCGCTCTTTGGCGCGGTGAAGACCTCGTCGCGATACTGGAAACGGTTCGAGTATGGCGACTACCTCAGCAAGGAGACGGGCACCCGGATGCTTGTCACCAGCGGCCTGGGATGCGTCGGCGCCAATCTGCGTCTTTTCTGCGACCCTGAGCTGCTCCTCGTCAAGTTTTCTCGCGAGCACCTTGCCCAGTAGGATTTACTACGTATATTTGATCTGTGGATGCAGTGGATGAGTTCTGCGAGGAAGGGGAAATGGCGAGCTACATATTCAAATGCCCGCTCTGCAAGGAGGACATCGAGTCCCAGGACGAATGGGTGGGGCTTGAGTCCCCCTGTCCGTTATGCCTCAAGGACATTGTGATTCCACCGCCGCCCGCGCCGACCGCCCCACCGCCTTCCCCTGTGCCGTCCGCTCCTCCCCCACCTTTGGACGCTCCGCCGCCACCCGTGGCGTCCGCCGGCCCCACCAGCTTCAAGAAGAAGATTCTGTACCGGAAGATCATGGACATGCCGAATCTTCCCACATTGCCGAGCAACATGCTCACAATCCTGTCCTATCTCCGGGACGATAACATCGAGATGAACAAGGTCGTGGGGGCGATCAACAGAGATCAGGTGCTGGTGGCCCAGATACTCAAAGTCGTCAACTCCGGCTACTACAGTCTCCGTTCGACGATCAACTCTGTCGATCACGCCATCAACCTCGTCGGCTTCCAGCGCATCAAGGAACTCCTCTACTCGGCGTCGCTGCTGGACATCATGACCGGGAGCGAGGAGCAGTTGTGGCTGCACTCCTATTCCTCGTACTGCCTCGTGCAGGATCTGATAAAGAAGGAGAACATCCGCGATGTCTCACCAGGGCTGCCGCTTACCATGCTCATGCACGACATCGGGCGGGTGATCATGGGCAAGTTGAATCCCACGACGTACAAGATGGCCCTCACCGATTCCCAAAGCAATCGCCTCCCGCTCCACAAGACGGAGCAGCGTTTCCTTGACGCCGACCATGCGGAAGTGGGCGGCTGGCTGATGGAGCGCTGGAATATGACGGAAGACGCCATCATCCCGGTGGCGTCCCATCACTCCGATGTCATTCCGCCCAAATTTTTGAAGGAGGTCGCTCTCGTTCAGGTCGCCGATTGGATCGACTCGCACGCCCGTGACATGACCTGCCTTCCCCCTTCGAAGGAACTGCTCAAGAAGTCCGGGTTCGACCGGATTGACATGTCCACTTGGGAGGCATCCCACGGGCGGCTCATCGCCGCTTTGGACGCCTCCAGTCCCATTGTCAAGAAACCCCAACGGAGCTGAATGATGGCGAGGATTCTCATAGCCGAAGACGACCCGAGCGTCACCTTCTTGTATCAGCGTCTTCTCGAGGCTCAGAATCACGTGGTCAGATGCGAGTCGACCGCCGACGCTTTTCTTGCGGCGGTGTCTGAGTTCAAGCCCGAGCTGATCGTTCTGGATGTGATACTGCCGGGAGGCGTCTCCGGTATCGACCTCTGCCAGAAGCTCAGGAAATCGCCTGAAGTCTCAAAGCTGCCCATCCTCATGGCCTCCTGCGCGGTCGAGGATGAGGATGTGCGGAAGGGCATTGCGAGCGGAGCCGACGAGTACTTGGCAAAACCAGTCCGCAACTCGGAGCTGGTCACCAAGATCAACCTGCTGCTCGCCAAGGGCTCGCGGACGCGGCAGTTCCCCCTTATCGCGAAGGGCACCTTCCGCGGCCGCTACCGTCTCGAGGAGTTGTTGGGCAGGAATCCCGACTGCTCGAGTTACCTGGCCATCGACGTCAAGAGCCCGGATTCCCGGCGCGTCGCTTTGAAAATCTTCAACCGCATCAGCCAGAGCGAGTCGGACCGCTCGTCATTTCTGCTGGAAGCCGACACCATCTCGCGGCTCGATCATCCTGGCATCGCCAAAGTCCTCGATTATGGTCTCACGGGCGACAAGATATTCGTCGCCACGGAAATCATTGAGGGCGACTCCCTCGGCGACATGCTCCGCACGTCGCAGGTATCGGAGAACATCGCCCTCATCGTCGCCAAAGAAGTGGTGAGGGCTCTCGCGTACATAGACTCCAACTCCATGCTGCACAAAAACGTCAAGCCGAACAATATCATGGTGTCGAGCAGCGGCGAGATCAAGCTCGTCGATTTTGCCATCAAGGGGGAGACCTGCCAGGACACCCTCCGCATCAATGAGCGGATGTTCGGGCAGATCCAGTTCATGGCTCCCGAGCGGCTGGGTGGCGTGGACGGCGTGGTGGGGATCAAAAGCGATATCTTCTCGCTGGGGCTGACCTTGTACTACGCCGTCTCCGGCACACTCCCCCTCTACAGTCCCGACCCGGTGGTCATGCTCCAGAAATATCTGACTGAGAACCCCCCTCCGCTCAAGGCGGAGATCGCGGGGGTGTCCGACGATTTCTCAGACCTCATCGACATAATGATCGCCAAGAGGACGCAGGACCGCTATGGGATCGCCCAGGTCACCGAGGCATTGGACAGGCTCGCGCCACTCGCCTGACAAGCTCGTCGACCGTCGGCGTGTGCTGGAAAGAAGTGTAATTCAATGTGGTCGCGGGGACGCGGTCGCTCTAGGAGATGCGCCTCCGCGCTGGCGCAGACGAATGGCCTCCAAGCTCAAATGATGCGGTGCCAATGAGAATGTTCATCCTTTTTGTCGCGATCATCTTTTTCCTGATTCTGGGAGGAGGCTTTTTTGTATTCTACTATTCGTTCGATCAGCGATTGGCGTCCAGTACGTCCGTTTCGTCGGCAGGTGATACAGGCCGCCCCTCCGCCCCGTCCATGGAAGAACGGCACACGGAAGGGGGGAGGAGCGCGCAATTGATTCTCACTGTCCTGGCGGTAGCCCTGGCTCTGCCCCTTCTGCTGGCGATGGGCTATCAAATGCGACATGACCTCCGGCGCAGGATGAGCGAAGGCTTGTCAGGCGTCGAGGACGATCCGCTTCTTGCCGTCTCCTTGACGATGTGGCTCACGCTCATGCTGATTCCCGCCGCTCTGATCATCGCGCCGATCCGGGAGATGCTCGCGATGATGCTTGTCGAGAAGTCCGGCATCAGCCAGATCATACTTGCGGTAATTCTGTTCGGCGTGTCACTGTGTGTCTTCCAGTTCCAACGGCAGAGGCGGGAATACCATGAATTCATCGCGCTCCGCGCGGCCGTTAGCCGGCTTTCCGCGGACGATCCCGCCTATCCCGAGCGGATACGCGTTCTTTTCGAGAGGCTGCCACGGGGCGCGCTCAAATCGAAATGGAGAAACCTCCTGGAATCCTCGAAGTTGTACGGCTGCCATCCCGACTTCGAGACGCTGGTGTCACTGGTCGACGAGCGGCAGTCGCTCAAAGAGTCCAAGGTCGTCTTCTCCATAAAGGCTCTTCCGCTTCTCGGTCTGCTGGGCACCGTCGTCGGCTTCAGCGTGGCGTTGGTCGGCATGAAGAAGGCGGCCGCGAACATGGTCGACTTCACCTCCTTTAAAGGGAACATGATGGAGACGCTGGGCGGGATGCAGACGGCATTTCTCACAACGTTGGGCGGCATCGGAGGGATGATCATCGTGCTGCTGCTGAACTCGATGCTGTGCGAGGCGCGGAAGCGGATCATGCTGCTTGAGGATGAATTCCTTTACATCCATGTGTTCCTGCCGCTTTCCAGAACCTCCGCGGGGCAGGGGAAATGAGGACGCGTTTCAGCCGAGGCGGTGATGATGCCGGCGACTTCTCCGTGGCGTTCGGCGATATGATGTTCGGCATGCTGTTCATCTTCTTCCTGTTCGCCCTGGTGCTCGTGTTCAATCGTCCCGATGTCGACGCCTACCAGCGCGAGGAGAACAAACTGCTGCGCAAGGCCTCCGATGCTGACAAGGCGAATCAGCGGCTTGAGGTGACGGTGCGGGATCTCAAAAAGGAGATCGAGCGGCTGAATGACGCGGTGGCTAAAAACCGCGGAAGCGATGAACTGGCGAACGCGGAATATCGCAAAAAGGTTCTGGAGGCGGACGCACTGAGGAAGGAGTTGGATGAGGTGCGGCGCAAAGGTGCGAGGTCTGGCAAGGACACCGTCAAGATGTCCGACGCCCTGGATCGGCGCGCCAGGGAGGTGGAGGAGTGGCGGAGGAACTATGAGGACGCCATCAACAGGATCGGCGAGATCGAGGCGGAGAGGATCGCCGCGGCGCAGCTTTTCAACTCATGCAAGGAGATCCTTCGCAACAAGGGATTGGCCGAGGTCCTGGCGGAGGTCGAGGCGATGGAAAGCGGTCCAGGCAAAAATCCACCTGAGCCTCCACCGCCTCCGTTGAACATGTACAAGCTGTATGCGAAGCTATTCGGGAGGGACGAGGTTTCGTTGAAGGTGCGGAAGGGGGACGCGCTTGTCTCCGAGGCGAACTTCCTCAGCGCTGACGACGTGGGGGCGGCCGCCGCCGATGTCATGGCGCGGTTCACGGCCGAATCCGCCTCATATCCCGAGGGAGAGAAGGGCAAATACACACCCAAGCTGTTCCTCATGAGCAACCCGGAGGCCACGTACGGATCGGTGCAGGACTTCATGAAAACCGTCAGCAAGGCGATGCCCATCCAGATCATCCCTTGGGCGGCGGAGTGATCTGAGCTGATCGCAATCCGCCGCGATTGCCGACCACATTAAATTCCCGCGAATCAGGTTTCCCTGCCTAAGAGCGCGAGTCCCAACTCGGCTCACCGCGTCTTTCCTTGGAAGTGAAGATAACGTTCAACCAGATTTTTTTTGGGGTGGGAAATTGTTGGTGCGCTTGACATACAGGTTATTTGAGATAAAATGTATTACGAAACTATTTGCGGTAATATGGTAGTATAATAAAAATGCGCATGTGAGGAAACCATGAGCGAATGGGTGAGCACTCCGTCCGGCGAACCGCCGCATGCCGCGGAACCTTCACGCGGGAACCGCGCGGCGTCTGTCCCCGTCCGCTACACCGCGAGCCTCAAGGCCGTCGCGGAGAGGGTGGGGGTTTCCATCTCCACGGTCTCGAAGGTGGTGAGGGACAAGGGGGAGATCTCTCCGGCGACACGCAAGTTGGTGCTTGACGCCGCCCGCGAGATGGGCTACCACGGCAACCTGCTCGTCAGTGGCATCAGAAGCGGCAAGACCCGCAATGTCGGCGTCATGATTCCTGTGGGCGATCCCTTTTACGGCCGGGTTGTGGAGGGGATCCATGACACGCTTGTCGAGGCGGGGTACGCCCCGATCGTCATCAATCCCTCCACTTCGGTCAAGGAGCCCGACGCGATGCGCATGCTGGTGGAGCGGCGCGTGGACGGGGTTATCATCCGGAGTGCCATGGATCATGCCGACCAATCGCATTACAAGATATTTATGGACAAAGGGCTGCAGATCGTCGCCGTCGATAGGCGTCCCCGCTATCTCGAGCTTCCCTTTGTCGGTACTGATGATGTCCGCGGCGGCGCGGCGGCGGCGGAGCATCTGCTGGGGCTGGGGCACCGACGTCTCGCCCATGTCGCCGGACCGTCGTACACGTCGACCGCGCGGGATCGGCGGGCGGGGTTCGAGAAACGCGTTGCCGCATGTGGCGAGGGGGCCTCGTGCGTCACGCTCGAAATGCCGGGGTTCACCCCCGAACCAGAACGGATCACCGAATTCCTCAAGGCGAATCCGGAGGTGACGGCCGTGTTCGCGGCGAATGATCTGCTGGCGGCGGGAGTCTACGTCGCCGCCCGGTGCATGGGGCTTGTGGTGCCGCACGATCTATCCGTGGTTGGATTTGCCGATCTGCCTTTGTGCGAGACGCTGAATCCGCAGTTGACCACGCTTCGCCAGCACCCTAAGACGATCGGACGCGAGGCCGCCGCTCTGCGGTTACGCCATCTCGATGAAGGGGGTGTGGCGAGGGAGAAATCTGAAACACTACTTGTCCCTGCGGAAATGATCGTCAGGTCGTCGACCGCTGCGCCGTCTTCTGTGCGTGGGGGTTCGGAAGGGAAAAAAGAAAGTGCTCCTTCAATGCTTCTGGCGATGAAACCCAGTGCCCCCCGCGGCAAACGTTCTTCGCTCTTCACGCTGATCGAACTGCTGGTGGTTATCGCGATCATCGCCATCCTCGCCTCGCTGTTGTTGCCCGCCCTGAAGCAGGCCAGGGAGGTGGCGAAACGGTCGCTATGCGTCGGCAACCTCCGTCAAATATCACTCGCCGAGGCCGGCTACGGCAACGACTATGGCGGCTGGACCATGACGGCGATGGTGTTCCTCAACGGCGTCGACATAACCGGGGGATACGTCACGTGGAATCAATGCCTCACCGGCGGCAACCTCTGGGTGTCGCCCGAGGTGTATCTTTCCGATAAAAAGGCGCTTCTCTGCCCCAGTCTCATTCCTGACTCATTCACCAACGAGTTCAAGACCTATGGCAAACTTTTCTGCCGGTACGGCGGATCTGTTTCAGGCATATCCCTCTCGCAGTGGTGCACGGCGTGGCAGATGAACACCGGGCGAATCAACGAGCCGTCGAAGGTGTTCACCCATGCCGACACCGCCCGTAGCACGGACAAGCAGCAAACCTATTACTTTGAGCCGCAGGTGTTCAGGGAGAACAACGGCGTCCATATCCGCCACTCCTCGCTGAAGGCGAACCTGCTGTTCGCCGATGGGCACGTGGACATTGCCGGTCCCTTCGAGCTCAAGGCCATGGGGGTGACCAAGTAT
>CAYTFM010000144.1:19679-21804 GCA_964436735.1 uncultured Victivallales bacterium | reverse complement strand
ATTCGACCCCATGCCGAAATGGACCGTTCCCGCGCATCCCTCGTCCTCGAGCATGACGCCACAGAGTTTTGCCGACGGGTTGAGGCCGATACCAAGTTCGGCGACTATGCGGGCGGCTTCAGTGCCTGTGTCCTCAAACAGCTTTTCAAGAATGTCGCCACGCCTTCCCTCGATATGGATGACCTTGCCTTTTTCCACGGTGAGCGTCACGGGAGAGTCGAGGAGGCCGAGTTCGGGGCAGGGGATGCTGCCGTCGACGACGATGATCCCATCGGTGGCGTTCTCGACAGGGGCGATGTTCACTTCGGCGTCGGGAGGAGACGCCAATGCCCCAGGTGCCGGACACCAGCCAGGCGCGGAGTTCGCGGAGCGGTTCATGACTGACAGTCGGATGTTGGTGCCATGCGCTGTCATGACCTCGATTGTTCTTGCTTTGGTAAGAACGGCGGCAAGTTGGTCGGCCACCGGAGACAGTGAGCGGAAGTCGGTGCGCAATGCGGGACTTGCGAGAATCTGGAGTGAGTAGTCGGGAAGGCTTAGATACCTTGCGCCGTGTTCTGTTGCCGTATGCCGTGCCTTGGTATGAGCCATCGAGCGCATGGTGAGGCAGAAGATGACATCAGCGTTCCGCATGGCGTCGGCGATCTCGGGTGGCGGCTCTTGGCCATGGGCGGAAAGAGGGGGGATACAGAGGTGAGCAGTCGACTCGGCCGTCTGTTGCGCAGTCTGCTCGATAAGACGTCCAATTTCCTGGGTGGCATGGTCACTAATGACCAGGACACGTTCTCCTGGTCGAAGGTCGGCGCACGTTGAGACCAGCGTCCGACAGGCCGATTGGATGACTTCTGAGATGACGATCATGTGGTGTGCGGCGCAGATGGCGCGCCAGTGGCGCGCTCAGATCTTCTTTTTAAATGGAAGCGGTTTGATGGGACCTCCGAATGGGCGTGGGGCAGGCGGCCGTGGAGGCAAACCGGGCCTTCTGGGGGGGAAGCCGTGAGGTGGAAGCGAAGAAGTTCTCGCACCAGGGGATGCCGCTTGTTTGGACTTTTGCTTCGCAGCCTCCAACGCGGCCATGCACGCCGTCGCCGTGTCGATGACCTCCTTCCATGTGCCGCAACGGGCGTCGGGATCCTTCTGGGTCATTTTCGCAAGGAATTTCTTTGTTTCCTCGGAGACAGTGACGCTTGGGTTTGCAAGTTCGGGGGCCATGAGAGGCTTTTTCACGTGCATCAAGGCGGTCTGGCGCTCGTCCTCCGCCTCGAAAGGCGGTGCACCGGTCAGCATTGTGAACAAGACGATTCCCAGGGAGTATTGATCGCCTCGCCAGTTGACGCTTTCCCCGAGCGTGCGTTCAGGCGGGGTGAACTTAGCCGAGCCAGGAAGCCAGTTCGTCCCGGACCCGCAATGTTTTGCGGTCCAACTGGCAAGGCCAACATCCGTCAACAGAATGCAGTCGTGCTCCTCGTCGAAGAGGATGTTGGCTGTCTTGACATTCTGGTGGGTAAGTTGGAAGTCTATGTAAGCATAGGACAAGGCCTCTGCGAGAGCGGTGAACTGTTTGAGAGCATCGGCCTCTGACATCGGCTTCGACGTGACTCTTGCCTCGAGGTTGCCATCAGGGATGAACGGCATGGAAAGATAAATTAGATCGTTCACGGCACCCGCGTCGAAGTAAGGCACAATATGTGGATGGTTAAGAGCGGCGGCTCCTTGAATGGCGTCCATGAAGTCATCTTCGGCTTTTTGCGAGTATCTCTTTAGGACTTTGAGAGCCACCATCCGGTTGAGTGTTGATTGATTGGCGAGATAGACTGTTGAAATAGGTCCTTTGCCAAGTTCTCGAATGATTTCGTAGTTGCCGATGATAGCACCCTTCCCAAGCTCGGTTTTCTGGGGGACGGAGGTGAACGCGGGGAATGGTGAAAGGTTTTGGACGGCAGTTTGCGCAGGAGCCAAGGAGGGGGGAGGGGGGGGCGGTGGTGCGATTATCGCCGGATGCGGGGGTGCGGTAATCGATGGTGCGGATGGTGATGGTTGCACAGATGCGAAGACTGGTTCGGACGCCAGTGCGGCGTGTGTGTCGATATGGGTTGTGTCTGTGGTGGAGTTGAGGTCAGCCTCG
>CAYTFM010000144.1:11273-19669 GCA_964436735.1 uncultured Victivallales bacterium | reverse complement strand
ATCGTGTCGCCGTTCGCAAGGAAGGTTATATCGTTTTTCAGGATTTTGTTGTTGACCAGTGAACCGTTTTTTGATCCTAAGTCGCGGAAGATGAAGCGCAAGGTCTCTTTGCTGAAGAAGAGTTCGCAATGCCGGCGGCTGATACGGTTGCCGCTTGGGAAACTGATGCTGTTGGAGGCGTCCCTCCCAATGGTGAGTGGGCGATCCTTCGAGAGCGGGATGGCGATGGTGTCCCCTTGCTTGGTGTATGTCAGTACTGGCATGTTATAAACCTCTGTTGCTGCATGAGCATAAGCTGGGTGATTTTCTCTTAACCAGGAGGCGTGCCGCGCCCAATATGGGGCTGGTCAGAAGGACTTGAATTTCTGTGCTTCCTTGAGCAGTTTATCGTGCTCTTGCGTCTTCTGGTCCTCGATCTTCTTTTTCTCGTCCTCCTCCAATTGCTTTTTCAAGGCAAGATTCTCTTTTGTGAGCACAAATGCGACATAGCGTTCTTTGGCGTCGTTTAAGCGAATAAACAACTGCGCATGAGTGAACGTGCCTTGCCAATTGTAGGTGGATTCAATGGGGATGTCTTCAGGCTGGTCGGGGGCGGGGGGTGGAGGAGCTGGTTGCTCGTTCTTTTTCTTCTCCTCTTCAGGTTGGCCATACCGTTCTTTGATGTTGCCGTATATGTTTTCAATTGCCTCATTCGAGGTGATGCGGAATTTCATGACCACCTTCCACAGGACTTTTGCGAAAAAGTGAAGTTCGACGGATTCAACGAATCCGTCTTGAAAGACGAGTTTCTCAACCTCGTTGTTGCTGTTTGCCTTGACGTGCTCAGGGAAGATGACAGCGGCGTCCTCTTGCTTCAGTCCCCACGTCGCGAGCTTGTAGCCTTGATCTGCGTCGACTCCCGAGTAGGCGAGTCCGATGCGCTCAGCCTTTTCCTTTGCCGCCTTAATGGCGTCTTCCTTGTGGCGCAGCGGGTCTTTAGAGGCTTCAGCGACCTCGTCCTTCCTGACGGAGTCCGTAGCGGCAAGCGGTGTTTTCGGCTCAGTTTCGTCATTTTTGGCGACGACAGGCTTCCTAATGGTGAGTTCTTTGATGAACGCCTCGGCGAGACTGGCCGGCGTCCGCCATTCCTTGCCGTAGTAGATGAATCCGGCGTCCTCATTGGATTTGGAGATGGCGTCGCGTATCTCCTTGTGCAGTGACAGCGAGTAGTCGTTCACGCGGGAACGGTACTCGCGAAGCACGTCGGTGGCGTATTTGTTTTTCTGAAACTCGGAGAATTTCTGGTCGAAACATGCCTTGTACTCAGGAAGAAGATCGAAGAGCGGCACCCGCGAGGTGCCAATGATGATAGTCTTGTCCGCCTCGTCGATGCCATAGTACGTGCCGCGTTTTGTGTATTTCTTTCCGCCCTGCTGATATTCGACAGTTATTTTCTCTCCATATTTCGCTGGCTTGTAAAGCTCTGTCGCCTTTTGTTGCGCTTCTTCTTTCACGTGATCAAATGATTTCGGGAATTTTTTCGCGACCCTTTCCTTCACTATAGCGGAAATCTCGGAGGTGGTGACATTTTTGGGTTTAATCTCCTCGTCCAGCGGATAGCTTTTCTCGATGTTTTCCAGAAGCATCTGGGGTGTCAGAGGTTGTTTCGGTGATTCTTCGTCTTTAATGTATTCAAGTATGACCGAACTGAGTGGTTTTGAGCCGATCTGTCTATTGAGCGGGTACTTCTGCTCCACATCCTGTATAATGGCTTTCTGGACACTGGGGTCGTTTAAATCCAGCCCTTCACGCTTATACGCCTCGATGAGATCCTTGATGGCGGCGACCTTCCTCATTGAGTTTGTCTGTAGCTGTGCTTGCTGTGCCGCTGCTGCGGCCGCTGCTGCGGCGGCAGCAGCCGCGGCTTTCGGGTCGGCGGGTTTCGGGTCGGCGGCACAGGCGTCCCGCAAAAAGAGGAAGAAAAGGAAAGAAAGTGCGATAAAGGACACGGCCAACGTGCGTGGCAAGTTGGTGAGTCGGGAACGTGCTATGTTCTCTTTTCGGCGCATACGTGACCTGCTTCAGCTACAGGACAAATATTCTACACGTCCTGCGTCTTTTTGCAATCAGGTGTGCAGCGCAAAGTTCCCGCCAATTGAGCGTAATGCTTCGATGCAGATTACCTGGGACACGGTGAGGGCGTTACCTGAAAAGGCGGTTGGCTTTGGAGATTGATTCGACATTATCGGCGGTGATGAAGAGAAATCTGCTGTCACACGCCTGTCGAGGGTCTTTCGGCATGGTGGGGGTATACGTCCATCCTGGCAGGTAGGTGATGATGACGCTGATAAAGCCGTCTTTGACCGCTTTGCCGAGTTTGAATATCTCGCCGTCGAGGATGGCGACCTTGGGCCTCTCGGCATCATCGATGTCCCAGAGTTTCATTTTCTCGACATCCCACGGCAGCCCTATCGTCGATACGATCAGATTGCATCGAGGGTATTTCGCAACCAGCTTGTCGAAGCCGTCCGCATTGAGCTTCATCGACGGCTTGTGGTTCCATTTGTTGCGCTGTATCTCGACCTTCTCCAGTTCCAGCGGCTCGAACTTCGGGCCGAGCCCTTCCTTGAGTCCCTCGATCTGGGTTTTCGCGATTTGTTCGTTCTCCGAGTCCCAGCCAGTGACAATCAGCACGCGGGAGTCGGGATAGAACTCGGCCATGGCTTGTCCCATGATCAGACCGCGGATACGCTCGTAATCCTGGACTTTGATGTCGGGAAGCAGGGAGTCTTGGCTATAGTTGAAGCGCATGAGAGTTGCTCCAGAGGCGACGACGACAAGGAGCAGGAAGACGGCGGTGACCTTCGCGAAGACCGTGTTGCGTTGCGCGCATTTGTGCATGCCGGCAATCGCAAGCAGCATCGCGAGGATCAGGGCGATGGCGGATAGGGAGATTGACCAGCCGTACTTGAGGGCGGAGATGAGCAGCGCGGCGGAAGCGATAAAGACCCAGGGCGTGGACTTGACCGCCAGTTGATGGTGGGGAGAGGAGGACTGTCGAGAATGCTTCACGGTCCAAAAGAGGGCGCAGAAGACGACCACGCACGTTAGCGTCACTACCAGCATCTGCGTCGATCCTTCAAAAAAGCCCTCAAGAGGGAGCGGAGAATGCTATTGATACGTGCTTTTCGTGTCCGTGAAATAGGACATGTCAATTGTGCTGAACGATTTGATCGGAAGGCTGTGGCCGTCGAGGAAAACAACCGGAACGCCACCCGAGGCGTGAAGCGGGGGGTACTGCCAGAAGTTGTTCACATTCTGGGTGTAGTTGTCATGGTCGCTGTCGGTGACGTCGAAGATATAGTTGTCCTCCTCGGCTATGACGAAACTGGAGGCGCTCACGGCGGACTTGGCGAAGACAGAGTCGCGCCAGGAGCCGAACTTGCCTGTGTCAATGTAGATTTGGCGGCAGTTGAGGGAGTAAGAGGTTGCCCTGTTTTGTTTCAGCGGCTCAAAGGGGCATCTGAAGATATTTATGTTGGTTGGCGAGGTGGAGATGAGGTTCATCCACCCCGTGGACTCTCCCCAGGCGGGGGCGTTCTCCGCCCATGCGTAGACGCCGTTATAATCAAGCTGGTACGAGTTGATCAGCATGTGCGTCTGCCGCAGATTGCTGAGGCAGGCCGTCATCTTCGCCTTGTTCCGCGATCCGCTCAACGCCGGCATGATGATGCTCGCCAGCATGGCGATGATGGCGATCACCACTAATAATTCAACGAGTGTGAAAATCCGAAGCCGCATGCGACTCGCGGTAAGAGTGTGTGTGGTGATGCCTATCATGTGAATAACACTTTTATCCCGGATTTTTAATGACATTGATTTGTCGTTCACACATAAAACAATCCGTCCGACGCGCAGGTCTGCCTGTCGATCATCTTTGGCAATCACGCCGTCCGTCTGCCCCGTCCTCGGAGTGTTTATATCATAGAATGGGGTTCAAGTCAAGGGGGGGGCGGCGCATGCGCAGAAGCTTCGGGTCGGGGAGGCGTCTTTTGAACTCCTCAATGATGCGGAGCTCCTGAGGAGAGAAGGTGAGCTGGTACAGACGTTCACCTTGGGGGCCGGTGTAGATCATCGTGGCGTGGCGGTCCTTGTCAAGCGACTCGCGCAGTGCTGGCTTGTCTGGAGGGCAGAGGACCATGCGCGAGTTGAACTCGGTGAGGATCATCTCGGCTGGGCGCATCGCCTTGCCCTCGGTGATTTTCCACCATTGTTTATATTTCCTGGGAGAGTGGACGTACATGAAATAGGGCTCGAGGAAAATGAGGTATTTGAACTCCGGGGCACTGAAGAACAGCATGGGTGTGTCGTCCCAGTCGCCGGTGAACACCACCTCGCCCGGAGAGAGACGCTCCTTCAGGCATTGCGCCGCGCCCGAGTAGGGGATATCCGTCCGATGGGTGACTGTAATAATGTTCATAGTCCAGCAACAACCGAAGATGAGGATCAGCCCCGCGGCCGCCGCGAGACGCCGCCGCGGTAGATCGAGGAACCGTTCTTTGAAGCAGGCCGCACCCGCCGCCACGATGAGCGGGACCGAGTAGTCCGAGAACTTAAGGCAGACAAGTGTGAGGGCGAAGTAGATCGTGGCGAGCGAGGCGAGGAACAGCGTTTCCGGGGCGGCGTTGCGCCGATCCTCCGGGTGGCGCAGCTTGAAGAGGACGACGGCAAGCAGCGCCACCACCGGCAGGAACTGCGTCAGAAGCTTCTTGACCCCGAGCGGCCTCAGTTCAGCCCCTTGGTTTATGATGACGCCCTCCTCGAGGCCGAACCATTTGACCCAGAGGACTTGGATGTTCTGGACGACGCCTCCCGTCAGGTTGTGCGGGAAATACGGATTGACGAAGAGGCCTATGAGAAGCCCGCCCAATGCCCACGGCGTCATCAACTCTTTGAGACACAGTCCCTTGATGCCTCCGCTTTTGCCCAGACGGATGAGGTCGAACAGGACGGCGATCGGCAGAACCTGCCAACTGCCTGTGTAGGCGAATGAGTACACGAGGCACACACAGGCGACGAGCCATCCTTTCCGCCTTAAGAGGAGGCAGAGGAAGAGTCCGAGAAGGACAATGGAAATCATGTGAGCCCGGAACAGGACGAGACGGCTGAAGAAGCCAGCGCCGGCGCAGAAAAACGTGAAGAGCAAGACGACAAACAAATGGCGGACATTGAGTTGCTTGAACAGAAATCCCCAGCTGATCCCTGCGGCAAAGACAAGGGTGACGCAGGCGGTCCGCGCGCCGTTCATGTCGCCTAACCCCAGGAAGGGGATGATATAGACATGGAAGAGCCAATCCTTGTCGAAGAAACTGTCGGTCCAGATTGATTCGGTGACCCAGGGAAAGCTCTTGAGGATCAGGCCATCATGGCGCATGATGTCGGCGAGGCGCACGTGAAAGTAGGCGTCCCATCCGGGGAGGGCGCATGTCTGCCATAGGACGGCGGCAGCGAATAGCGCCCACACCGCCGCGCCAAGGGCGATCTGGGTTTCGGGGGCGAGGAGGAGTGCCCGCGGCTGCTTCAATGCGTGGCTCCACCGAGCGGGTCAAGGACGACGGTGCTGCCGTCGGCCCCTTCCGGCGGCCCGCTCCGCCTCGGGATGCTGGCGAGGTTAGGCATCAATTTGCGGATGTATTCGGCGAGGGCGACGATGGTGGGGCCGTAGCCGTCCTTGTAGATGTGGTACTCCAAATCTCTCCCGAGCTTGTCCGTTGAGGAGTAGCGGTCAGCAGGATCAGGCGCCAGCATTTTCTCGAGCATGCCGCGCAGTTCGGGGTCGAGGTCCTTTGGCAGTTTCTCCCATGCCACGTAACCGGTTTTCACTTGCGCGAGAAGTTCCTTAAGGGGCAGGAAGACGTTACGGGTCAGATTGCCGGAAAGCAGATTGAAGAGGACGACGCCGAGGGAGTAGATGTCAGAGCGGAAGTCGATTGCTCCTTTGTTCGCCTGCTCAGGCGACATGTAGGGCAGTTTTCCCGCGATGGCTTCGCTTTTCGCCATGGTGGCGGCTTTGGCGATCCCGAAGTCGGCGAGTTTGGGCACGCCCTCGGTGGTGAACAGAACATTGTGGGGGCAGACGTCACAGTGGACGATATTGAGCGGGTTTCCCTCGTGGTCTTTCCGTGCGTGGGCGTAGGCGAGGCCGCGCGCCACCCGGCTGGCGATGAAGACGGCGAGTTCGCGTGGGATAGTCTTGTTGATCTTGGAGTGGATGGTCAGGAAGTCATACAGCGAGGTTCCGTCCACATACTCCATCACAAAGAAGTAATTGCCGCCCTGTCGGCCGAACTGGTAGATCTGAACGATATTCTCGTGGACCAGATTGGCGACAAGTTTCGCCTCGCAGATGAACATCTCCACGGTTTTCACGTCAGCGGAGAGGGAGTTGAGCAGCGTTTTGATGGCGACAGTTTTCTCGAAGCCTTCGACGCCCTTTTGACTGGCCTTGTAGACGGCACCCATGCCACCTTGAGCGATTTTCTCGATGATGGTGAACTCTGAACTGCAGCGCAAAACGGCGGGGGCGGCATTTTGGGGGTCGCTCATGGGGTGTCCTCCGGAAAGCCGCTTCTGGCTCGTTCGAGCTCGGCGATTCTCGCCCGTTTGCCCGGTTCTCTGAGGCGCAGCGCGGCTGTGGTGAAATATGTGTGATGCTTAAGGAAATTCAATTGATGGTCGATCCACTCCTGGTCGCTGAATCGTTTTCCATGGGCAAGGAGTTCCTCTCTGAGACGCGCCGTGATCTCGGGGTAGTCGGCGGCTCCGAGATGGTCGAGGTCGGCGTCGCAGATGAGCTGCTCAAGCGGTGTCGTCGGACGCTGAGGGATGGCCGTTGCCAGGATAAGTCCACAGATGACGTCGAGTTGTCGCGCCGAGTAGTCAAATGCGGGGAGATGCTGGCGGGTGAATGCGCAGGCGAGTGGCTCGTTGTCGCGGTAGGAGGTGAGGAAGCCGGTGTCGTGGCAGAGTGCGCCGGTTTTGAGGAGAACAAGGTCCTCGCCGTCGATTCCCTCCGCCTGGGCAAGTGCGTCAACGGCGCATTCGACCCGTACTGCGTGATCGGCGCTATGGTAGTGGAGATCCTGCGGGAGCCCCGCGCGCAGGATGCCGAGAATATGCTGTCTGGCTGCTTCGATATTCATGCGTGAGCACCATTGCCGTTCAGTGGGGATACCGCGTCGTGCGTCATATAAGTCATCCCAGTTCAAATGAGGTGATGCCGTAAATCTTGTCGAAAGGGAGCTTGGGAGCCGCTCGGCTGTACATCCGGGCCGTTTTGAACACGGGTTTCATGCCCCGCTTCTCGGCGAGCGACACCGCCTGGACGTTGATCGCCGGTATGTCCAGATATACAGACGTTCCTTGGGGCAGGGAGGCGCAGACTGAGTCGAAAAGCGCCTCGGCTTCGCCACTCGATTCGGCGAACAGCGGGGCGATTTTGTATCCTGTGCGGCAGGGGCGGGCTGTCGCATAGCCGGTTATCTGCGAGCCTTGCCGGGCGCAAAGCGACACGGCTCCCGGTTGGGCGGCCCACAGGGTGATGAAATCACCGCGGGGGGCCGGGAAGAACCGATAGTCGAATTCCGCCAATGCGTCGCGGGAGATGGCGGAGGTTGGGACGATTCCATCCTTGCGCCCCCCCCCCTTGGAAATGCCCTCGTACCGGATGTTGTTGTGCGCCAGTGTGAATCCACACCACATGTAATTCTTTATCTTCTTTTCCACGCCGTCGATGCCAATGTTCCGCCCTTCGAGCCGTTCGAGGGCTTTTTTCCCGAGTTCGACGCCGACGGAGCCTCCGCGGAATTCGGGCAGCACGATGAAGAAGCCGACGAAGCCAAAGTGCTCGTTGTACGCCACGGCAGAGACGCTGCCGACCGGGTTGCCGTCGACAAACGCCATGAAAAAACCGCGGGGATCAACAGGATAGAAGCAGTCGGCGTCGTTCAGCCCTGGATTCCACCCCTCCCGGGCCGCCCATTCGAGGGCGACGGCGAGCTCGCCGCGGCACATCTCCCTGATTTCGACCTTCTCCCTCATCATCCTCACCGAACGCCTTGTGAAGCCGCTGGGCTGTCCCGCGGCTGTGGTACTCTACGCCCTTTTCAGTTATTTGCTATGTCGGTGACGTTTGGAAGATCACGGGGATAGCGTAGAGCATGTCATATAAATGGCCGAAGAGGGCGACTAATCTGAAATAATGTGGAGGTTGTATGGGTAAAACATGGTGTGCCGCTGTGCTCGCTATTGCGTTGTGTGCGCAACCACAGACGATATTCGCTGCCGGTGGTGGCAACGGTCATGGCGGCGGTGGCGGCGGTGGTGGCGGTCATGGCGGAGGGGGAGGTCATAGCGGA
>CAYTFM010000144.1:0-11263 GCA_964436735.1 uncultured Victivallales bacterium | reverse complement strand
GGGGGCGTGGGGGCGGTAATGGTGGGGGGGGGGGCTGGGGTGGCGGTGGCGGACAGGGGGGTGGGCGCGGGGGGGGCGGACAGGGGGGCTGGCACGGGGGGGGCTGGCACGGGGGGGGCTACGGTCGTGGATACTGGTGGGGCGGCAGATGGTGTGGTCCGGGATGGTACTATGGTCCCGGGGTGGTGTACTACGGGCCTAACGTGGTATACGGCGGACCTGGCGTCGTGTACCGTTCAATCCTCGGCGAGATTATTGAAGACGCCATAGCCATCACCTTCAATGGGGTGAACATGCTGTTCTGCAATGGCATCTTCTACAGCTATACACCGGCGGGGTATGTTGTCGTTAACGCCCCCGTGGGAGCCGTCGTCCCTGCGTTGCCCCCCGGATGCGCAACTGTGTATGTCAACGGAATCCCCTATTACACTTACGCCAATACATATTATATGGTGACACCAAGCGGCTTTGCGGTGGTGGCTCCCCCTGCGGTTCCTGTTCCCGCCCTCCAAACTCCGCCTGTGATGCCAGCCCAGCAACCGCAACCAGCTCCACAGGTTCCGCCTGCGCCGCCTATCGCGCCGCCGACACCTGTGCCGCCGCCTGCCGCAGTCCAGTCGGCGCCTGTCCCGAGCGCGGTCGCCCCTGCGGCGCAGACGACCCCCGACACGTTTGAGGTGCGCTTTCCCAACGGCGATGGCAGTTTCACACTGGTGACGCTCATCAGAATTCAGTCGGGGTTTGTCGGACCGCAAGGCGAGTTTTATGCGGAACGTCCAACGGAAGAACAGTTGAAGGCGAGGTACGGCAGAAAGTAGAAAGGCGCGCGTAGGGTCTCGGAATTGTAGCAATTCCACGTTCTTTATTGACCGGAGGCGTCACGGCAGGCCGACGAGTTTCCTTCCGAGCCAATAAAGGGTGAAGAACCCAGCGATCGAAGCGAGCCACCACCACTCGGACCAGATGCGGTATCTGCGCAGTTCGGGTGTCAATTTCGGCAGGGCAGCTATCTCCTTCATGAGCGCGGAGGCACCTTCGATAGCCGAGAAACGGCCGCCCGTCAGACGCGCCAATTCCTTTAGGCTCGGACTGTTGAGTTGCGCGCCGATCTTCTCGGAGGAGGCGTCCCCCACCTTGACGATGGCGGTCACGGAGCGGGCGACATCATCATTGGGCCCCGCGGTGATCTGATGCTCCCCAGGTTTTTCAGGAACAAAGGCTCCCGTGTAGACGCCCCAACCGCCAGACAGTTCGACCATTGGCGTGGAGACGGTGCTCCCCGATGGACCGGTGACGGAGAGTGAGACGTTGGCCGTGCGGAGCGGAAAACCATGCGGATCGGTGAGTGCCGCTTGGACGTTGACCTCGCTCAACGCCTCGGGGGTTTCGGGCGAGTACACCAGATTCCCCGCCTCGGAGCGGGCAAGGTGGCGTTTCCTCGCCATGCTGCGGATCACCTGTCCCCAAAATCGGTAGTGGTAGAGATCCTCGACCCCTCTGCGCCACCGCCACGCAGAGTCGATTCCCATGAAGAGGCTGAGCCCCTCGCCGGCACCGCGGAGCACGAGGACGGGGACAAGGCCGAACTTATTCTTCGAACTCTCACAGGCGGCCAGCGACTCGGCGTCGCCTTTGGCGGTCAACGCACCGGCCCTCCAGTAGAAGCCGGGAAGATTCTGCCATATCTCCTCGTTCCTGCCCTTGTCCGAGACGAGTTTTGTCAGGAGGTGGTTGCGGCCGGCGAAGGTCAATCGCAGTCTTTCCGGCTCGGGCGCCCCGACACCGAGGCGTTCCTCCGGATTCAGCGAGACGGGGAGAAGCGACGCAAGATCCTTGTTGCCCTGAAGGAGGTCGAAGAGCCTGCCCGAGGAGCCGGGAATGAAGACCACGCCCGACGCATGGCGTTCCACCAGTTCACGCAGGTTCCGCGCGTCCTTCTCGGTAAAGAATGCGTCGTCTACGGCGACATCGCCCACGAAGACGACGTCGTAGCTGGTCAATTCCTTGATGTCAGGGAACTTGTCGATGTAGCGCAATCCCTTCGCCGGTCCTATCCCTGGCCGCAGCAGGAGACAGTCGACCTCGACGCCCTGGTCGCGGATCAGGGCGTTGCGCAGAAAGCGATACTCCCAGCGGGGATCGGCTTCGACGATCAGCGCTTTGATGATGTCTTTCTTCACGGTGACGCGGAAGGTTTTCACATTATTTGTGGGATCGGAGTCGCCGGCGGGGCAGGGGAGTTCGACGCTCATGTCGTACTCGCCGTCCTTCTCCGGTTCCCACACGAGGGTAAACCATTCCTCGGCGTCCTCGGGCAGGTTGAACTCCGCCGAGCGAAGCGTCTTTCCGCTGGCGTCCTTGAGGGTGAGTACCCCGCGCTCTTCCTTGCGCATGTGGTTGACGACAAGGATCTGGACGGTGACGTAATCCCCCATCAGCGCGGTCGAGGGGGCGGTGAACCGCTCGATGCGCAGGTCGGGCAGGCGGCGCTCGTCGCCAACTCCGACGCAGTAGACGGGGATGGATGAGGCGACAAGCGGGTCGAGTCGCCGCGCGGGAGGACCACCTTTGTTCCACTGGCCATCGCTGGCGAGCAGGACCGCCCTCAGCTTGGGATGGCGCGACTTGACGCCGCCAAGGGCGAGCGCCATGTCGGTCGCCTTCAGGTCATCTTGTCTCGCGGCGTCGGGATCGATTTTCGCGGCGAATCCCTCGAATGCCACCGCGTAATGGGTGCCGAGCGTGCTCCATTCGTCTTTGAAACCGCCACGCCACTGGCGTATCCAGTCGCGCCGGGTAAGCCGCGCGTCTTCGCCTCCCATGGGATCCGCAACGTCCCGGGAGTCCATGCTCACCGACTCGTCCGACAGCACCACGAGGCGCGGTTTCTCGACCTCCGACTCTTTGACGACCAGTTCGGGGCCGAGAAGCGTGACGGCGAGCAGCGAGACAGCAAGGAACCTCAGCAGTTCCAGCGCCATGACCGAACGCCTCCGCCCGGAACGCACGTGAGCCATCCATCCGAGGATAGCGCCTGCGAAACAGACCCCACACCCGATCGCGAGATACAGCCAGAAACATGAAGTCGTGAAGACCAGCGTGTACATTGAAATGTTCGGTGTTCGGTGTTCGGTGTTCGGCATCTCCCCCTGAGATGGCAACAGTTTGAACATGTAGCGCCAAACCGTCAGTAGTCAGTCATTCGAGCTCATGGATGTTTATTCCCCGAACACCGAACACTGAACGCCGAACACCATTTACATTACCTCCTCAGCCTGTTAAATTAAGCGCCCAAAGACAATTGGCGAAAGGTTTTTTCCATGAGCATACTGGACGAAAGGGGACTGGCTCCCTACGCGACGCGGGGATCGCTCAGCCGAGGGCGGCAATACCCTGAGGAGGGGCACCCCTTCAGATCTGAATTCCAGCGCGACCGCGACCGCATCCTCCACAGCAGGCCATTTAGGAGGCTTGACTGCAAGACGCAGGTCTTCCTCAATGGAACGGGTGACCACTACCGGACGCGCCTCACGCACACCATCGAGGTCTCGGCGATCGGCAGGACGATCGCGCGGGCGCTGTGCTTGAACGAAGATCTCACGGAGGCCATCGCCCTTGCCCACGACATCGGCCATCCCCCCTTCGGCCACACCGGCGAACGCGAACTCAACGCTTTGGCGAGCGACATCGGTGGCTTCGACCACAACGACCAGGCGCTGCGGCTGGTTGACCTCCTCCTCGAAAAGTATCCGGGATTCGACGGGCTCAACCTAAATTGGGAGGTCAGGACCGGACTCCTCAAGCACCGGCATGGCAAAACCGTGGAGCTTGACGGCGAATGCCTGCCTCCGATGCCCTCGTTGGAAGCGCAGGTGGCGGATCTTGCCGACGATCTCGCCTACTACGGCCACGACGTCGATGACGGCCTCGACTCCGGACTCATCAAGGAAAAGGATCTCCGGAAGCTGAGGATATGGGGTGAGGCCGCCACCAAGGCGGCGGCGAAAGGGTTGCTCGAAGACTCCGAGAAATTCCGTCCTTACGCCGTGCGCTGCCTCGTCGACGCCATGGTGGGCGACGCCGTGCGCAACACCGTTAAAACCATCAAGGACAACGCTATTGACTCCTTGGACAAGGTGCAGTCTGCCAGCATCATGCTTGTCAGGCTCAGCTCCGAACGGCAGCAGGACACTGACGATCTCAAGGAGTTCTTGCGTGAGAATCTGTATTTCAACAAAAAGGTGATGGAGGCGAACAACAGCGCCGCCGAGAAGATGCGGCAACTCTATCACTTTTATGTCGCCCACCCTGACAAGGTGGGGAAGTCGGCCGCGCGGCGCTTTGACGAGGACGGCGTCAAGCGGTGTATCGCCGACCACATCGCTGGGATGACCGACCGCTTCGCCATCGAGGAGCACCGGCGTTTGTGCCAGGCATGACAGTCGATCAACTGCCGATGCCGCTGAACGCACGGTGGATTTTCACACACGCTGTCTCCAGTCCTTCAGGAGAGCTGCGAGCTCTTCACGGAGGAGGCGGCACTCAGCGACCTCTGCCGCAGATGGATGCGGAAACACCATTACCTGTCTTCCTTCCCCTCGCCATCTGTCAAGGACTTTCAGCGCAACGCCTCGCCACGAGGGGAAGGCGGAGGTGGTGGCCAGCGTGGCGGTTTGCGGCGGCAAGCGGTGGAGGAATAGTGAGTAATGAAGCAGTTCCGCAAAGAGCCCAGGCCATGGATCCAATGTCATGAGGGCGGCTTCAGGCGCCATCTCGGAAATGATGATCGGATGGATCCAGTTGCCAGGAGCCACCATGACAACGCCAAGATGGCTGGCGGGAAGTCCGGTGGCATCTAAAAAACGTCTGACCTCTTTTTCCGCATTTTGGCGCATGAAGTAATAGTTGCTCAGAGGAATTGAGGCGCCGTCGCCGTTCTTAAACCTCACATAAGGAACTTCATGTGTCCAGTCGGCGATGACCTCAAAACGAGAATCCGTGGGCAGCGAACCGTTCGCCAAGGCGTCGGCATACTCTGGGTGAGAGTTCCTCACTTGCGTCAACGCATGAAGGAAATAGCTTTGAAAATGTAGATGGTCGTCTTGGGGTAGGGCAGGGGAGGGAGAGGGGGCACAGAACGCTTGATCGGCAGATGAAAGCTCGACCGCGCGTTGGCTCTCCGCGATGTCAGCGATGATTTCCTCCTCAAGCAGAGCGCCCAGCACATGCTGCTCTCTCAGAATGCGCAACTGGACGGCGGCCTCCTTCTGGTTGCTCGTCCTCACGGCATGGGATTCGCGCGAGAACCTCTCGATATGCAGCCTGATCGGCGTGGCGAGCCACTCGATTCCCGTTGTCGAGCGCGCACGTTCCACTTTTTCAAGAACTTCCCGCAGTGCGGACTGCTTTTGCCTGAGGCGTTCAATGTCGGGCTGGGCGTGGTGTAGTTCCCCCAGGAGATCGTCAATTTTCGCAACAGTGTCCAGGCGGGCCGAGCGCGTCAAATGAAGTATATCGGCGTGCGCGGCAAGCACCGAGGCAAGCTTTCTTGGCCGCGCGCCGCGGCCTGCGGCCACGAGCGCCCGCTTGTCAGGGCGTACGGATTGGTGGCGTTGACAGAACTGCGATAATTTCTCATGTGATATGCCGAGGATCACGGCTCCATTCTCAGTGCAGTTGCGAAGCTCGAAGTTCCCACGTTTGCCCTGCGTCCCTCTTTCCCGCAAAGCCACCACATACTCTTGCAGGGCGTCACGGATGGCCACCAAATCGGGAGTCGCCCACACCTCAGCTCGTTTGGTCCCCGGTAAGCGCACCAGCGCTTTTTCGCCGTGGGATTCAAGCGTGGAGTTGCAGGCGTGAGAATGGCCAGAGTCTGATACGCACAAGTCCTGGCCGACGAGAGCGATGGAGTCACACCCCATCGCGATGGCGATGTCGATCGCGCTTATACTGACCGAGCAGGACAGGCAGATGTGCGGAACAGGAATTTCCGCCTGCGCGAGCATGAGGTCGAATCCACTCCGCGCCTCGGTGAACCATGTCACTCGTCCAAACCGCCTGGTCACAGATGGCGAGGTCTCGACAGCGGCGAAAAGCGTTCCGCTGAAAACGAGATCGTGCCCCCAGTTGAGATGGCAGAGCGAGTCTATCTCGACAATGATGTCCGGTTGTACGCCTGCCCGCAGCAGGCATGGCGCCGCATGGCCGACGGCGATCAGCACCAAATGCTCGGCGTGTCGTTTGAGGTCCTCAAGATGCGAGACGAGGGAGGGGCCCGCGCCACATACGACGGCCGTGGCTCCTTCAAGTTTGGGTATGCGTGGAACTCCCCTGCGACCCAACGCAGGAAGGTTGCGGATGAAGGCTCTCAGGCTGGGAAGCGCGGAGAGTTGATCCATCTGACTGTTCCCAAGCGCGGTCTTTATGGCGCTGTTGACGGCCTCCACGGCCGCCTGGCACCGTGGCATCACCTTGTCGGAGACATTCAGGGCGACGGTGGCGTCAGGCATGAACGTCACTATCATCGAGACTTTGTCGGCGAAAAAGGAGTCAGAAGTCAGAGGGCAGAGCAGTGTTGAGGGGATATGGTCGGAGTTGCCACCCGGGAAAGAGGCGGGTGCCTGCGCCGGAAGAGGGAAGAGGTACAGAAGTACCGTATGCCGCGGTAGTTCCGCTCTGAGCGCGTCGAGCACATCCCTGGAAGGCTCGGCGATTACGATCCGAAGGTCGGCGATACCGCCATATGTGGAATGGTGCTGGCGTAAAACGCTCTCGACAGCACGATGAAAGGTCTTGATCTCACGTTCGTATAGCGCGTGGTCCATGGACTCCCTTCCATTCAAAAACATGCATCGCGGGAGCGGGCGCGTCCCGCGCAACCACGCACATCACGAAACGACATGGCGAAGTTTCCAGCCTCCGGAGGTGCTTTCCCAAAGGTGAGGGGATCTGAACTTGTCCGCCAATTCCATGAAGTGGCAGTAGGTCATTGTTGGATGGGAGAAGGCACCTTTTAATTTAGGATAGCTGCGTTCGTCCATTGAAAGGTAGGTGAAAAGTTCGCCCTGAAAACGCGAGGGCCATTCCCCGTCAAACTGATGGACGAGGGCGACTCCTTCTTCCCGCGTGATGTCGCCGGAACGGATTTCCTGAGAGGCGTCGTAGGTCGCCCTGCCGATCCCGAACTTGATGAATGTCGTGTAGTAATGCAAATCGTCGATCTTGTCATCGATGCTGTTGTACTTGCTGTACGTTCCCGGCGTGCGCTCGGGCGACGCATGAAAGTCGCCATGCTCGACGGCCACGTAGTAGTTGCGCTGCGGGTGCCACGGCAGATAGTAGCCAAGGTAGTGGACCTGGACCTTCTTGTCCTCCAGCAATTGGGGATCGATGGGCATGTAGGGCGCAAGATCGTTCAGCGTCAGGCCAAACCGCTCTTTCAATTCGGTGACGGACGTGCCAGAGAAAAAAACCTTGTCCGGATCGGTTTCGGAAAAGTATGAAAAGTCCCGCATGGGCGTGTCGTTGTCAGAGATTGGATTGCCGTATTCAGCCTCGTTCTCCCCATAGAAGACGAGAGGGACGTCAAGTGTGGCCGCCAACTTGGGAGCGATGATCTTTTGCCCGAGCATGAACGGCTGGAACGGATGGAACAACCGTTCCACGGCAAGCCTGGTCAGCAAGCGGTGAATCCTCCCGTTCGGCGTGTGCAGATAGTTGTCGAAGCCCGCATGGATCCACGCATGGAAGTTGTGCCATCCCCAGTCGGTGTGTAGGTGCGGCGCCCACGTCACGGTTAGCGGGTGCATGCCGTACTCATGCTTCAGTGTCCATGCCGCGTAGAAGCTGTCCTTCCCGCCAGACCCCGGAACGATGCAATCATAGCGGCCGTCGTGACGACGGTGACGGTCACAAAGCTCCCTGAGGGCGGCCGCCTTCTCCGCCCAGTCTGTCGACTGTTTCCTCTCGGCGGTTCTGCATGCGTCGCACACGCCGTCGTCTCCAAAGCAGATCGTCTTCTTCGGCGTTCCGGGGGAATTGGCGAATTCGACGCAGGAATTGGGGCGCTGGTTCGAGATGACACAACGCATGCAGAAACGCACATCCTGGGGAAGGCCGTAATACGCTTCGAGGTTCTCGCCGTTCATCAAGTGTTTCCCTTTCTCTCAAGGTGCGGGAAGTTGGCGGGAAGCCCCCGCATTCAAAGATGGGGTAAGGTAGGCGGGACGAACTTTGAATTCAAGAATTGGAGGAGATTCTTCCGATGCGCGGAAACAGGAGGAGGGCAGGGAGGCTCAGCCTCCTTGCGACTCCAGGAGGCTCTTGAAATTCGCGTAGATGGCGAGTCCGTCTCTGGCGCTCACCTCCGGATGAAACTGGAACGCCATGACATTTCCCGCTGTCACTTCCGAGGCGAATCTCGTGCCGCCATACACGGTGCTGGTCAGAATCACGCCGCGGTTCGCCGGAACCACATGGAACGAATGCTGGAAGTACATGAAAGCCCCATCAGGCACCGCCTTGAGCAAAGGATGCTCCGCCGCCTGAGGGTGAAAATGGATCTGGTTCCAGCCGACATGGGGGACCTTCACACGGTCTCCATCCCGAGTGCCCCTCGGGAAACACGTCACCGTTCCTGGAATCAATCCCAACCCCTTGTGGATACCGAACTCCTCGCTTTCCGTCATGAGCAGCTGCATGCCAAGACAGATGCCGAGGATCGGTCTTCCCAACCGGGCGAAGTCAAGGAGAGGTTGGCACAAGTCGAGACGCCGCAGATTGTCCATGGCGTCGCCGAAGGTGCCGACACCCGGCAGTATCACGCCCGAGGCCGAAATCAGTGAATCCTTTTCACCACTCACGCGGGCGTCGATCCCCGCCGCCTCGCAGGCTCTGAGCACGCTCCAGAGGTTTCCAAGTTCGTAGTCAACCACAACGACTTTCGGCGTCTCCATGGTGCTTTCCTCCGTCAGGCCACCGGACGGCAAATGATGCCGGCGGCCTTCATGCGTTCCTTCATCGCGGCGATGGTGGTTCCGGCGATCCGGCTGTGGCACCGATCTCCTTGGAGAAAGTCGGTGTTGCCTTCCGAAAAAGAGGTGACCTTGTCCAACTGGCGTACGAAATGGTAATGAAGAGCCGAGGCCATGGCGACGGCGTCGGCTCCCGCTTCGACAGCCGCCGGTGGGTGCTCGAGGAGCCCGCAGCCACCGCAGGCGATCAAGGGAATCGAGACCGCGTCGGCGACCTGCGCAATCAACTCCGTCTCGTAACCAAGGCCTGTCCCTTCACGATCCACCGAGGTGATCAATATCTCGCCGGCCCCGAGCGCTTCAGCCTGCTTTGCACACTCCACAACCTCAAGTCCGGTCTGTTCCCGACCGTTGTTCATGTAGGCCTGATAGCCACCACCAGGCCGACGTTGAGCCTCTATTGACACCACCACGGTGGAGGAGCCGTATTTCCTGGCGGCCTTCTGGATGAAGCTTGGATCTTTTACCGCGGCGGTGTTGATGGCAACCTTGTCGGCTCCGGCGCGCAGCACGACTTTGATGTCGTCGAGCGTTCTGATCCCGCCACCTACCGTCATGGGGATGTGGATTCGCCTCGCAACACGCGAGATGAAATCGTGCAGACTATTCCGTCCGTACAGGCTCGCGACCACATCCATGTAGATAAGCTCGTCAGCCCCTTGCTCGCAATAGAAAAGTGCGAACTGCTCCGGCGCGCCCAGAACTCTGAATCCCTCCAGGTGAACCCCCTTGATCAGGTTGGGCCCCTTTATGTCAAGCCTTGGGATGAGTCGTATCGTCTTCAAAATGATGAACTTGAGAGTTGTGAAAAGGCAGGAGACAGCGCGATCGATCGCATCGCTACACTAATTGAGGCCGGTGGGAAGTCAAGAAGGTGGGAGGAATTTCCTGATGCGGCCTTCAATTTTCAGTCGGAAATGGGTATGGTGTTCAGTGTCGTCTCCCTGTATGATGTGGGGAATCGCTGGAATTGGGCTCTTGGCCGAAAAGAGCGTTATTCCGTTAATTGTGAAAACCGTTTTCGAGTGTGTGCGATAATATGGACTTTCGTGACAATGCGTACGACGTGCTCGTAGTTGGGGGCGGCCTCGCCGGACTGACCGCCGCCAACCTCTTGGGCTCAAACGGCTACCGGGTGCTGCTGGCAGAGCAGCATTTCGAACTTGGCGGCCTCGCATCCTACTTCAGGCGGAAGGGGCACATATTCGACGTGGCGCTCCACGGTTTCCCCATTGGCATGAAGAAAACCCTGCGGAAATACTGGTCGCAGGAGATGGCCGACCATATCACGCAAGTCCGCTCGATCCGCTACGTGAACCCCCAGTTCTCGCTCGACACGACGTTCACCGAGGAGGACTTCACCAGGCAACTCATCGAAAAGTTCGGTCAACCCATCGAGATCGTGAGGGCGTTCTACAAAGAGTTGGCGGAGATGAACTTCTACGATGCGAGCACCGCCACGAACCGCGACCTCTTCGAGAAGTATTTTCCCGGGCGCAACGATGTGATGCGCCTCCTGATGGAGCCAATCACCTATGCCAACGGCTCGACGCTCGACGAGCCGGCGATCACCTACGGCATCGTCTTCTCCAACTTCATGAGCAAGGGCGTCTACACCTTCGCGGGCGGCACCGATCTCATGTTGTCGATGATGCGCAAGGAGCTGGAGAAGAATGGCGTGCATATCGCCTTACGCTCGAAAGTCGAAAAGATTCATCTTGCGTCGGACAAGGTCGTGGGGGCCGTCGTCGCGGGGCAGACGGTGAAATGCCGTGCCGTGCTGTCGAACGGCAACATCCTTTCAACGATCAACGACTGGGTTGGGGAGGAGCATTTCTCGAAGCCGTTCATGGATAAAGTCCGAGCGGTGCGCCTCAACAACAGTAGCTGTCAAGTTTATTTAGGACTGCGGAAAGGGGAGGGGTTCGATCATCTCGGCGACCTCATCTTCACCTCGACGTGGAAAACATTCGAACCCGAGCGGATCGTCTCGAAGGACATCACCAGCAGGACCTACTCCGTCTACTACCCCGAGATCCGTCCGGGAGGCGACGACTACACCGTGGTCGCCTCCATGAACGCCCGCTACGAGGACTGGGCGGCGTTGTCGAAAGAGGAATATGGGGTAGCGAAGCGAAAGATGATTGGCGACACACTGCGGGATCTCGAGCGTCTCATCCCTGGCATCACAGGAAAGATCGACCATGCGGAGGCGGCGACCCCGAGAA
>CAYTFM010000143.1:820-21872 GCA_964436735.1 uncultured Victivallales bacterium | reverse complement strand
GTGACGCCTAAAGTGACGCCTAAAGTGACGCCTAAAGTGACGCCTAAAGTGACGCCTAAAGTGACGCTGTTTATTTGACATTAATTTCATATTAAAAAAGTATTGTCCAAGGTATTGATCTGAATAATATTTATAATTATTAGCAGCATAAAAAGGGTATTGTCATTGGTACATATCCTTATGGATTAGCATATTATATTGTAACACCCCTTGTATTATACATGTAGTTAATGTATAATTAACCTATCTGAGTAACACATGACTCAGGTAACCGTAATATGCTGTAGGCGATCGACGTAAATAATCACTGTAATTTTTCTTTTGTCCTTGACAAATGAATCAAGTTTCAATTATAAAAAAGATTATAATCCGAGATAAAACATATTAAAAAAGAAACGTATAATAATAAAAAAACCACGTGATTTACAAATTAAATACTGAAAACAAATAATGAATATACGCAAATATTTTGATTGATAAAACTGTTTTTTAAAATAAATGAACACATCATAAACCTTATTAAATTATAAAATTTATCGAATAAAAACCATTTAAAGGAGCCATAAAATGAAAAGAATTAAGAGCTTTACTGCAAGAGTTTCGGAAGAAGAATATAAATATTTATATGATATATCGAAGACTAAAGGTATATCAATTAATAGCATCTTCAGACAATTAATTGATGATAAAATAACAAATAAAAACATACTTAATACTGATGAAAAAATAAAAATGAGCATCAATAAAATTCTAGAAAACACAGATAAAATACTAACTGTTATTGTAAAATGAGTAGTATTATTTGCAACATATCCAGCCATGACCGCACAAACACTTCCCTTGCCGACATAGATTATCTGAATGAGGATGCAGACGTCAAAATAAAATATAAAGAGCTATGCGAAATACATTCCAAAAAAGAAACAACGAACGTAGATCCTGAATACAGAGGAATCAAAGCCGGTGGTTTCATTCTTGATCGACTTGTAGTTGATTCGGGAAACCAAAACTACAACGAGACAACGTCGGAGGAAATCAAATCAAAAAACATCACACGAATCTTACATGATCACATTCGAATACATGGAGGATACAAGAATATTGTTGGACATAAGTTGATCATCAGTTTAAAACCTAACCTTGATAAACTTATCGGGTGCAATGGTCTTAACCCAAACGAGTTTTTAATAATTTTGATCAAGGGAATCATTAAAACTTTGGAAATTTTATACGGGAATACTTCTGAAAAGACAAACACAATTGGCTATGTTTACGGTATCCATCAAGATACAAATAATAGACATGCCCATATTTATCTCAGGAACAAAACAATCTACGGGAAAACTGTATCTGTCAGTTCTACGCTAAAAGGGAAGCGATACAATCCATATCAAAAAGACGCCTTAAATCAAATAAAAAACACGATAAAACGCGAAGAAAAAGGGTTGTACGAAACGATAAATAATCAGCTTAATTTCAACAAAAAAGTCCCCAATACACACCATTTCAATCATAAGATGCACTGCATCAACTCACCCGAATTCAAATCTAAAGAAGCGTTGAAAAACATTGACATTAAAGCAAATTACGACAAAATGTTGAACTTTTACGAACAACTTTCCAGCGGACAGTACGCATCATTGACCAACTATGTATCACATAATAAAGACAATAAAAAGAAAATTGTCCAAAGATATAAAAAAGAGAAGGCAATCATTATTTCAAAATTCGAAAAACAAAAAACAAAATATCTTTACAAAAAGGAAATGTTAACGCCGACAATCATTACAGAATCAATGAGGAGATTCGAGCCAAAATTGTTACATGATTCCCTAAATACCAACTGTGAGATTCATGGAGAATCAATAAAAATTAAACATACAGGAACACCAATATTCAATAATGAAGTAAGATCAAGAAGGAAGTCAGATGCTATAAACGGCAATGTTAGGTTAATTAATTTACGGCAAGTCGAATTGCAATTTAATTTTAAAATTCCCCCCAAGGTTCATCACCTCCATAATGATAATATTAACAATGAAATTCGCAAGGAAGATATAAATCAAAGTTATGGAAGAAAGATATGAAACAAGAAACAGAACGTGTCTATGAAATGATTAAAGTATACCGAATCTGTCTTTCCGACATCATGTTTTACTATGAAAACAAAGTAATCAATGATGATGATATCAATAGAAAATATGCAACAATTGTGTTCTTACACCACTCATCTGTAAATGTACCAGATGATGATGGAGAAGTAATCGCATACCTTGATCAACGTTTCACCCCCATAAAACCCCTCGAGAAAAAAGAGGATTGGAAGAACTAAATCAGCTATAAAGAATGTTCTATTGATTCTCTTAACCTTAAAGTGCCCACCGCTGGCTCGACGAATTCACCATCGTCGAGAAAGGCGGGGAGTTCCACTTGCCCACCACTCCGTCAAGGAGTGGTGGAGGGGATAGGCAGGGAACCGGACTTCATGTGGCTTCGTCCGAGTTCAACACGTCCACGAATCGCCCGTAGCTGAATATCCTGTTTCTCATCCTTCCGCTCAACTCCCTCACAATTTTAAGACGGACAAGATGGGAAAGGCTTTTGTTCACGGTCGCCGGTGTCAATTTAGTTTTCTCAACAAGCCATCCCGAGGTCGCTAGAGGACGTTCCATCATCGCGCGGTGAACGGCCGCGGTCGAATCAGCGGCTCGCCCCACCCCCTTAATAGAGACCGCGTCCTGCTTAAAGACGGCGAGAGCCCTCGTCGACATGTCGACGGCGCTGGCCGCGGAGGCGATCACTCCTTCCGCGAAGAATTCGAGCCACGCCTCCCAGTCGCCTTTTGAACGGACTTTCCCGAGCAGATCATAATAGATCTGACGATGTTTTTTCAGATGGAGGCTCAGGTAGAGCATCGGTTCCTTCAGAACCCGGCGCTCGCAGAGGACAAGAGTGACCAGCATCCGGCCGAGACGCCCATTGCCGTCAAGATACGGATGGATGGTCTCGAACTGGACGTGGGCGAGGGCGGCCTTCAGCAATGGCGGTGACGCCACGGGTTTGTCATGCAGGAAAAGCTCCAGTTTCCCCATGCACTCCATCACCTTGTCCGGCGGCGGAGGGACGAACGACGCGTTTCCCGGTCTGGTGCCGCCGATCCAGTTCTGGCTGCTCCTGAACATTCCTGGGGTTTTGGAACTGCCGCGCCCCTTCGAGAGCAGGATTCCGTGGATCTCGTTCATGAGCCTTAGCGACAAAGGGAAACCGCTTCTTATGCGATTGACTCCGTGGTCGAGAGCCGATGCGTAGTTGCTCACCTCCCTGGCATCCTCGACCGGCACGCCGGGGCTTTGCTCCATCTCGTAGAGGAGCAGGTCGGAAAGCGTGGATTGGGTGCCTTCAATCTTCGAGGAGAGGACTGCCTCTTTCCGCAAATACATGTACTGGAAAAGCGCCGTGTCCGGCAGAAGCGACGAGACGCTGTCAAGCCTCCCCAGCGCCAGAAGAGCCTCGTCGAACAACGATCGGAGGGCGGGATTCCATTGGATGTCGGGCGCGGGCGGCAGGGGGGAGGGGACAAACGCGCGCACGCGCTCGCCAGCCGTTGAGGAGACCTCGTAATGACCCTGCGTCTTCCTTCTCATGCGGCGTTATCCTAAAATAAGAACGTTGTTTATTATATTATAATGGTTTATCGTAAAATAACAACAAGCTCACCCCGGGGTCGCCTCACAAAACGGAAGCACGTAAAACTCTTATCTGTCAGATTAGGGTGCACTCCAACCTGACGTCAGGCGCGCCACCCGAAACGCGTCAGATTTAAGTCCATTTTTGAATTACCTGACACGTTCCCGGCCAGTTCATAGACTTATATCTGACACTTTTGAAAGGACATCAGGCGGTTGGCGACAAAACAAGCACTCCACAACCAGAGGCACGCGTTCGACCGTTCCCGCGCGTTTCGGTTTCCGAAACGGCGCGGAGTTTTCAGTCGGGGGAGGGGGGATTGTGATCGCTCCGCCCACGGCTAAAGTCGACGCGCGGTTTTTTCTGGGCCTCCGTTGACGTTGAAAACTGGATGGGTTTGAAGCATCCTGGAGCGAGCCAGGTGGATGAAGGCGGGCGCAAGCCCGCCGCATTCCCACGGGACTTGTCAGCCAGCCTTCTCCACGACGCTGGACGCTCCGCATTTCAGACAGCGCACGACCTCCGACGTCTCCCGCGCCCCGGCGAACTTGACCATCCGCACAGCCGTCCACTCATGCTCGCATTGGTTCCCTTCGGTGGGTTCCTGCCCACCTATCCACGGGATCATCCCGATCATCTCGGAGACGCTCTCCCCGACGCTTTTCCCGCGGCGTCCGCCGCCGGTTTTCCCCTCCGGATTCATGTCTTTATCGTCAACGTTCTTAACGTTCATCGCTGTGATTCCTTATGTGATCCGCCCCGGGAGTCCGGCCATGAGGTCGGCTGCGGTGGGACTCCTTGTCGGCGGTGTGCCGCTCCGCGCGTTTCCGCACATGAGCAATGTGCGGGTTTCTCAATCGGTTTCCGGGCTGCTCCTTGCGGAGAACGACCAGCGGGGAATCGAGCTCCCGCCCCCGGTTCCCTTCAATCCACGATCTTCTCTCCAAAAGCGCGCTATGCCACGCGCTCCTTCGGGACCGATTTGACATCCGACGCGAGGTAGGGTTTTCTTTCCTTGAACTCCTCCTGCTTCCCTTTGTTCCAGTTCTTCACCGGGCGGTGGTAGCCGGTCACTCTGCTGAACACTTCGGTCTCTTTCCCGCATCTGGCCATGTTGTTCTCCGTATGTGTATGTATGATGAAGATTTATATGCGCGCATCGTTTTTCCAGCGTTGATGATCCGTCGCTTACGGAGGAGGAATCTATATCGTTGATGACGCATGGCAAGCTTCCAGAAGGCTTGGGAGCCGCGGGAATTTCGTAAGTCGTTGGACGTTCCGCTGGCAGCGATATTTTTCAAAATATCTTTTGAGCATGTTGAAAGACGTGAGTCCGGAACTCATCCTGGCGTCAGGTCAACCATCGCTCCGCTTCAAGCGTTATTCTCCCCGCGTCATGGTGCCCCGCGGATGCCACCGCTCAACTCATACGATAATTATGGCTGGTACAGCAACCGATCCCGGGGCGATAGGGCCAAAGAGGCTGCGGCATCCGCCGTCCGTGGTCGCCTCACACGGGCATGTCAGGCTTCCCCCCCGGTGCCGCCTTCCCCCTCCTCGGGGAGCCGGATCCGGGTTCCCCGAGGAGGGGGAAAACCGGGAAAAAGCCCGGGAAACCCACTTCTTCCCTTGATCTTCCAAAGCCTTTACTCTACCTTGCCGCATGAGTCCAGAAAGCAATCTCCTATCAGTCAATCTCCTATCAGTAAGTGCGCAGCCGTGCCGACGAGCGAGTCTGCCGAGTCGGAAGTGGTGTCCGCCGATATCTCCCAGAAGAAGACGCCTCCGAGTCCGTTGTCCTTCACGTATTGGGTCTTTTCGCTCAGCGTGGCAGTGTCGTCGTACGTGATGAAGGTTCCGCCGTCGAGTCCGGGGCAGTAGAGGAACGCCGCATGGGCGGCGGCGTCCCAGTGGTGCTGGTAGACTGTCGGCGAGGCCGCCATCTTGGCCCGGATGTCCTTGTAGTCGAGCATGCCCACCTCCCATGTGCCGGAGGACGCTCCCGAAGCCGTCTGGAAGAGTCCGTTGTTGGCGGGTGGCGCGCCCTTCCAGCCTCTGCCGTAGATGGGGACGCCCATCATGATTTTCCCGGCGGGCACGCCACGAAGGATGTAGTTCCAGAGCGTCCAGTCGCAGTTGAACTTGTCGGCGGCGGCCGACGGGTCGGTCAGATTTGCGTGGAGAGGCGCCTGATGGTTCGCCGTCATCTCCCATGCGCCATGATAATCGTAGGTCATGACGTTGAACCAGTCGATGACGGCCGCCATCCCCGTGAGATCGAAGTTGTCCATCGTGGAATAGCCGGCTGGCGCCGCCACGGTGATCAGGTAGTCCTTGCCGTCGGAGAGCCCCTGAAGGTCGAGTTGCTGCCGAAGCTCGGTCACCAGCAGTGTGTAGTTGTGGGCGTCGTCGGGGCGGTGCTTGACGTCATAGTTTCCGCCGCTCACCGGATACTCCCAGTCGAGGTCGACGCCGTCGAACCCGTACTCGGCTGCGAACCTCGCAGCGGACGCGCTGAATGTGGTCCTTGCGGCGGCTGTCGCCGCCACGTCGGAGAACTTAGCGCTGAGCGTCCAGCCACCGACGGAGATCAGCACTTTGAGGTGTGGGTGCGCCGCCTTGAGTAGGCGGATCTGGTTGAAGTTGCCCCGCAGCGGCTGATCCCAGGTGTCGCCGGGAAAGGCTTTCTCGACCGCCGCGTAGCTGTCATAGACTCCCACCTCTCCGGCATCCGTGATGTTAGCGAAGGCGTAGAAGAGGTGCGTCAGCTTGTCCGCCGGCACGTCCTTGATCTGGAAGTTCCGTTGATAGATCCCCCATTCCGGGAAGTAGGCCATGACCTTGTAGTCGGACGCGGGCGGCGGGACGACCTGGTCGTCGTCGACTATCCGGCAGGCGGCCTCGGCGGTTCCAAGGGTGGCTCCCACAGGGTTTGAAAGCGCGATCGAGAAGGTCTTGTCGGGTTCAGAAACCTGGTCTCCAATCAGTTGGACGACAACGGATTTCATAGTCTCACCGGCCTTGAACGCAAGCGTCCCGCTGGCGGCGGAGAAATCCGTCCCGGCGATGCCGGTGCCGTTTTTCGTCGCATACTTCACGGTGACCGCGGTGGCCGATGCCACACTCAGCGAGACCGTGGCAGTGACGCCGCCGGGCTGTGCGGCGGAGCCTTCGTACGCGCTGCCGCCGGCAATGCTCAGCGTGGGCAGGACGGGAGGCGGCGGAGGTGGCGTGCCGCCGCCGACTGGCACGCCGTTGAGCGTGACATTCGTGGGCTTGGCGGTGATGTTGCCCGGCACCCCGTTGAACCCGAAGGAGATGGACGCCCCGGCCCCGGAAGCGACAGTTCCGTTCCACGAGAGGTTCTTCACAACATGGTGGTTGTTGGTGCTGGACACGAGCGAGGCGTCCCACACGCTGGCAAGTCTGCACGGCAGGTCGAACTCGACAGTCCAGCCTTGGAGCGTGGCTCCGCCTTTGTAGGTGATGCTCATCGCGCCGGTGAAGCCCGAGCCCCAGTCGCTGGCGATTGTGAGGCTGACGCTCGAATCGGTTGGCGGAGGTGTCGCCGGCGTGACCGTAATCGCCACCGATGCCGTCGCCTGTCCACCATGCCCGTCGGAAACCGTGTAGAGAAACTGGTCTGCTCCCGAATAGCCTGCGGCCGGCGTGTATCTGATCGTCGAGGCGTCTACCACCGCCGCGGAACCGTGCGCGGGACTTGTGACCGAAACCACCGTCAGGACGTCGCCGTCGGGATCGCTGTCGTTAGCGAGCACGTTCAGCTTGAGCTCACTCCCTGCGTCGACCGTACCCTGGTCGGCGGCGCTGACGGGAGGCTTGTTCGTGTTCGTGGCGCCCCCACTTAGCGCTGTCGGGGCGCGGTAGTATTCCTGCGCCTTGACGATCCACCAGAAGCCGTCGGTCGGAGGATCGCCAATGCCGTCAGTGCTGTCGCCCACGCCCGCCCCGAAAAGGGCTGCCGCCACCCCGGCGTCCCTCGCCAGATCCATATGCCGTCCCCACATGACGACATCACCGCTCACGGACACCTTCGACTCGTCATCACGTTGCCCGAAGAATCCAAGCCTCGCGCCAGAAGTTTGAAAGGCGTCGCCGAGGAGATAGGTCGGCGCGGAGTCCTCGAATTGCCGAGAGACATTCGTCAGATCGGAGAATGTCCCGCTGGACACGTAGGGGTTCGACGCCTTGCTTGAGTTGACATGGCCGACCGGAAGCTGCCAGAGGATCACAGGCCGATTGGTTTTCTGTCGCAGCGTCTTAACGAACTCAAGGTAATTGCCCCAGTGAATGGCGTTCCAGAACCAGGTGGACGAAGCGGGATCGGCGGCCTTGCCCTCAGCCCCGGCGTCGAGTCCGTACTTGTCGATCGAGACGAAAGACGCCCCGCCGTCCAGAACACCAGCCGCTATGTAGTAATCGGCGATGGCCGCGGCTTCCCGGCGAATCGCCGTCCGTCCGGCGGCGACGCCAAGACTGTCGGTCAGATGGACGATCCCTTTGCCGGAAATAGGTGTGGTGAAGCCTCCGGCGGGTGACGCCCAAAGGTTGAACTGCCAGCCGAAATATGCGGCAGGCAGGCGTTTGGCGATGGTGGCGTTGATGGCTCGCACGAGGCCCGCCGCGGTACTCGGAAAGTCTGGATCCTTGCCCCGGAGCAGCGCGCCGGACAGATAGGCGGCATCGACGCACGCGGGGATCGAGGAGGCTGGGCCGTCGTTCTGCGCCAAATAGCCGAGGAAGTCGGGTTCCATGATGAAGCCGACCATCTCGTCGCCCGCCTCCGCCTTGACGAGATCAAGGGCGAACACGAGATCGGTGAAGTAGCCCAGCATGTAGTCGGGACTTTGGATATGCGCCTTGTCGGTGGTGTAACTTTCTCCACCGTCGGGAATGTTGTAGTAGACGAGGAAGGGGATCATACCGAGCTTGAGGCTCTCGCGGACGTAGGAGGTGACGCGGAAGCCGTCGCGGCTCGACCATGTCCGCCACCCCACCCCCTGGCTTTTGGGGCCGCCGTTGATGTAGATGTAGCGGATGTCCATGCGGCGGTTCTTAAGGTCGGCCCCGAACTCGCGCCAAAACTTCAGGTCTCCATCCGTGTCCTCGCTCACCGAGCCGACCGCCACATAGTCCGGCAGGCCGGGAGTGGAGCCGTCGGCGTTCTTGACGCGGATGCCGAGAAGCCGCGTCTCCGCCACAGCCCGATCTTGTATTTTGACACACGCACGACCGCTTTTCTTGGTGGTCAATTTGAGGACGCCCCCCGTCACGGAGCAGTCAATGACATTCGGATTGCTTGTCGACACGACGTAGTCGGGGGAGCCGCTCGCGAGGTCGGTGAGCACATAACTGGCGGAGACTCCAAATCCGAGCGTGACCTGCAGGGCCTGCCTGCCGTTGTCGACTCCGCCAAGCAGGATCGCGCTCGCCCCGTCCACGGCATAGTATTTCGACTCGCTTCGGCTCGCCCCCGCGGTGTTCGATAGTTCGACTTGATAGACGTAGACGCCATACGGCTTGGTGTCGTCGAAACGGAACTGTCCCTGCTGAGCGCCGTCGGCCGGTGCCATCTTCTCCTCATAGGCCACCACGCCGTTCTCGTAGAGCCGCCACCTGTCGGCCCCCGTTCCAGACCACTTCGTCCACTGGACTGCATAACCGCCAGCCGTCCAATCCTTTAAAATGCTGATGGTCGGGGTGGGAGGGATCGTCGTTTGTCTCGTCTGGACGGCGACCGTCACTTCCGCGCTTGCTGTTTTGCCGACGTTGTCACCGATGGCATAGGTAAAGGAATCGGTTCCGAAGAAGCCGGCGTCAGGAGTGTACACGATGGATTTCGCATCGGCTGAGATGACCGTCTTTCCGCTTGCGGGTGCGCCGACGGACTTCACTACAGCCGTCGTCCCCGCCGGAACGGTGTCATTCGCAAGCACCGTGATAGTCACCGGATTGTCCTGCGTCGTCGTGGCGGTGTCGTCCACCGCCTTCAGCGTCGCCGTCGCCCCTCCGCCGTTCAACGACCACACCACATTGGCCAGCGGCATAGTGACACCGCCAGGAATGCCGCAGAAACCGAAATCCACCGAGCCTCCCGCAGGAATCTGTCCGTTCCATGAGACGTTCCTGACGACATGATGATTCCCGTCCGACGACACGATCTCCGCATTCCATATCTGGGTAATCTTTCGGGGAAGATCGAACGAGAGCGTCCATCCCGTCGACGCCTTCCCGGAGCTGTTCGCCGCGTTGACAGACGCCGTGAACCCCGTTCCCCAGTCGCTCTCCACCTTGAACGTGACGTCTCCGCCGAACGCCGTCGTCGCCAGCGCCGCGGCCAGTAGCCCCACCGAAACCACTTGTGTGTGACTCATCGCACGCTCCTCCCTCATGTGTGTGTTCATTCACTCGAAAGTTGTTGCGTCGTCACAGTTCATTCGCCGGAGAAGTCGCAACCACACACCCCTTTCAAAAGAAATCGGCATACGCTTCGCCGCGCCCAGCTCCTCACCAATAGGGATCGGCGGAGCTCTGCGAGTTGGCAAGACCTCGTGTGATGAAGTCAGAATGCCCGTCACAGAAGACGACATTCCCCCGCGCCCATGAGGCGGGGATGAAGCCGTTGACGGTTTCCACGGGTTTCTGGCAGCCTCTGTCATGACGGATGGCCAGCAAGTTGGCGAGGTTGACTTGGCCGGGGATCCACAAGGAGCCGTTGCCGTCGTCGATCGTGAAATCCTTTTTTGACATGGCCGCGACAGCTTTTCCTCCACCTCCGAGCCCCCCTCGGGAACCGTTCCGATGACACGGATGAACCATCGTCGAGTTCTCATTGCCGACCCCCTTTCTTGTTCCTTCCCACAGTGCATTCGCTGAAAACTGACAAAGTTCACATCGATTTCCTCTTGAATCGCCGGCGTACCGCGGATAGAATCACACATGCCACACACGCCACAAGTCGAGGATCTGTACGCCACAAGCCGGCTCGCAATCGAGCGCGTCAGGAACATCTCCGACGAGCCGGCCTGGAACGAGTTCTGCCAGTTCTACTGGGACATCGTCATCGGTTGGGCGATCAAGATGGGGTGCGACGCCAACATGGCCCAGGATGTCTTCCAGGAGACCATGATCTGCCTGATGCGGGCGCTGCCCTCCTTCAAGTATGATCCGTCGGTCGGGCATTTCCGGTCGTTCTTGAAATCCATCGTGATCCGGCGCGTGGCCGACGCCTTCCGTCGGGAAGGAAGGCAGTCGATGTTCGAACCGCTCGCGGTTGACGACCCGGACGAACTGAGCGCCACCGTGACGCCAGACGGGGACGGGGCGCGCGCCGTCGACATCGTCTGGCTCCGAAGCGTCTTCGCCCTCGCCTTGCGCCGCGCCCGGAACCGTGTGCGGCCGACCACCTACATGTCGTTCTGCCTGCTGGTCATAGACGGCAAGTCCGCAGAGGAAGTTGCCGCCGCTGTTGGGCTCAAGCGGCCCGACACGGTCTACATGCATCGGCGTCGTTTCGCCGACTCGCTGCTGGAGGAGTTCGCCGAGTCATTGCGACTCGTCGGCGAGTCGATCCCCGGACGATTCTCGGACGGCATGCGGCGGGCATTCGACATCGCGCTTGAAGAGTTCGTGCGGTTCCACCGCCATCTGTGGGAGACGCTCAAGCTTGACCCGGCGGTCTGCGACGAGGTGATGACGCGCGTGCTGGCGGTGCGCAGGCTTTTCGCGCGGACGCCACCACCCGACCAGCCGGGCACCTATCTATACCACGTCGTCGCGGAGCGCTCGGTTGGGACGGCAATCCTCCAGGACACCACGACGCAGGTGATTGAGAAAGTCGACGGCGCGACGTACGCCGCCGCCGCCGCACGCGTCGCCGAGGCGGGCACGGTGTTCCAAAGCTACAGGTTGAACGGCGACATCATCATTGGCAGAGGGGAGGCCTGCGCGCTCATCCTTCCAGACGTCTGCGTCTCGTCGCGGCACGCCGCCTTCGCGCGTGAAGGCTCCTCATGGTTCATCAAAGATGCCGGAAGCGCGAATGGAGTCATCGTCAATGGCAGGGCGATCACCCAAGATGTGCGACTCGTCAACGGCGACGTCATCCAGATCACCCCCTTTCATCTGTTCGTCTTCGTCACGGCGTGAATCGGCAACATGTTTTGCTTCTGTTAATTCCTCATTAGCCGCTGGATCTGCTGAGGGAAGCGCCGCCTTCCCTATCAGTTATTGATGTCCAGCATGTGGTTCTGCCTCATTTGGAATATTCCCTATCCATGTTCTTGGAAGTGTGGCTGAAATACCTGTGTCCGTGCTGAATATTCTCTCTGTCCCTTCAAGGGAATTCAAATTAAAATGTGGATCCTGACTCAGCCCGTCCCGCTGCCATAACCTGTTATATATCTCGGCAGCTTCAGAATCAGAAAGGCCGTAAAATTTCTTAAGTTCTTGAACTGTCTTTCCGGGATTGGTTTTCATTTCCTGAATTCTATAGCTGTAAGCTGCGGCAAAATCACGCAGCCGTCTCTTGTTGCCTGGATTTTCCAGCCAGCTCTTATTAAGATTCACAGCTACGCCCTGATAATCTCCTATCACATCATACATTCTCACCATCCTTGTGACTCCGTCCTTATAGGAAAATGGCGGGTTGAGCAGCGTCGCATCAATTTCGCCGCTTATAAGTTTATCGTACCTAATATTGGTTGCACCTACTTCTTGCCAGTCGAGCTTGTCATACTCTTCCCGGGACGGGTATAGTTTGTGCATATAATAGCGCAGCGCTCTGGCGTAACCCGTGTCGGTATCGATTCCTATTTTATTTTTGTTCCCGGATAAATCTATACTGCCGCACAGATCCAGTATCCCTCCATGGACAGGCATAACAGCCATAATGTCAGAGTATGTATTCTTAAAAACCAATGACAGCGTATCATCATAAGACATGAAAACGAGATCCGCTTTATTTCCCATGAGGTCGCTGTGGGCTTCATTGGCATCTTTGACATATTTTATATCGGCATTAAAAAGTCCTTTGGCATTGTCGCCCTCCAGCACAAAAAATGTAATATCTTTGAAGGCGGATATTTTCAAGCTGAGCAGTTCATCGAACCATTTCTTCTGGTCCAAGATCCCGTAGAGGAACGCTCCGCGGTGGTTGGCCCCTTCGCCGGCGAAGACAGCGTTCATGGAGGCGCCGTCCATGGTCTCCTGATACTTCATCGGCAAGGTGGCAATATGGGGGGCGATGACCTCGTCGATCTGCCCGTAGTACAGCCGGGCGGGAGTTTTGGCCCGCCAGCAATAGGCTTCATTCGCCTGTAACTGCCGGAAGAATTGGTTGCCCACGACAGAGCCGCCAGCGATAAACTCCGCCTGCAGCAAATCCCGAGTCTTGAGTGGCAGGAGTTCCGCGGCCTGCGTCCAGGTGATCTTATTCACATAGAGATCCCGGGCGGCCTGCCAGTACTGCGGCTTGATCGCGGCCTGCGAGAGGCCCGGCAGGCCGTAGTAATGCTCGTAGGAATTAATCAGCAGGCAGATCACTCCGACCACCCATTGCACATCCAGTTCCGAAGAGACATTCATCAGCCGATTCACAAGGAGGTAGACATCGTTGGGAGTGGCCGCCATCGCGGACGCCTTGACGGGCATTCCAAGGGTTTCTAGTTTCCGCAGAAACACCATTGTGTTATAGGCGCCCTGCGACCAGCCGCTCAGGAAGAGTTCTCCGGTCGGGATTCTTAGATCGGAAAAAACCGCACGACAGGATAGGACCATATCGAGGCAGGCCTGCGCCGTGGCGTCCTTGATGACAAAGGCATCGTTTTCGGCCGAGACGCCCTTGCCCACGTAATCGGCAGCGATGAGCACGTAGCCTTGCGCGGCAAAATTGGCGATCATCAGTCGGGTTTCGGCGGATTCATCGGGTAGGGAGGGAACCTCGTTGCGCGAGAAAACCGTCCCGTGCTGGTAGGACACCACCGGCAGGGTTCCGGCAGCGTTCTGCGGCACCGCGATGAGCCCGGAGACCGTGACTGGACGGTTGTTCAGTTCGGGTACCACCGTCGTGTAGACCACCCGGTAAAGCGTCACCGCATGCTTCGCCTCGGGAAACGAGATCTTGAAATCGCTGAATTCCGCCAGCTCGCTGGTCAGAATCTTGTTCAGTCGCGCCAAGCTGTATTCGCCGGCCGCCTGATATTTCACCCCACCGCCGATCTCCTTGTATCCCTCCGCCGCATTAACGCTGTTTGCGCCAGCTGAGAAAACCGCCAGCGCAAAACAAACGACCATCCGTCCATTCACCCGCAGGTTCCGGATTTTGTTCATGGTATACCTCGATCCATCCGTTGCAGATTGTCAACCCGTTACATGTATGCTGACAGCCTCCTCGTCCAGCCCTTGTGTCATTGGACACGCTCTCGTCCATGTCCGATCATCTATTCTTCATCGGCATCATCACATAGAGGAATCCGTCCTCGGTGGTCAAGGCGACCGGATTGAGCCCGTCGTTCATCCTCATGGTGACCTCGTCCGAGTCGAGCTCCTTGAGCGGCTGCAGCAGGAACTCCGGGTTCAGCGACAGGATCGTCTCTGGTCCGTCGTAGGCTATCTTGATGGAGTCGGAGCTCTCGCCTATCTCGGCGCTGCTGCCGCTCAGCGTCAGACTGTCGGCCGCGAAAGCGAGCTTGACGAAATATCCCCTCTCGGAGACGACCGACTTGACCCTGAGCAGCGAGCTCGTCAGACCGGCTCTCGGCAGCTGGACCTTTCTCGCGAAGGAGGCCGGTATGACCTGTTTGTAGTTGGGATAGACGTCCTCGACGAGCTTCGTGGTCATGACGGTCGAATCGTCGAACGTGAAGGATGCCATCTTCCCGCCGATGTCGGCGGCCACCTTCCCTTCCTTGCCGAGCAGCTTCAGGAGCTCGAGTCCGCTTTTCACCGGCAGGATCGACTCTCCCGCGCTCCCCGTCGACTCGTCCACCAACCTCTCCACCACCGCGAGCCTTCTCCCGTCGGTCGCCACCGTCGTCAGATTGTTCTCGTTGAGTGAGATCAGCAACCCGTTCAAAGCCTTCCTCGTGTCGTCCATCGTCACGGCGTAGCTGATCAACCGCAGCATCCTGGCGAAATCGCCCTGACCCACCACGAACCTCCTCAGAGTGGCCACTTCGACCGGAAGTGGGAAGTCGGCGGCGGGAAGGCCGTTGATTTTGAACTTGGAGGCGCCGCACTCGATGGACACGCGGTCGCCGTCGTCCACCGTCATCCTGACGGCGTCCTGGTTCAGCATCCGCGTGATCTCCTGAAGCTTCCTCGCGGCGACGGTAGTTTTGCCTTTGACCCTCACCTCGCACGCGACTTCCGTTTTGATCCGTATGTCGAGATCGGTCGTTGTCAGGACGATCTTGCCGTCCTCCGCCTCCACCAGCGCGTTGCCCAGCACCGGCGTCGCCGCCTTCGTGCCCACGACGCTGTTGACTTTCTGAAGAGCGTCGGCGAGCTTGTCCTTTGATATCAAAAACTCCATAAGAAACCTTTCTGGTTATTTTTTGGTCGTCTTCTTGGCCGACGCTTTTCGAGTGGCGGGTTTCGCCTTCTTCGCCTTCGCCTTCGAAGGTTTCACCGCGTCCGCGGACTTCCTCTTCCCCGCTTTCGCGGCTTTCGCTTTCGGGGTCTTGCCCGTCTTCCTCCCAGGCGCGGGCGTGGAGGGCGCGTCCTCCGCCACGTCGATGCCGAAGACGTCGGCGAGGCTCGCCTCGTCGAGCGCGCGTCCGGTCTTCCCGCGGCCCTTCGAGACGATTGAGGCCGCAGCGCCCTCGCCGACCAGCTCGGCGTGGTCGACGCCGCGCAGTGCGAAGAGAAGTTCCGGCTGGACGTCGAGCCGGGCTCCCACCCCGTAGAGCACCGCCGCCACGTGCTTGCACATGTCCGCCCAGTCCGGGCAGGAGCAGGAGAGCTTGATCTCGCCCGGCAGCGGGAAAAGGCCGTTCGTCCGGTCGGTGACGACCGACATCACCGAGTTGGACAGCTTGCCCTGCAGCAGCTCGATGAGCGAGCCGACCTTTCCGGCACAGGCGTCCTTGATGCGCTTCCACTTGTCCTTCGACAGGTGTTGAATCGTCACCTTGACCTTGTAGAGGCTGGAGCCCGAGACATGGGCGAAAACCTCGCCCTCCTTGACCTCGAGATGGCAGACCAAGCCGTTGCGGACGTAGGTCCGCCCGCGCGGCAGGCGGTTGGCGTAGTCGCTGAACTTCTCCAGATGGTCGCACCACGCCTCGCCCCAGAAGGTGCCGGCGATCTTCCGCCCCTCGATGACGACGGGTTGGACGTCCATGCCCTTCTTCCGCATTTTCTCCATCTGCTTTGTGGCGTCCGCCTTGCGTTTGGCCACCGGCACGTACGGCCTCCACCCATATCCGCTCCATCTTGACATCGCCTATTCCTCCGTTATCGAGTTGACGTCCAGTCTGACGAAATTCAGCAATTCCTCATCCCCCATCTCGGTGAGAAGTTTGGGGGCGGAGCCCTCCTCGAGCAGCTCGGCGGCGAGCCCCGTCTTCTCGGCGATCATCTCGTCGACGCGCTCCTCGATCGTCCCGCGGCAGACGAATTTGTGCACCATCACGTTGCGCCTCTGTCCGATGCGGAAGGCGCGGTCGGTCGCCTGGTTCTCGACGGCCGGGTTCCACCATCGGTCGAAATGGATGACGTGCGACGCCGCGGTGAGGTTGAGGCCCGTACCCCCCGCCTTGAGCGAGAGGACGAAGAACGGCGGACCGTCCTCGCTCTGGAACTCGTCGACAAGGGCGCGGCGTCTGCCGACGGGCGTCTCCCCGTGCAGGATCAGCCCGGGACGACCGAACACCCCGCGCAGATGGTCGGCGAGCGGATCGATGATCTCGCGGAACTGTGTGAACACCAGAACCTTCTCCTGGCGCGCGGCGATCTCCTCGCAGATCTCGGCGACGCGGCGGAATTTCCCGCTGTCCGCCGCCTCGTAGCCGCCGTCCCCCAGCCACTGCCCCGGGTGGTTGCATATCTGCTTGAAGCGCAGTATGAAGGCGAGGATCAGCCCCCGCCGCGCGATGCCGCCATCCTCCCGCTCCTCCAGCGCGTCCTTGAGCTCGCGCACCGACTTCTCGTACAACGCCGCCTGCCGGGCGGAGAGGCCGCAGAACGCCTTGACCTCCGTCTTGTCGGGCAGGTCGGCGATCACCGACTTGTCGGTCTTGAGACGCCGTAATATATAGGGTGACAGAAGCCTGCGCAGCGGCGCGTACGTGCCGCCCTCCCTCTGGTCGAGCCGCCTCACGAAGTCGCCGAACTCCTTCGGCGAGCCGAGAAGTCCGGGCGAGAGGAAGTCGAAGATTGACCACAGGTCGCCGAGGCGGTTCTCGACGGGCGTCCCCGTGAGGGCGATCCGCGTCCCCGCCTTCAGGGCCTTGACCGCCTTCGCCTGCCGCGTCCCAGGGTTCTTTATCGCCTGGGCCTCGTCGAGGATGACGATCCCCCATTCAATCTTCCCGAGCCATTTGAGCCGGTCCACCATCGCGTAGGTCGTCAGCATGGCGTCGACTCCCGCCGCGAACGCGGCGGGATCCCTCTCCGCCCGCCTGAGCTCGTCCGCGCTTGTCTGGGACGGGTGCGCGAAACGGACGCGCAGGCTGGGTGCGAAACGCTCGAACTCGGACTTCCAGTTGGCCAGCAGCGACGCGGGCAGCGCGAGAAGCGCGGGGGCGCCTTCATCCGGCCTCCTCTCTCTTTTCAGGGTCAGCAGCAGCGCGATCACCTGGATCGTCTTCCCGAGGCCCATGTCGTCGGCGAGGCACGCGCCAAGCCCCATCTTCGTGAGGAACCAGAGCCAGGCCACGCCGGCCTCCTGGTAGTGGCGCAGAACCGCCTTGAGCTCACCGCCCGGCAGAGCGTTCCGAATCGCCGACGGATCGCGCAGTTGGCGCAGACGCTCCTCGAGCCACTCGCCCGCGTGGACCTCCGCCCAGTCGGCCCGCTCTCCGGCGAACAGTCCGGCCGAGGCTTCCCGCCCCAGCGGCGCCCCCGCGAGAAGGCGCATCCCCTCGATGAAGGACACGCCGCCGTCCCCCGCCTCTTTCTCTATCCTCCTCCACTGCGCCAGCGCCTCGGTCAGCTTGTCCCGGTCGACTTCGACCCACCGGCCCTTGACGCGGACAAGCCCGTCGCCGCCTGCGAGCAGCGATGCCAGCTCCTCCTCGGACACCGCCTCGCCCTCCACGCTGAGCCCGACGGAGAAGTCGAGCATGGCGTCCGCGCCGAAGCGTGACGGTTTCTTCCCGCCGACCGAGACGCTCACCTTGACCCGCGCGGGTGTTCTCGCCCACCAGTCCGGAACCCGCACGAGAAGTCCGCTCCCCTCGAGCGAGGGGATGTCCTTGAGGAACTGATGCGCCTCCTTCGGCGTCCACCGCAGGGGATGGAAAATCTCGCCCGAGTCGACGATCTCCCTCACCCATCCGCGGCGAGCCGCCGCCCGCTCGACGGGGGTGAGCATGTTGACGAGCGTCTTCTTGTTCCTCGCCCCCGCGTACTCCTCGAGAGCCTTGCCGAGCGGTTGATACTGCACGCGCCGCCCGTCGAGGAGCTTCGGCGCGTAGGTCGCCAGAAACGCGAAGGGGCGCTCGGCGTCGCGCTTGTTCTCCGCCAGATGGAAACAGACCCTCCCCACCCGGTTCCAGAGCGGGTTGCGCTCCTTGAGCCACGCGTCGAACCCGCCCTTGTGGGCTGCTGCGGCGGCGCGGGCATGGGAGTCGAGCTCCCCCCAGATGTCGGCGAGAGTCTCCGTCCGGAGATACTCGCCCCCCCGCATCGGCGGGGCGGAGGTGGCTATATCGGCGAACTCCTCCACGGGCGGGGGGACGGGCTCCGAGAGATTCGACGACGCCTCCGGGGCATGACACAGCGCCAGGAGATACCGCTCGGCGAAGCCTCTCCAGTAGGCGGGGGAGGGGGGCAGGGGGCCGTCAAGCGCCGCGGAGGCGAGCGCCAGGAGGCCCGCCGGCGTGGACTCCGCGAAGGCCGCGCGGAGCGGGTCGGCGAGCGCGGCGGGAAGATCCACGCCGGACGCGTCGACGGTGTCGCAGGCGTGAAGATGCCCGACAGGACTGAGCGCGAGGTCAAACATTGAAGGCCGGCTCCATTTCCTCGATCCCGCGGCGGGGGATTTTCAGCTTCAGCGCGGTCTCCCTCCAGCGGCCGACGACGCGTTTGATCGTTTTGACGGTCTCCCGCGCCCGCGGCGCGCTCACGCGGAACTGCGGCGCCATGGTCAATGCGAGATCGAAGTCCAGCGAGTTGTCGTCCATGGAGATGTTCAGCGCGAGTCCGGCTCCATGCGGGGAGGGGTTGACGTCGTAGGCGGGAGAGAGCGTCCAGCCCCGCGGCGTCAGCAGAAAGCCGTGATTGCGCAGGTGGTCGTCCGTGTTCGATATGGCGATGTTGAAGACGACGCGTCGCCACAGCTCCTCCAGGTCGTCTTTGGGCCTGGCTCCGTGCTGGATGATGAACCGCGCCAGGTCGAGATAGCCGCACCCCGTGGTGTGGTCGTCCCCGTCGGTCCGCCCCAGCAGCGTCATCGCCGAGGCGAAATGGATCCGTTTGGAGGGTTCGCGGTCGAAGCGTCTGGACAGAAACGTGCTCCCGTGTGTGGAGAACCGCTCGATACGGCATTCCGGGAGTCTCAGCCCGGACAGCTTGGCCAGCTCGTGCGCGGCCATCTCCCACGCCCCGGTGTCGGCCGAGTCCGACCGGCTCGGGAATTTCGCGATCCATAGATTGCCGTCTTTGTCCATGACGTTGGCCTTGGGGCGGGCTCCGCCCAGGGACGAGCCCGGCGCCAGCAGCATGGCGAGCCATCTCTCGTGTCCGCCGTCCGTCGGCGCCTCCTCCTCGTAATGGCGGCAGGCCGCCTCCAACTCCCTCAGTGACGTCCATGGAGGAACTGGCAGCTCCGAATCGTTGCTGACGAACCCGCCGGTCTCCTCCAGCTTGAATCGGAGCGCGCCCATTCTGGTCTTGTCGTGGATCTCCAGAAGATAATCCGACTCCGTCAATTTCCGGACCGGCCGTCCCTCCCGGCGCGCCCTGACGGCCTCGCGCCTCCGCAGGAGCTGGCGCCCCCAGCGGTCCGGCGAGGAGTCCAGGAAGATGCCGAAATTGCTTTTGGCGGAGTCGGCGTATTGCCTGCCGGGGTAGAATTGCAGGTCCGGATCCAGCATCAGCGCCGACTTCGACTTCAGCCAGCCGGAGGAGAACTCGAAGGAGAAAACCTCTTTGCCGCGGATCGACTGAGCGTTCAATCTGCCCATTGGGACGGGATCCGCCCACTCCGCCCAATGGGCGAATACTAAAATGGTCTTCGACTCGCCGCTCATGGCGCGCCTTTTCTGGACGCCCGTCGACGGGATGGAAGATTCAGATCCTGAAGCTTCCGCCCGAGTTCGTCATCGGCGGCGACGCGGAGGAGATCCTTCTCCAGTCCCAGAGCCACCAGGACCTGCGCGTAGCTTCCCATCGACACCGAGGGCGAGCCCTTCTCGATCATCAGCAGCGTCGGGCGGCTGATGCCGGCGCGCTCCGCTTGAAGCGACGAGGTGACGTCGCGGCGGAGCCGGGCCAGCCTGATGTTCTCCCCCAGCGTCTCGAGCGACGATATGGTTTTGGGGAGGAGCGCGGTTTTCTTCGTACCCATGATGCCTCTCTTTTGAGAGTTAATGTAAAATAATATTATCAAAATAATTGAATATGTCAATAATATGTTTTATTAAACATATGGGAAATTGGAATGCCTATGTTGGCGGCTTGGTGGCGGTGGGCGATCACCCGACTAACCGGAAGTTTGAATAATAGCCGTCCATCCCCGACGCCAGGAAGGCCTCCCTGTCCCCCGCCAACGCGTGCGCGGTCACCGCCATGATGACGGTATGCCTCCCGGTCCGCTGGTCGCGGGCCCGTATCGCCTTGGTGGCCTCGACTCCATCCATGCGCGGCATCTGGACGTCCATCAGCACCGCGTCGAAGGTCTCGGTCTCCAGGAGATCCAGCGCCTCATCCCCGTCGTGAGCCGAGCGGACCTCGTCGCCGCGCTGGCGGAGCAGTGCCGCCGCCAGCATGCCGCCAACCGCGTCGTCGTCAACGACAAGGATTCTCAACGGCTGTCGATGGGTGGAACCCGCCGTGTCCTGTTTGTTCTCCGGCGTTCCGTCCGCATGGCTGACACCGACGATGGCCGTGAATAAGAACACGCTGCCCCGCCCCTCCGAGCCTTCCACCCCCATCTTGCCTCCCATCAGACTCTCGAGAG
>CAYTFM010000143.1:0-810 GCA_964436735.1 uncultured Victivallales bacterium | reverse complement strand
TATCGCCAGCCCCAGCCCCGCGCCCCCGTACTCGACCGCGTGCGAGGAGTCGGCCTGCCTGAACGCGTCGAAGATCAAGGCCCGCTTGTCCTCCGCCACGCCGATTCCGGTGTCCCGCACGCTGAACAGCAAGGCGGTCTCGCCCTCTGCCAATGGACGCCCCACGCGCGCGGTCCCGTCCTCGACCCGCGCTTCGACGCGCCCCTCCGCGGTGAACTTTATCGCGTTGGTCAGTAGATTGAGGATGATCTGCCGAAGCCTCAGACCATCCACGAATATCTCGTCAGGCAGCTCCGGCGACACCCGCGACGCAAGCGCCAGCCCCTTCTTGCCCGCCACGGGTTTGATCGAAGCCATCATGTCCCTCATCATCAGGCGGAGGCTCTGCGGCCGCGGATCCAGGACGGCCTTTCCCGCCTCGATCTTGGAGAGGTCCAGGATGTCGCTGATCAGCGCGAGCAGATCACTCCCGCGTTGACGCACGATGGCGAGCCACTTCCGCTGCTCCCCGGTCAGGTTCGGCGCGTCCGCCAGCAGATCCGAGAAGCCGATGATCGGGTTCAGCGGCGTGCGCAGCTCGTGGCTCATGTTGGCCAGGAACTGGCTTTTGGCGGCGCTGGCCGCGTCCGCCGCCGCCTTGGCCAGCAGAAGCTCCTTCTCGGCCTGCCTGCGCTCGGTGATTTCCCTCTCCAGCCTCTCGATCGTCTCGTTGAGCTGGGCGGTCCGCTCGGCCATGCGGAGCTCAAGACGCTCGTTCAGCTTTCCGAGCTCCTCCTCCGCGCGCCTGCGCTCGGTGACGTCCCGCGCGAT
>CAYTFM010000142.1:10762-22209 GCA_964436735.1 uncultured Victivallales bacterium | reverse complement strand
TATTTTGAACTTCGGTATTCAGTGAATACCTGAGAATGGTAGCATGTGGAATACAACGCCACAGCGGATGCTATTATTCTCGAAATCCCCGTTATTGAGAACGAAGGCTGATGCTCTCAGCGTTTGTGGTTTTCGGGAGAGAAGCCGGATTCTCAAAACTTATTATTGTAAGAGATTCTCTTTTTCCCCTCGTTGCCACGGATTGTGATAATGTTTCGAGAGAGTGCAGGGGAGGGGGGCGTAACGGGAGAAAAGATTTTTGGATGAAACCAAACATTGCTTGCGACGTGCAATTCCCGTCATCCCGATCTGCATACGCTCCTGAGTTAAGTGTCGAACGACGCATGAACCGAAGACCCAGCGATTCTATGGTCTGATTCGCAACTGTCGTGCGGGGCACCGTTGAGGCGGAGGGCTTCCGTCCCTTTGGTTGGTTGAGGGTCTCAACGCAAGAATACCACGGGCGCGGCGCGTGGTCAAGCCCTCGCTTGGGTGCGTGAAGAGCGTGTGGATGCCACGTCGAAGCGAGGTGGGCACGTGCCGTTCTCATGTGAGAAGTCAATACGGCACCACTGTGTTTGGTGGGCGCTGATAAAATCGGCGTATGACTATTGCATATTCAGCGGGATATTGATACAATGAGGGCTCTTGTTTCTCTCAAGTCATCACCTTTCGTTTATCCCTGGGGGTCGTGCGTCATGCCTGCGGCGTGTCAGGTTTCGACTTATGAGAACTTTGAATAAGGTGGATAGACGGTGATGAGAGAGCGTGGAAAGGGGATTATGCCAACATGAAGATCATCCAGTTCAATGCGGCGTTCCGTGATGGAATGCGCATAATCCGCCGTTTCCGTCCGTTTGTCCTAAAAGTGATCGCCGTTTTGCTCAAACTGTTCGAGAGGTCGTTCAAGCTCAATGGAAACGGCGATGGCGAGGGTCTCGTTGCGATGGACGATGCGGAAGGGACATGTGGTCGCGGCTCCGGGAATGCGGATCGGCGAGGGACAGTTCTTTCTCTAAGTTTTTTGAAGGGTGAGGATGATGGAGGCTGGATGGCGTGCGTCAAAGCGGTCGAGGAGATGGTGCGGAAGCTGGTTGTGCATTTCGACTGCCAGCCGTCGTGCGAGGTTCATGTGGGAACGTCCGACAACCCGTTCCGGATGTTGCGATCCAAGCACGGAGAGGTTTTGAAGACGGGCCGTTGGCTCTGCCGCCGCGCTTCGTCCAGGAAGGTCGCCGAGGAAGCCATGTCCCGTCTTGGCGAATTGGGGATGACCGTCAAAGGCTCCGACGGCGGATGGGGTTTTGTGTATGCGTTCAAAGAGGGTGGAGGCGGCGAGGCGTGATGGATCGCCCAGGGGGAGAGGGCAACCGTTCATGCGGATGAAAGTGACATGATTTGATGGCGGTACAGGGGAGGGGATATGCGAACCGCTCAGATCAAGAAGTTGCTCGCCTCCTACAGGAACCGGATGAGCCGCCTTCCAAATACGGTTGACAGGGTTGTCTGCCGTCGCGGCTACCTGGCTCTCATCAAGATTGCGAGGCCCGAACAGCATGCGGTGAATACGAGGAAGTATTAGGATTTCTCTGTGACAGATTGTTTTTCCGTTGCCGTAAATGTCTTATGGTGTTAGGTTAAGGAATGGGCGTTCGACGAGTCCGCCCGCCAAACGCCAACCATTCAAGGAGAAGAGACAAATGGCGACAGCGAAGAAACCAGTGAAGAAGGCCGCCCCGAAGGCGAAACCTGCGGCGAAGAAAGCCGACTGCGGCTGCTGCTGCAAGCCCGTGAAGAAGTCGGCCGCCAAGGCCGCTCCCGCGAAGAAAGCCGTTCCCGCCAAGAAAAAGAAGTGATCGGCTGATCCAGTGGATCGACAGACCCCGCCAGAACGGCGGGGTCTTTTTTGTACGTGGTGGAGGAGAAGATGGAGTTCTGCGAATATGACATCCTCTTATCGAGGGTGTACGACTGCGTGAAGGATGAACTGGGGAAGACGTCCCAAGCTAAATCAATGTTTTGGCGGCAGGGCGAAGGCCAGATACTTCTTAGAGACGGCCTCTGGTGGCGATGACGCCAACAATAGTTTCTCAATTTTTTTGATTGGAGGTGGTCAGCGGATCTTGAATCTGACCGACAACTCCTCGTAGTCTTTGTAGTTCGTCCTCAGCAGCAACCTCTTCCCGTCGAGACCCTTTGCGGGAGGAATGTTCCGGACCGTCAAAGTGTGGTTCCATGACGCATCGACGCCGCTGTCGACCGTGATTCCCGGCGTGGGGGGGACGACCGACAGCAATTCGAGTCTTCCACCTTTCAGGTTTCTCAACGTGACCCGCCGCGTCACCATCTCCTGTTCGTTGCCGTCAATCTCGATGACATGCGGGAAAACATCGATATCGCCGATAAATTGCGCGACAACAGGCACCTTGATCAGGGCATAGTCGGGATGATCCGTGCGGATGGATAAATCCGTCTCGATATTCTCCTCCATCGGCCACATGCCCCCCGTGAGGCGGACTTTCACCTTGCGCGGGAGTCCCGCCCCGGCGTCCTCTGTCGAGGCGGCGAGACGCGCTGAACCGGTCTCGCAGCCGACGACGTTGAACTTTTTGCCATCGAGCGGATTAAGCTCAAACTCGCACTCGGGGGCGGACGTCTCCCCGGGGCGGAAGGTGATGACTCCCAGCACCGGGATGACATCCACTCCGGCCACCGCCACTCCTTTGACGGCAAGGAACAGATGTGGAGTGACGGGGTCGTTTGAGCTCACGACTATCGGGAAGTTCTGTGTCCCCTTTCTGAGTTCCAGCGTGTAGTCAACCTCGAGTTTCGCAGTGGATCCGGGTGGAATGATCGTCGCACCTGGCGCGTCGACTCCTCCGTTCATCTTCAGTTGGAGGCAGCCACACGAGTGGCGCAGCCGTGTGATCCGCAGATCTGTTCCACCCTCGTTCCGGAGAGTGAAGACGTGCGTTCCCTTGAACGTGTTGAGCTTCTCGCCGAAGTCGTACTCGGCCTCTGCGCAGGATATTCGGGGCGCATCGGATGTGGCTTGGACGTGCGCTGGCGCCGCGCAGAAGAGTGGGAGCAGAACTGAGAATGTGATCAAGGAGTGGCGCAATGGATTGTCCTTAGTGGCTGTTAAAAAAATAAGTGTTACAATTTGGCGGGAGCGCCAGGGCACCTTCTTTTGACCGGCCAATATAGCAATGGCTCCACGCAAAGCAACACTGTTCATCTTCTGATCATGTCGGGGAGGCGTATGCGCCGCTAGTTGTTATATGTGTGTTAAGGTGTAAACACGTAATTTTATATAGCGTGGTTGAAACATGACCGCCTCATGATACCTTTCGCCTTTCGTGTTTAAAAAATAAGGCTCTCCGCGGTGGAATGCCGCCACGGAGGCGCTTGGCTGGACATTTATCTGTTATGGAGGACAAGTGATCATGCGCCCCTTTTTCTTATCGGCCGCTGCGGTGGCCGCCATCACGCTCTGGCTGGGATCCGCGACGCCAGTCAACGCGCAGCCTGTGGACGCGGGAAGTCTTGACACGGAGCCGAGCCTTGTGGCGTGGTGGAAATTGGAGGAGACCAGCGGGCTCTCGACCGCCGACGCCGTCGGTGGGGGACATGCTGGAACACTCGTTGGCGGTCCATCGTGGGGCGCTGGCCGCTTCGGCGGGGCGCTGAGCCTCGACGGCGTGGACGACCGCGTCACCGTGGCCGACGCTCCCGATCTCATGTTGGGCGCGAACAACGCCGACTTCAGCATCAGCTTCTGGCTTTACTTGGCGAAAGGGTCGTCCGGCAGCTGGCGCAACATGTTCCGCAAGGGGACGAAAGACGCGGACCGTACGGGCGCCATGTGGCTCTATCCGACGAACAACCGCATTCATGCGCGCGTCAGCACCACCTACGCCTATAACGAGGGGACCGACTCGGCGAGCGAGGTGCCCGTCGGCGTTTGGACGCACGTGGCGTACGTGAAGGCGGGCAACACGCTGTCGCTCTACCTCAACGGCCGGATTGACGCGTTCGTCACCCTCACGGGGCAGACGGTCGCCGCGGCGGGGCCCCTTTCCTTCGGCAAGGATCCCTGGTACGCGGGAGTGTGCGGGACGTTCGACGACGTCCGCGTGTACAGCCGCGGTCTGACTCCTCCGGAAGTCTCGTCTCTCGCGAATCCTGGGCTTTCGCCGGTGGCGTCCGTCGACTTTATGTCAAAGAACATCACGGCGCGCGGCGACTGGTGGAGAGTCTCCGGCTCCGAAGGGTATGTGTTCGCGCAGGGGGTCTCCAGTCTTCCCGCGTACTGCCCGAACTTCAATCTGCAGAACAACTCCAACAGCACATGGAGCTCCTCGACGCCCGATCCCCGCGCGCTATTGAAGCCGGACGGATCTGGACGCTTCGCCGCCTGCTGGTACGGAAGCGCCTTCGACATCAAGCTGGGCGTTGCGGGGGAGGAACCCCGCCCTGTCACTGTGAGCTGCCTCGACTGGGACGGCAAGGGGACCCGCGGCCAGCGTTTCGACGTCGTCGACGCCGCGACGGGACTAGTCCTCGACTCGCGCGCCACCGGCCCTTTCCAGGACGGGCAGTATCTGACCTGGTCGATACAGGGTGACGTCATTCTCCGCGTCACCAGGACCGCCGGTTCGAACGCGGTCGTGGCCGGGGTTTTCTTTGGCGAGGCGGTCGTCGAAAACTGCGAAGAGGACTCCGACGGCGACGACGTGTCGAACGCCGACGAGTATCTCATCGGCAGCGATCCGCTGGTGGCCCCGGACGACGACTTCACCGCGCTGCCGACGGATCCGAGTCCCGGTCTCGCCGCCCGCTATTACTCCACTTATTGGACGATGATGCCCGACTTCGTGGAATACCTTCCCTTCAAATCATCCTCGATCCTCGACCTGAACTGTCCGTCTTCGTACAACAACCTCGGCGACAGCGGGAAGGCGGCCAACATCGGCGCAATCTTCACGGGGTGGATCAACATCCCCGCCGCCGGACGCTACACCTTGCATCTGACCAGCGACGACGGCTCCGCGCTGTATTTCGGACCGAAGCGGTTGATCGACAACGACGGATCGCACGGCATGACCCTGCGCTCCGGCTCAATCGATCTCGCGCAGGGCATGACTCCCACCCGCGTCGAGTTCTTCCAGGGGGGCGGACCATGGGGGATGACGCTTGAATGGGAGGGGCCCGGCATCGCGCGGCAGCCCGTGCCGTCCACCGTTCTCTTCCATAATGAGGGCAATGTTGAGTATTGGCGGCAGCGCAGGGACATCGACTCCGACATGATCCGCGACCTCGACGAATTCCGCCTTGGGACCAATCCGCTGAGCGCCGACAGCGACGGCGACGGCATGCCTGACGGCTGGGAAGTCGCCCATGGTTTGAACCCGCTGGTGAACGACGCCAACCTGGATCCGGACGGCGACTGCATATCAAACCTCATAGAGTGCAAGATTGGTTCCCAGCCCGAGGTCGCGCCCGTCGTCACCGACATCCTCGAGGTGAGCGACAATATGTGTCCTGGCGTCATGGTCAAGGAGTATCTGGGATCATGGAGCGCGCTGCCGAACCTCGCGGCGCTCCAGCCCGCGCGCTGGTCATACGCCGAGCGGCTCGAGCGCGTCTCTCCTCCCACCGAGGAGCTCGCCGAGGTCCCCTATCAGACGAGATGCGCCGTCCTGCACGAAAGCTTCCTCGATGTTCCCGAACAGGGCGAGTACACCTTCACGCTATGGTCGCAGAACGGCGGCGCGCTGTGGCTCGACGGCGCGTTGGTCTTCAACGACAAGACCTACCACTCCTCGACCAAGGAGGTCTCGGGGAAGATCACGCTTGCCCCCGGCCTTCACACGATCCAGGCCGCCTGCCTCCTCAACAGCCCCTACTTCTACGCCAACAACGCCGTCATGCGCGTCTACTGGACCGGTCCCGCGTTCGACAAGAGGGCCATCCCCCGCCGCGTCCTCCGCCTTCCCGCCGCCATGGCGGAGTGGCTGATGCAGAACCGCGACATGGATGGCGACGGGGTGTCCAGCCGGGACGAGATCGTGCTGCACCATACCAGATACGACTCTGTCGACACCGACGAGGACGGACTCGCCGACGGCGACGAGTTGCGGAAGTTCGGCACGGACGCCCTCAAGAAGGACACCGACGGCGACGGCATCAACGACTACCGCGAGATGTTCGAGACGTTCACCAACCCGACGGTGGCGGACAGCGCCCGGGTCGGCGGCGAGCTTGTCGCTATCGCGCCCTCAAGCTTCACCGCGCAGGAGGGGGCGTGGAGCGCCAGCGGTACCGAAGCCGTCCACAAAGGCAGGATTGGATGGGTCGAGTACGACTTCAACCTTCCCGCCGCCGGGCACTGCATGCTTGAGGTCTCGATGACCCAGGACTTCATGTACTCCAACCGCAACACCCATCGTATTCTGTCGTGGATCGACGGCGACTACATCGGCTCCGACATGGTGGACGCCCCCTACGGCTCCACCGGCGTGATCCAGTACTATCTTCCCCACCTTGCAAAGGGAGCCCACCACCTGAAACTGCTGCGCGACAACGTCTATGACGGCAGCCACCTGCGCATCAAGTCGATTCGGTTCCGCCAGCTCGCGGGCGACGACTTCGACGGCAACGGCGAGCCGGACTGGATCACCACCCGTCTGGACGCCATGTGCGGCGTCGACACCGCGCCCGCCGAAAGCCGCGTCTCGCCCGTCTGCGTCGAGGGACGCGAGCGATTCATCGCCTCGCTGAAAATCGACGACGATTCGACCGCCCTGCGCTCCACGCTCGACAAGTGGTACGCCGACATCACGCTCGACCCTGTCGCTCCCAAGACCGTCGAGTTTTCCTTCCAAAGCGGCGCGCGGACGGTCGAGAAGGTCTTCAAATGGACGGCGACGAACCTCTTCGAAAGTGGAGACATCGTCGTCCGCCAGGGCGATTCTCTTCTGCTCAACGCCTTCCCCATCGGCGAGACCGCCGGCGCCGCCAAGATCACAATGGACGGCGTGGCGCGGACTTCCGCCTCGCCGGCTTCGCCGCTGCGCTACGACTTCCCCGCCGCGGGCGCCAAGACGCTCGCCATCGCCTGGACCAGCCCGACCGGCGTGGTCTCCTCGAAAACCGTCAAAGTGACCGCGGTGTCGCGGCAAGTCTCCGAGATCCCCGCCACGTGGCGCTGCCGCAAGCGCTCATGGACGTGGAACGGTTTGTCGGATCTCGCCGCCATCTCCGCCGATGGTATGACGATAACCGAGTCCAGCCGCTCGTCGACCTATGGCGTCTTCAATCTACTCAGGACCGAGTGCGACGAGGACGTCCGGATCGCGGCGAGGCTTGGCGAGGGCGGCCCCATCCTCGCGGTCGTCCCCACCGCCGGCTTCTATCTCAGATCGGGCGTCGACGGCAGCGTCAGGGTCATCAAGACGAATCCCGATGGCAGCGTGGTCGCCGAGAACACCATTGTCGCGCACAACCTTCCATCGACAGTCCGCGTGTATCTGAAGATCTTCGTCGGGGGCGTCGTCTTCGAGGACGGCACCATCGAGAAGAACCTCACGCGGGCCGACTTCTCGCCGACCGGAGAATATGTCTACCGGCTGATCCGCCCCGTCACGTCCTTGTCCAGCGTCTGCCACACCACCCAGGTTTATCAAGGAACGACGCTTGTCGGCAACAGGGAGTCCTACTGAAAATCGTGTGTCTCCGCTCACGATTTCCATATACATGATTATGATGAAGAAAAAATGGCTCAACCGGACGACCGTCTCCCTCGCCTCCGCGGCGGTGGCGGCGGCCGCTCTCGCTCTTATCATCCTCAACGCCAGGGAAAAGAGCGGGGAAACGCGTCCGGCGTCTCCCGCCGTTCATCCCGCCGCGGGCAAGCCTTCCTCCGCGGCTGCCAAGAGGACAGCCAGGGCAACGCGCGCCCCCGCCGCCGTCCCATTCCCCGTCCCCTCAATGGTCAAACGCGTCTACGATTCAGCGTCGTGCCCGCCGCTCGAGGAGCTTTCCAATCCCGTCCGCTGGACGCTCGATATTGAACGGAAACTCTCCTACACCGAGCGGTCGCGCGGCGCCGCGCTGCTGCCGCACCCAACTTCGGATGCCGACCTCAAGGCCCTTGAATGGTATCTGACGAGCAAGGATCCCGACAAGTACGGCGACACCGCCGAGAACTCCATCAAGAACGACGTCCTCGAGCACCTCATCGGCCTCGAGCAGCTCCCCCACGAGCTCGGCTGGCTCATGCTCGGCGTCTTCCACGACCAGGAGCAGGACGAGGTCTGGCGCGACTACGTGCTGCAGCACTTCTCCCGCTACATGGAGAAACGATGGAGGGGCGACGGAGCTCCCGGAATGGAAAACGATCTTGAGCGCAAGGCCATTCATGACGCCTTCCTCGCCGCCTTGAGCGAGACCGACTCCCACATCGCCGGAACCGCCCTCATCGGCATGGAGCTCGTCACCAGGACATTCAATGATTTTAAAAAGGATGAGGTCGCCGCCGCCGCCCTCGCCATCGCCGCCGACGGTTCCGCGGGAACCGCGGCGAGGGCTTCCGCCTTTGGCGTGTGCTCGATCCTCGGGAAAGCCGAAGCCCTCGACTCCGCGAAAGTCGTCGCGTCGATCCAGGACGCCGAGTTTCCCCTCAGGCTCTCCGCCATCGCCACGCTCGGCGCGTTTGGAGGCGCGGAGGAGCGCGCCGCGCTGGAGGCTATCTCAAAAGACGGTCAGACGGACCAGATGATCCGCAACGCCGCCTCGGCGGCCTTGAGGAAAATCTCCGAGCGAGGCGCCATCGCTCAAGGGAGCAACGGCAACGGCTGAGACGGCGTGATCGGCAGGCGATACGGATTATGATTCGAAAATCAATAAAAATAAAAGGAGATACCAAGAAAATGAGAAGCGACAACGACCCTCATGTCGAACTCGCCCGTCCTGACGGCTCACGCGGTGGACGGGCCGCCCTCAAGCTCATGCTGGCGCTTGCGGTCTTCGCCGGCGCCGTCATCCTCACGCTCAGCCGTCTCACCGCCTCGCCCCCCATCACCGGCGGTGACTCGGGCGGTGACACCACCACCAATCCCTGCATAGAGAAGCCCACCCTCATGGCGGGCACCTGCCTCGGAACAAACAGGCTGGAGGTGAACGGGATCTATGTTCACACGCCGGACATGGTGGACGCGCAAGGAACCCCCTTGGGAATGGCCGTCGCGCGGCAGGTTCCGATGGCTTATGCCAAAAGTGGCGATACGTTCTCATGCTCCGCCTTCGCCGCCGTCAGGGGCAGCGCCATCAACCTGAGTCCCTACCTTCAAAACAACGTCTGCGACAAGAACCGCATCCCCCTCGCCGACATGTTCGCCGCACCCGCCAATGGAGCTCTCAGCTTCAAGTGGAGCATCACGGGAGGAGGCGTCGACATCGGAACTCAGCAAGACTCGTTCATTGAGATCGTCAACCAAGGTGTTCCACCTTTCAGCCCAGGTTATACCTCCAACTGTTCCTTCACCGCGCGCCTCCCCGGCATGTACACGATCACCTGCGTCGTCTCGTGCCCCGCCTGGCCGTGCTCCAATCCGCCGTACGCCGTCACCCTCACCACTCTGGTCTATGTTCCGCCGGCGCCGCCACCGCCGCCCCCCGGAGGGGGCGGGCTTGACAACCCGCTCGTCATCACCATCGACAATTCAGATGGTACTGGCGACCACCGCGTCGCCATCCCGGTCAACAAGGACGACGACAACGGCGACGGCGTCCAGGATAGATACGACAACACCGCCTCCGACAGCGAGAACGACCTCATGCCGGTGCGCATCAGAACCAATCCCTGCGGCTGTCACAATCCCGAATGCGACACGGTCCTTCTCTACTGGTCGGACGCAGTGAGGGTGTGGGAGGATTCCGCCCGGCGGAAACTCGCCGTCCACTCCTACACCGCCGCGGAAACGGCGGAGGGAAAGCTGTTCTATGTCGAAGGAGTCGACTCGATTTGTCCTCAATACGAGATTAGAGATGGCAAGAATTTCACAAACCATGGGACCGTGTTCGCGTCATATTGCTGGGATCGGCACGAGATACTCTGCCGCGTCTTCGAGGCCGACCTGCTCCCGCCCGTCAAATTCGCCGCCCCGCAACCGCCCCGCGACGAGGAGACCGCCGAGGGCGCACCCCGCAGCTCAAACGAGAAGATGGTCATCGTCGTCAACGACGACGACGACTCGCCCGCCGGCGGCGACGGCATTCCCGACAAAGATGGGAAGACCGCGAGCAAGTTTGACCCTTTCCATCAGGACAAGTCGATCGACAGCCGCGTCGTGTGGGTGCCGCTATGGCTGGATCCCCGCGAGCAGAGCGAGCAGGAGCCGTATCTTGCCGTCCGCCTGGAAAGCAACACCATGGCCGCGCCGGGTGCCGCGCCGGCCGACATCGCGCGCCTCTATATGGTGTGCGCCGACAGCTCTGACGTGGCGACGATCGGGGTGAATGAGGAGGAAAGCCGCGAGTTCAAAGTGTGCAGATGGCCCCGCCTTTACATCGAAGGTCTCAATCCCGGCGAGGTCAAGGTGGTGGTCGAATACCATCGTCCTGACGCCTTTCGACCACTCGACGGCCCTCAGATGTTCTCCAAAGACGAGGTCGTCGTCACCGTCGTGGGAGGAAGTTCCCCGCCGGACAACCCGCATCCGAAACCGTTCGTCACAGGCGAATCCCTCGCGAATGGATCGCTCTCGCTCCGCTTCGGTTGCATCGGGTTGCCGAAGCCTCCGGACGATGTCGAACTGACGCTGGTCTCCGATCCATGGGCGCCGGGAACCCCCGTCTCCGTCATGGGAACGGACACCGAGTGGTCGTCCTCCCGCGGAATGGTGACGCTGGACAACCTCGACTCCGGCACGAGCTATACCTTCACGGTGATCGCCGGACCGAAAAGTGCGTTATGCCACAGGTCGGCCAGCTGCCAACTCGCCCCGATCCCCGCCGCCGTCCCCGCCGCCGTCAGCGTCGCGGGGCTCCCTAAGGTCGCGACCAGCTTCCCCAACAGCCGCCGCGTCAACTTCCAGGTGGTGAATCCGGAAGCCAGGCAGTGGGGGACTCCCCCCACGATCGAGCTGTTTCCCTTCCTTCGCTACATGCCGATGACGGGAACCCCGGATCTCCAGTATCCCTATATCATCGTCCCGCCCCTTGATGGCTCAGCCAAGAAAGGAGCCACCGATCCCACCTACCTGTACCTCTATCACTGCGTCGTCGACAAAAAAGTGCTCGAGGACGGCTCCTCCGTCGACGCTTTCGTTGGCTCACGCGTTTCGGACGGCGTCTACACGAGGACGGGTCCGTGGCGGTATTCCGTTGGTGGCATCTTGCCTCCAGCAACTTCCGGACCGATCGATCTGACGATTCCCCGCAAA
>CAYTFM010000142.1:4775-10752 GCA_964436735.1 uncultured Victivallales bacterium | reverse complement strand
CGGGGTTCGGATGGCGCGGCAGAGGCACTCTCGCATGGGGCAACGCCGAGGGGGCGGCTAACCTGTCTCTCATGTCGCCGACGTTCCAGTTCTCGCCGAACCTCGCCGCCTCGCAAAGGGCCTGCGCCCTGACCAGCCTCGACACCGACAAGAGCTACGACTTCTCCGTCATATCATGGAGCGCGGCCGGCGTCGGTGCCGCCTCCGACAAGTGGACCTGGACCCCGCCTTTCTCAGAAGGTGAGATCGACAAGCCTTTCACCCGGATCGCCCTGAACGATCCCACCGGCATTGAGTTCGACAAAATGACATTGCACTGGACTCTGCCAACAGTTGAGGGAGGCGAGCAAGTAAGCCTCGCCAATTTGACGCTCCTATGCTCGGCGAATGGGTTTTCGACCGCGGATATCCATGCGATGGATCCCGCGGCGTCGACCTTCACCGTTGAAGGCTTATGGCCTAATTCCAATTACCAGTTCCTACTCTTCGGGAAAGACGCCAATGACTATTACTACTGCTCAAACATCCTTAAGGCTGCAACCGCAATCGCGCCGACCCTGCCCGATATCAAATTGGAAGGCGTCGCCCGGAATCGTGGTGTCACGCTGACCTGGTCCTATCCGGGAGCTTTTGACGATCCCGCGCTGCGCTCCATCGCCGCGCTGAAATTGACAGTCAATCCTGCGATCGTCGGCGCGCCGACCGACCTGAATCCGAAGAGTACGACCGGCTTGACTCTGGAAAATCTTGTCAACTACCAAAAGTACACGTTCACCGTCACCCTCCAGAGCAAGTACAATGCGAGCACAAAGACGGGAGAAGTGTATCTATCTCCTTTCGTACCCAAGCATCCGACCCTGAAAGGATCTGCGGGCGACAGTCACGTCATTCTCTCGTGGAGCTATGACGGCGAATACGGAAAGGTGGACAACAACATCGGCGTCGACACCCAGGCGGTTCATTACGGCGTCTTGTCGGCGAGCGAACGCTTGGTGGCCACCACCAAGTTGCCCGCCTCACGTTGGCACAGGGTTGACGGGTTGAAAAACAACGCCGCGCATGAGTTCACTCTTCACGGCGTCGACAGCCTCAACAGCGGAAAGCATGCGAACGACATCACCGACTACCACTTCGTGTCCAACACGCTGCCGTTGACCCCGACCATCACCACCATCCCCGTCGCGGAGGTCAATGATCTTAAAGGAGTGATCAACGGGAATAAAGCGATTCTATCATGGCGTTGGGACAACTCGCAGTTCGACGGAGACAGGCAGAAGGAAATCTTCATCGACGCCATCGGCTTCCTCGTCCACAGGGGCGGACAACTCGTTGCCGCGCTCCCCATCGACAAGTCGAACACCATGGACGGCTACCAGTTCGTCGACTCGCAGGCGGGCTCAGGGAACTACACGGTCACGGTCATCGACAAGATGAACAACCAGTCGCCAGGACTCACCTTGAGCCTGAGCTCCCTCGTCGCCGCGCAATTCGATCAAGCTGCGGGCGTCAGACGCGCCGTCTTCCAAAACGGTTCCTCCGTCCCGCAACTCAATATGGGCGACAGTTGTTGGACGGGCGAAGTTCCTGGCGCGTCGTGCGAGAGCGGAGCTTTCTCTATTCCGGTTTGTTCAGGTGGATATTTCAGAACCGACATACCGAGAAACCAGACGTTCTCCGTCGACTTCACTCTCGCTCTGAAAGGCCCGAACCTCAACAACGATCCCGTCACCGTCCTCCATATCAAAAACACCGAGACCGAGCCAAGCTATGCGGTCAGCATCTACCAAAACAAGATCGCCATCGGCGGCCAAGAAGGAACGTTCTACCATGGTGGAACGAGCCATCATTATACCATCACCAAGGAAAGCAAGCGAGTTTCTTCTTATCTTGAATCCGACGTGTTCTCGCTCGTGATCGACGGCTATTCCGTTCCGCTGACGAACGCCGCCGCCGGTCAGAACAACGGGGCAAACGGAACCGCGTTCCTCGCCTTCGGGGCCGACGGCAAGGACGTCAGCGGGATGACCGCGGTTTGGAGCTCGCTGGCGTTTGTTGCCGGCGCGACAGGTTTCTTCCAGGAGGGCGTCACCATCCCCGCCGCCAACGATCCCCCCGTCGTCGCGGGCGTTGGCGTCGCCGGACAGACCGTCACGTGGGACAAGGTGCCCGCCGCCGCCTGCTACGAGGTGCGCCTGGACGACCTCGGCTCCAGCTTCTTTGTCAACGCCGCCACCGCCAGCGACACTCCCACCGCCCAGCTTAGCCCGATGTTCCCCGACAATGTGAAGGCGCGCGCCATCGACGCCTGGGGCAACAGGGGAGAGTATTCGAGCCTCTCCGAAACCATCTACCCTGCGCTGAGGCTTGGCAGCACAGCCAATAACATCAAAATCGGTGATGGAATCCAATGGCGGACATTCGAGGGCGGCAACACCTTCACATCATGCGCTCCGGCTTCGGAATGGGGTATGAAGCTGACGTTCGCGGTGGATTCCACCAAGAAAGACGCCTACGGCAATCAAATTGCCGCCGAGAATGCGACCATCCTGGAATTATACACACCCTCGACAGTCAAACTTTCCGTCTCCTCCAACGCCATCAACCTCGGAGGCAAGGCCATCGCCAATTTCGCCGTGGGCGGCGATCCCCACACCCTTACCCTGATCAACACGCTGTCCAGCCTCCACGCCTTCGTCGACGGCCATTACACCGGCTCGCTTGGCGCATGCGCTCTCAACGGAATCCAGATCGGCGACTTCGCCGGATCCGATGGAAGAACGTTGCTGAGCGAACTATCTCTTGTCACGGACGGTTCCTATGATAACGACGTCATCAGGCTTAAAGACCTTAAGACCAGGAATCTTCCTGCGCAGGTGCAGGAGATAACCGGCGCTTCCAGGCCTCTCGACGATACCGCCTTGACACTGACGTGGAACACCCCTCCCGCGGATGTCGCCTGCCTGAAGATCACAGAGACGACCGCCACCATAGCAAACTACACGACCTGCACCCCGCTTGCTTCAGCCTCGAAACTCGTTCCCGCCCGCCGGTGGAATGGTTCAGGCTTCGTGCCGAACACGAAATTCCTCAAGCCCAAGGACGGCAACCCCTTCGACACCATCATAAAAGCCGTCCCCGTCAGCCACCTTCTCACCGAGGGAAGGGGCGACGCCTACTGTTTCACGCCTCCCTACACTGTCGCTCCGGATCTTTCCGGCCTGCTTCCCAAAACTCTCGTCGACGTGAAAAATCTGACCGGCACGCCATGGCGGTGCGAAGTGGGATCGGGACAGAGTCCGACGGAGTTGGACAGTCTTCCCGCTCCCTGCGAGATAATCTCCAATGCGATGCTGCCCATCGGCGCAGACAAGGCCTTGCAGTTTGACGGGGATCTTCAAGTGGGTAACGGGATCACCCATACCCTCCGTTCCCGGCCTGACGGCTACAGTTTCAACCTGCCGCCCGGCACTCAGGCGTGGCGGTTCTCCGCGCTCGTCCTTCCTGGAAGCTATACGGGGCTTGTCTTCAAGGCGGCCGCTCTGGCCAATTCCACTCCAGTGAAGCTCTCATGGGTTTCTGAGACCTCTGAAACCGGGGCATTCCACCTCAACGATATACGTCTTGAAAAAGGTCGCGACTTGAACGGAAGTCCTATCACGCTCTCCCTCTCACCTATGAAACGGCAGTTGATCACTCTCGATTACGCCAATTCGCAGCTTACAGTGTATGTGAACTACAAGATGATGACGCTTGACGGCGGCCTGCCCACGGCGACGATCGCGTTGCCAAACGATGTTTTCGCGGCGGGAGGCGCACTTCAGTTCGGTAATCTTGGCGATCCTACGTCCCTGGACGGCTCCTATTTGCTTGCCACGTCTCAACATGGCGACATCGTCGCCAACTCGGCTTTCGCCCGCAAAACCTTTTGGTCCGATGTCTTAGTCAGCGTGAACGGCGGCACGGCCGTGGCGGAGCTCATCAACCCCGAGGTGAATGCGCAGATCGCCTCGTGGACCTACTTCCCCGCAGGGGTGGCGGTTCCGCGTGTCTCCACCGTCGAACAGGATGAGTCGGATATACTTTTCCTGCAGAGCGTGGACAAGCCCCTTTCCCTTAAGTACGGAACAGGCGGTGGGCTTTCCGGCGAGTTCACCCTGCTACTGGTCGCGGAGAGGCAGACAGTCAGAAAAGATCCTCCACCCAATTCCAACTGGGCGAATCTGAAGATAAGACAGGGAGGGCGGCTCTTCTCCATTCCCATCGGCGCCGTCGGAGAGAAAATGAACGACTACCGCATCGTCCACACTCCGGAGCGGACGACACTTTTCACCAGAGGCGAACAAAGCGCAAAAGCTCATGAGCTTTCCGATGAGGACGGCTACGACTTCGCGATAGAAATGGGGCCGTACACCGCAGTGGCTGTCCGTCGCCTTATCGTCATCAATAACGCCATCGACGCCCCACATCAGGATCTCTGGCGATACGCGTGCGCCGGAATCTTCAAGGCCGATGTCTTCGGAGACGGCCTGGATGGCAGCCCGGATCCTGACCTTGCGGGTGTTCTTTTAGGAAAAACCGCGCTCACGGGAAACTCTTCCATCGGTTGGCAGTTCGACCACAAAAAGGACACTCCCGTCATCCCTGAAACCACTCAGACGGATGCCAGAGCGCAGATCCGCCACACCTACTCGCTCCCTGGCAATTACGGCGTCTCCGCGCTGTTCGACTGCGGGCTCGGCACACCTCACGAAAGCGGCGGCAGAACCGTCCTGGCGGGACTCAACGCCACGCCAACTGTCAATTGCGCGACGTTCGGCGCGCTCGCCGCCCCGCGGCGTCTTTCAGTCAACCATTCCAATGACCCGGGCATCACTATCTCATGGGTTTCCAGTGACGACCGCGCCACCAACTATCTCGTCAGATTGACAGATCCGAAATACGGACTTCTCAACGCCACCACCAGCAACCTGACATCCGGCACTTCGATCACCTTCGGCTCGGATGTCATCTCCGAAAACCTCCGTGGCCGCGAGCTTGACGTGAAGATCTTCGCGCAGCGCGTCGCGGACGGCGTGGTGGTTGCGCGATCCGCGCCGCTTGAGGCGAAGGTGTCCACATACGACACTAAGTCAGTCGCCATGGACAAGAGCGGCCCCGTCCTCTCGGCCTCCACCGGAGACGGGAGGATTGACCTGGTCATCGGCAACCAACCTGACGACCTCCAAGGCTACGTCGTCTGGCGGAACACGTTGAACTCGCAAGACGCCAGAGACGAATATCTCAAGAATCCAGCAGTGGGAGCCACCCCTATGAAAGTGGTCGCGAAGCTCGGCAAGGACATCGTCAAACACCTCAACAAGATCAGAAACGCCAACATCTACTCCGACACCGCGCTGGTCGACAACGGATTCAACGGCCTTCTCCCGGCGCCTCTCGTCGCCCGCGGACGAAACGGCCTTTCATCTCAGGTCTTCTTCTTCAACGAGGACTACGACTTCTTCTCCGTTCCATTCTATGATGTCGCGAACTCGCTTCGCCCGGATGATGTCTACAAGTTCCACCTTGACCCCTTCGACGACGCTTTGCCGAACGCGTCAAGCGATCCGCTCCCGAACTTTGGTTCCAAAGAAAGCGGGACGAACAAATTCCCCACGATCGCCGGACACAACACGCTCTCCGTCGAGGCGCAGTGCTTCAACTCCTCGCCGCGCTTTCTTGCATCGGGAATCACCTTCTCCCTCGGCGACGAGCAAAAAAACATCACCACAATCGGCAGGCTTCTCGATGATCTTAAGGGGGCCATTCCCGCATGGATCGTCAACAATGTCGATCCGAATCTTGAGATCATAACGCTCGCCCACGCTTCGGACACCGTTCACTACTCCGGTCCCATCGCCTCCGACCGTGCCCTCAGACAAGTCTCAATCGACTTGATCGCCAACGGAAGTCCCGTCGCCAACATCATGACGTGGGACTC
>CAYTFM010000142.1:3650-4765 GCA_964436735.1 uncultured Victivallales bacterium | reverse complement strand
CGACGGTCGCTCAATCGACGGCAAGCTTTGTCTACAACGCCTTCAAGCGGTGCTACCAGTTGGACGTGGCAGGCCACTTCAGCGCGGCGGATCTTGCCGAGGGGCGCAATTATTTTGAGATCACCGCCGTCGACCAGGATGGCTATACCACGAAAGCAATCGCAACGATCACGCTTGGTGAGAAGACGCTCGACCACACGCTGTTCAAAGACACCACGGGACCCCAAATCGAATGCGTTGCCGAAAGGCACACGTTCGGTTCACTCGTCGTCAAGGGCACCTATCAGGAGATGACGGGAATCAGTTCCGTCGGCATCCTCGTCGACGGTTCTCCGGTTGAGTTGAACAAGGATGAAAGCGACAATGGAGCGCTGTCGATAGCCAACGGCAACTTCTGGCTTGACGCGGGGCTCATCCAAGAGGGAATCCATGAGTTGAGAATCGAGATGACCGACTTGGCGGGAAATATCGGAAGCTTCCCGAAGCTGTCCAATTCCATCTGGAGCTTCCAGCATCATCTCGGCGAACGCCCCTCGATCAAGGCCACCGCCGAGATCGACCAAAGCGGAGCCGCCCCGACCGCGACCTTCACCGCGGAAATCGTCAACACCGCCGGTCTCTCGGCGCTCAGGCTTAACGGAGCGGCCGTCGAAACGGCAGCAATGGAAGGAGGTCGACTGGTCGTCTCCGGACTTCCTATCCGCGAAGGCGACAACACCTTCGTCCTGGCGGCGGACTTTTTCGCTGACTCTCCATTAGGAGCGCTCACCATCACGGCCGCGGCCACCGCGCACCTCAACGCCCCATCGCAGACGCCATTCCTCGTCGACGTGGCGCCGTCTCCGTCTGAGGTGCTTTTCGGAGTTTCCCGCGGCGACGCGTTGAACACGCTCGAGTGCCGCCTTTCCACGGAGGTGGAAACCGACACAAATCGGCAATTCTCCTTCAAATACTACGACTTCGCTCCCGGCGTCGACGAGGCGATGGTTGACATAAGCGTTGAGACCGACACCGGGTTCCAGTCCGTCAAGGAGCTTTTCACGACCGGAAACGGAAGAGCCGCGCTCAAGCAGGGGCAGTCCCTGACTATGCGACAAATGGCCGACGGCAAATCC
>CAYTFM010000142.1:0-3640 GCA_964436735.1 uncultured Victivallales bacterium | reverse complement strand
GCGGAAATCGGCGGCGGCAACTCCGTCGAACGCTACATATCCTATCGCCTGGAGCCCTTGGACAAAAAATCGTCAGTGCCGTTTGTCACCTCCATCACCCCATCCTCGTTCATACCCGGCCAACCTGCCGATTACATACTTGGTGGACTCAACCTCGACAAATTAACCTCCGTGCAGTTCAATGTCATCATCTCCGAAGTCGTCGTCGCCGTCGTTCCCGCCGTCATCGTCGATACGGCGAGAGCGGCCTCGGGCTCCGCACAGGTCGTGAGGGTCAAGGCGGCCTTCCCGGCAAATCTTCCCGCCAACGCCACGTGCTCGTGCGTCGCCAACGGAAGGACGCAGCCAAATAGCAACGTCACGCCGTCGACTTCCTCCTCGTCCACGTCCGGGCGGAATCTCCCCGGTACATCCACCACTGACATCGTCATCGACATCCCGCGGGAAGTCAATACCGGGAATTTCTCCGGTCACGTGGCGGGTGAGCCGAGAACCACTATCCAGGGGCGGGTTCCAGTTGACGCCGTCCGCGTCGAGGTCGTCTCCAATGGCGAGACCGAGATCGCCTCGCTCCAGCCCATAAATGGCGGACTGATATTCAACACCAGAAACACATTGCTGAAGGAGGGAGACAATAGCGTCACAGTCAAAGCTCAAAGGCAGGGGGGAGGCACTCTTGTCAAAACACTCTCCGTGAAACTCGACACATCCACGCCTTCCGTCGATTTCGCGTTCAAACCCGGCAAAACAATCATGGGGTACCACAGCCTCTACAACGCCCTTGAGCTCAATGGCGAACTCCACGAGCAGGATGCCGACAACTACCGCATCGCGGGAACGGTCTCCCACCCACTCGGATTGGATCCCGATTCTCTCGACATCCGCCTCGACAACGTCAGCCTGCCGCGTGACCTCTTCGACGTGACGTTCTCGGACAACAATGCCACCGTCGTATTCTCACTCAAACGCCTCAACAAAGTCGACATACGGCAGCGTTGGCTCGGCAACGACCTCACCGGCTGCCTCGGTATCGACGCCCTCGTCTACGGCGCCCACAATCTCCGCGTCTCCGCCGCGAACACCATCGGGAAAACGGGCGTCCTCACCAGCCCTTTCATCTTCAGCCGCGGCAAAATGGTCAAGTTCTCCGTCGCGAACTCTGTGGCTGTCTCTGTCGATAGTCCATTAGACATCGAGGAGTGCAAAGCCGTCTACGAGCAAATCAAAAAATCATTATCGCACATCAACCACAAAATCTCAGAGGAGATTGATATCCCCGACGGGAAATACAACACAGTTGCGGTCCATGGTTACATTGCACTAACCGATTACAACGGAGACACTGAGGCGTTTGCTAAGTTTGTCGACGGAGCACCAGGCGGCGATGGCAAGACTCCTATTTTTCAATCCAGTTACGGCACGTCAGGAGAGGTCAGGCTTTCTCTTCTAGAAGAGTTGCGGCCAACCTACCAGGGGGGGGCCGTCGAGCAATTGAGTCTCTGCGCCGATCAGACCTTCAAAGCCTTCATCAGCCTGCCTGGAGCCGGTGGCGCCTCCCCGTTTAAGCATGTCGAGTCGACCCAATCAGCCTATAATTCTACCAAGACATTGATAACAACCACCACGACCACCGGCGAATACACCATCAACGTCTCCCGCAACGATAATCCGACGCACATCGATCTTGCAACGTTCTTCGACGCCAAGACGGATAGTTTCAGGGACCGCGCGTCCATCTCCAACAGCGACTCCATCCATGCGGCGCTGACATCCTCCACCACCACGACGACGGCAGTCATCGACAACCCGCCGATCTTCCCGCCACCGCCCGGTGACTGGACTGACTACGGTGGCGGAGGGGGCTACGGTGGCGGTGGCTCAGGTTCAGGTGGTGGCGGCGGCACAGGCGACGGCACGGGCGGCGACACCACCCGTAAAGACGTTCTGCGCGTCGCCTCGCTTTCCCCCAAGGACATCTGGATGTACGTCGGAGAGACAAAAGAGGTCACTCTCAACATCTCCAACGGCACCTATGGCCCCTTGCCAATACCGGCTGACAAACTTGATTCCCGTCATGTCATGTCCGCACCCGATTTCGTCCTGATGAACTGTCAGCATAACAGCCTAAGCTACGCACCATGGGACGAGGGCTCCAACACCGTCAAACTCACTGGCGCGAGGCCATGCGTTGGCGACAACAAGTGGCCTGTTTACGGTGAATCGAATGTGGATTCGAGCAAAACCGACCCGCGACTCCACACCACCAGCGCCTCCGGCCCCGAGAACGGCAACTACCGGCTCATCATGAACTATTACGACGACTTCAACGTCGCCGTCTTCGGCGCGGGTGTTAGCGCGGGGGCGGAAGTTCCTACGCTCATGTCGCTTGACACCGAACGCGCCTTCATCCCCGTGTCGCAGCCTTTGCCGAAGGTTGTCGTGCATGAGGGGTCTCTTGTCGTTGAGCCAAGGAGTGCGACAGGCTCGCTTTCACCCTCCCTGATCAAGTTCGACCTCTACGTCTATGACCCAGTCGCTGGATGCGCCGAGGATCCCGTCAAACTGGCTCCGGAGTTAAGCGTCAACGGGAAACGCCTGCCCGCCCCCGTATATGTGTTCGGCCTCTCTCCAGAAATGGACAACATGAACGACAACGCGAATATGCGCCCAACCAACATGCCCGGCGCGTTCAAGTCGCATATTGAGGTTCCCGTCCTCTTCGGCGTCAACTCAATCCCCATTCACGTGAAAACAGCGTTCGGGCGCTCGGCGGACTTCATTTTCAGCCCCGAACTCGCCGATGCGGACGGCCTTATCACCACCCTTAACGACCTCTACCTTGTCAGCCAAGGAACGCGGGTGGAGGCTTCTGATCCTCTTGTCGAGCACAAACGACAACTATATGGCGAATACAGCGTGCCACAATTTCCTGTCACAGGCGGTGGATCGACCATCACTCTTCGTAGAACCTCACGGTTTGAAGGTGAAGATAGGATCCGTTACCTCCGGCCTTTCCTCGTTGTCGACGACCATCCCGCCGAAGGTTCGAACAACATTCAGCAGGACGACGCCGTCATTGTCGCCAATCCCGGCACCCCCGTCGACCTCAACGCCGGAAACCACATCAAGATCTACGCAACCGGCGTCTCCGTCATGCAGGATGGCAAACCCACACACAAGATCACCGGCGACGCCATCTCGCTGGCGGCCTATGTCCAAGGCTCCGCCTCCGGCAAGTTCTCGCTCTCCATCCTCTCCGCCTCCGGCGCGCCAGTAGCGATAGGCGGAGAAAGCACTGTCGAAGCTTTGTGTGAACACAATGGCTGGATCAAGGACGAAAACGACGTCATTATCGGGGAAAAGTACTACTCGTCCGCACTTTCCATCGCCTCATCTCTCCCAGACGGCAAACGCCTCGGAACCGTCGACGGCAAATTCACGCTCGTCCTCCATCCGAACGAGACGCTGATCGCCTCATTCGGCGGACTTTCCACCCGCGCCCGCTATGACGGGACCATCAAGATCGACCCCGTCTACGAGGCGGTCACGGGCTCCACCCCCTCGGTGCCGTTCGCCATCCCGTGCCCCGGCATGCCCGCCGCCGCCGAGGTCCTCATGCACGACCGCAGCCTCAAGCTGA
>CAYTFM010000141.1:6323-22587 GCA_964436735.1 uncultured Victivallales bacterium | reverse complement strand
TCGTCTTTCCGCCTCATATCATCGCGCTTGTCGCCCTTGTTCTTTCCCTTTGCCACCGCGATCTCGACTTTGACGATCCCGCGCTTCAGGTAGATCTTCAAGGGGACGATGGTGCATCCCTTCTCGCGGGTCTGCTGGAACAGTTTGCGGATCTCCCGCTTCCGCAGCAGAAGACGCCGCTCCCTGCGCGGATCATGGTTGAAGCGATTCCCGTGTTCATAGGGGGCGATGTGGACATTGAGCAGGAACGCCTCGCCCCCCTGTATCTTGACATAGGTGTTCCTCAGGCGGCAACTCTTGACCTCCGTGCCGCGCAACTCTATGCCTGCCTCGAAAGCCTCCAATATCTGATAGTCATGGAACGCCTTCTTGTTCTTGACTAGCACATTGTTGTCGTCGCCCATTCGCCTCACACCTCTCGCTGCTTATTCTACATACCATAACGCCGGAGAAGAGAACTGAGAAACCAAACTTCCCCATAACGCGCGGGAAATCAAAGGATGTGGCAGATCACACCCTTCAAATAGGCCGCCTCGGGAATGCGCAGAGAGACGGGATGGTCGGGCGGTTGCGAAAGCCGCTCAAGCACACGCGCCTCCCTACCCGCATCGGTCGCCGCCCAGCGAAGCATCTGCTCGAACTCCTCGCGGCTCACCGCCCCGGAACAGGAGAATGTCGCTAAAACCCCCTCGGGGGATAGGAGCTTCATGGCAAGCAAGTTGAGATCCTTGTACGCCCGCAGCGCCTTTGGAGCTTGCGCCTTCGAAGGCGCGAGCTTGGGCGGATCAAGGACGATCACGTCAAACGTCCTCCGCGAGTCCCTGAAAGAGCGCAGCAGCTGGAACACGTTGGCCTCGACAAACTCAGTGGAATCCATGGGCAGCCCATTGACCTCGAAATTTTTCTTCGCCGCCACAAGCGCCTCTCCCGAGCTGTCAACCATGCACACCCTCGCCGCGCCTTGCCGCGCCGCGGCGAGACCAAACGCGCCCGTATAGGAGAAACAGTCAAGAAACGCATGCCCCGGACGGACATACGACGACACCAACGCCCGGTTCTCGCGCTGGTCGAGAAAGAGCCCCGTCTTCTGCCCCGAGGTGATGTCCACGTTGAATTTCAATCCGTTCTCTGTCACGAGCAACTGAGCGGGAGGAGGCTCGCCGGCCAGAAGCCCACTTTCACCTTGCAGTCCCTCGTCACGGGAATCTCCGTCGCAGCGTTCGAAAACCCCTTTTGCGCCTGTGGCCTCGAGGAGCGCGGCGGCAATTTCCTTCTTGTTCCTCATCATCCCTTTGGTCTGAAGCTGAACGACAAGAAAATCACCATACTGATCCGCTACCACCCCCGGCAGACCATCCGACTCCGAGAACACCAGGCGGCGGCAATCCGTCGGAATCCTCTCAGGCAGCCGTCGACGAAGGGCCACAGCCCCCATCACCTTGCCGCGGAGAAACTCTTCATCAGGATAGAGCCGCTCGTCAAAAGAAATGATGCGGACACAAATGCCGCCAGAGACGCTAAAATGCCCCCACCCGACAAAAAGCCCTGTCTTGTCCACGACCCTCACCACGTCCCCACTCTCGGGGAACCCATCGACCGCCCCCACCGCTCCCGAGTAGATCCAGGGATGAAGCAGGGCCTTCTCCCCGACACGGCCGAGCTCGCGCTTCAAACGCACTATTTTACCTTCAGGGCGGCCTGGAGCCGCCTCCACCTTGCAATCTGTTTCCATCAAAGCTCCTCATTACCAGATATTTGTTTAGAACAATAGTTTTTCCGGCATATAAATTCACGGTCGCCCGTGAAATTATATGCCGGAAAAACTAAGGTAGGCTCTTTCAACCACCACTGCGAGGAACATGGACGAGTCGAGGCAGCTTCTTTCTTGCCTCCGCCAGCCGGAGACGGTGCTGGCCCGGCTGCCAGGCAAGACTCCCACCTGGGGATTGTTCCAGGAACCAACCGAGATACGGGAGGCACACACCCTCTCCGAGGCCGCAGCCGCGCTTGCGTGGCTCGACCAATCCCTGTCGGCTGGCCTTCGCGTGGCGGGGTTCATCTCCTATGAGGCTGCTCCCCTGTTCGACATGGCCTTGTCCGTCAACAAAACGGACACGACGCCACTCGTCTGGCTTGCCGCCTATAGCAAAGCTCCGACTCAGCTTTATCCGTCTGACTTCATGGCGGCATCCAAAGCCGCTCCAGTGTACCAGCCCGCGGCAGTTCCCGAAGTTTCAGAGGCGGATTACCTCTCGGCCGTTGCCACCCTGCAACAACATATCGCCGAGGGAGACATCTATCAGGCGAATTTGACGTTCCCGCTGCGCCTCTCACCGTGCGGGGATCCGGAATCGCTCTTCTTCGCCATCGCCGCGCGGCACCCCGTCCCCTACCTCGGATTCGTCAACACCGGAACGGCGAAACTTCTCTCATTCTCCCCAGAATTGTTTCTTGAACGGACAGGCAGCCGCCTCCGATCGAGGCCGATGAAGGGCACGGCGCGGCGCGAACCGGGGGCGGAGGCTGACCGCCGCGCCGCCAACGCGCTCTCCGTGGACCCGAAAAACCGGGCGGAGAACGTGATGATCGTCGACATGGTCCGCAACGACTTTGGCCGAATCTGCCTGACCGGGTCAATCAAGGTCTCACCGTTGTTTCACATCGAAACCTATCCTTCAGTCCACCAGATGATCAGCGAGGTTTCGGGGTGCCTCCGAGGCGACGTTTCCATCCCGGAGATCCTCCGCGCCAACTTCCCCGCCCCGTCGATCACTGGGGCGCCCAAAGTCAAAGCAATGGAGCTCATCTCGTCAATCGAGCCTTTTCCCAGGGGGGTCTACACCGGAACGATCGGCGTCTTTCTCTCCTCCGAGAGCTTTTGCTTGAACGTGGCCATCCGGACGATAGCCATCACCGGGCAAACCGTCTCGTTGGGGATCGGCTCAGGCATCGTCGCCGATTCAGTGCCAGACGACGAATGGAGCGAGTGCCTTGTGAAAAGCTCTTTCCTTAGGCCTCCGCCCCCCCCTTTCGAACTTTTCGAAACCATGCTGTGGCGCCGGAGAGGATTCCACCTGCTCACGGCGCATCTGAGACGGCTCAAACTCTCGCAACTGTATTTCGGCCGGCCCTGGAGGAAAGACAGTATCCAGGCCTTGTGCCATACGTTCACTCCTCCCCAAGCCGCGGAACGCGCCAGGGTGAGACTGCTCCTCGACAGCGCGGGCTGCGCCCGCATGGAGTCGATCCCTCTGCCAAGCGCAGGCTGGGGTGTCAAACGGGCACGTCTGGCCTTGTGCGCCCGCCGCGTCGACTCATCAGATGTGAGACTCCACCACAAGACGACCAATCGCTCCTTCTACGACAAGGCGCTGGCGGCGGCGCGGGAGGCGGGCTACGACGAGGTCATCTTCGCAAACGAGCGCGGCGAGATCACCGAGGGAGCCATCAGCAACCTATGCGTCCGCAGCGGTGACGGATGGGTCACGCCCCCCCTCGCCAGCGGACTCCTGCCGGGGATTTGGCGTGAACGGCAGATCCGACGCCTCAAGGCCCGTGAAGCGGCACTCTATCCCAACGACCTGCTCGATGCCTCCCGTATCGTCATCGGAAACTCCGTGCGGGGAAGCGTCCACGCGGAGCTGACATGCCCGAATTTCAAGTTTAACTTCCCAGAGGACGGTGTATAGTAAACGCCGGTATACGCTGCGGGAATATGTTACCCGACACGAGAGCAATAACTCATTGTAGGAGGTCGCACTATGAGCGTCGGAGCAAGCAAGGTCATGGAGTATCTGAAAGACCACATGAAGAAAACCATTGATCATATGAAGTCCGACTTCTCCGGCTTCCGGACAGGCAAGGCCTCGCCGGCGCTTGTCGAAAACATCACCGTGGAGTATTACGGCACACCGACCCGCCTGAAAGAGCTCGCCGGCATAACCGCTCCCGAGCCGCGCCTGCTGGTCATCCAACCGTGGGACGCCTCCGCCGCGGTGGCGATCGAGAAGGCTATCAAAGCGTCGAACATCGGCATCAACCCCATCAATGACGGACGCATTCTGCGCCTCCCCATTCCCGAACTGAGCGAGGAGCGCCGGGCCTCGCTGGCGAAACAAGTCAAGGCCAGGGCGGAGGACGCCCGCGTCGCCGTCCGCAACCTCCGCCGCGAGGGCAACGAGACCGTGAAGAAAGCCCAAAAAGGAGGAGAGATCACCGAGGACGACCTCAAGAAGATGACGGATGACATCCAAAAGATGACAGACCAAAGCATCAAGGACATTGACGCCTCCCTCAAGGCCAAAGAAGACGAACTCATGAGCATGTGAGGCATGCCTCTCCGGCTTGACAGGATTGCCGCAGGTGGGATGCTGCGGACACGGATCTTAGTTGTGCTTCTTATCGGGATCTCGGCTGCGGCGCTCGTCGTCAGGCTGCTTGTGTGCGCCGAACTGTCCGCCACCGACCCGATGGTCCGCGCTCCACCTATCGGCACCGACATGGCTCGGTACTGCCTGATCGCCACCGAGTTTTCGAAGGGACTGTACGGCAAGGAGTTCTACCATCAACCTTTTTATCCGTTCGCCTTCCTTGCCACGTTTTTCAAACTGTTTGGCAACAAACTCTGGATCATCCTCGTCGCCCAGTCTCTGATAGGAACCCTGACCATCTACCTGACGGGGCTTGCCGCTGGAATGGCGTTCGGCCGGAAAGCGGCTCTTGTCGCTGCGCTGTTATTCTTTTTCGACCGAGTCCCGATATTTTACACTCCGTATCTGCTCATCGAAACGCTTCAAGGCTTTTGGATGAGCCTTATCGCTTATCTTTCGCTTCGGGCCCTACGCTCGGGCAGCATTAGTGCGTGGATGTGGGTCGGCCTCTCACTAGCCTGCGCCATCCTAACCCGCGGCAACGTATGGTTCCTCGTCCCTGTCCTTCTTTTTCTCATAGTGGCACCCGCGCGTCCCTCCTGCCCCAACGCCAACAGCATTGTCCGCAGCAAGATGGGAATGGTTACGCTTTTTCTCATTGTCCTCCTGCTGCCCTCGCTCCCCTTCTCTGCAAGGAACTCCCTCGTTGCTGGCAGACTTCTTGGCCCTTCGACAGGGATGGGGCCAACCATAGCCTTTGGCAACAACCCGGAGGCACCACCTGGCTACCTCACCTATCCCTCCACTTACAAATATTGGAGCGCCACGTCACAGGAGGTTCCCATCGCCATCAGGATTGTCCGATTCGCTCTTGCCGAACCAATCCCCTTCGCCGAATTGACCTTCAGAAAACTCCTATTATTCTGGGATCATCGAGAAATACCGAACAATGTCGACCTCTACCTCCAAAGTCCTTTGAGCCGGACCCTTTCGCGCGTCGGCCTCTACGACACCGCTCCCCTGATAGTCCTGGGAATCACCGCCCTTTTTCTGCTTCACCCGCGACGCTACGGCAAATGGCGCCTCCTCCTGCCCATGCTCCTGCTTGCGGCCTACTGGCTCAGCATCGCCGCCTTCTTCAACCTCGGTAGATACCGAGCACCCGCCACCCCCCTGTTGGCAATCCTCGCGGGAGGATTGCTCCAGCATGTATATGTGATAACCAGACTCGGCCTGATGAGGAAGAAGGCTTTGTGGATCGCCCTCGCCCTTATGGCAAGCGCATTCATCACCTATTCCGCCTATGACCGCTACCGGTTCAACGTCGAACCACCGCTTATGCGCATTATACGATCCGACGGCGTGAACGTCGACCTGGGCACGAGAACCCTCCATGTGGACAATGGCCCGTGCGCCATGGGCTCATGGAGGACAATCGAAATATTTCCTGGACAGACGATCATGAAAACTTTTTCAACCGCGCCTCTGGGAAATGCGGTGGAAGTTGAGATCAACCTCCCGTTATACTCGCCAGCGCCCACCCATGCGTCGCTGGACATAAACGGACGCATCATCGAACTTGACATCAACGGATACACCGAATGCTCGTTTATCATCCCCGCCGCTCCGGGAGGAACAGTATGCATCACCCCATGCTCGCTCCAAGGCTCCCTTCACTTCCTATTCGACTTTCAGCGCAACTACCGACGAACGGCTGTCGACAACGCACCGTTCGACGCGGAATTGGTGTGTAGCCTCTTCATTCCCAAAACTCCGTCACTTGCGCCATTCTGTCCACATGCGGAGTAAGATGTTTTCGGTTTGACATCACGGGAAGCCGCTTTGCATAACAGCCGATTTCCAGTATTGTAAACGACTCGTCAACCAAGAGTAACATCACGAATTGCGGAGATACGAGCATATGAGCAAAGACAAGCACGAGGAGTTTGAGTCTGTCGAGAACATTTCGAGCGAACTCGACACGATCAACGAGTTTATCGTCAATTATTGGAAGCACTTCATCTACGGCGGATTGTTGGCGATTCTGCTGCTCGGAGTGGCGATGGCCCTTCTCCAGTCGTCCAACGAGGCGAGCGTCAAGGCGGCTGCCGAGCTTGAGCAGGCGCAGACGATCCCCGAGCTGCAAAAAGCCATTGCGGCCCATCCAGCCTATGGTGCCGCCGATTTCGCCCGACTGCGCCTCGGCACGCTTCTGTTCGCCGACAAGAAATACGACGAGGCGAAAGCCATGTTCGACAAGATTGGCGTCGCGTCTCCACTTCCCTTTTGGATGGGGAAACTGAACGATGCCTACAGTGTCGAGGCGAAGGGCGACTCCGCCGCCGCGGCCGAGAAGTTCAAGGCCATCGGTGACGACATCACAGCCCCCCCCCCCCTCCGTTGCCAAGCCAACTACGAGGCAGGACGCATCTACCTGGCAAAAGGTGACAAGGAAAAAGGCATAAGCAGGCTCAATCTTTGCGCCGGTGACAAGCAGAAGAAGTGGGAACTCTGGTCCGACCTCGCCGAAAAAACGCTTGAGAGGCTCAACTGAAGTTTTTCAGCACATAATTCCACGGGCGACCACGGAGTTATTTGCCTAAAAAACTTCCGCACACCTTCGCCAGAGCGGCGGTGAGACGGTGGATGTCGTCCACGGTGTGGGCGGCGGTCGGGTTGATGCGGATTCTGCTTGTTCCGTGCGGGACTGTTGGCGGCCTGATCGCAACGGCGAGAATCCCTTCTTCCAGTAACGTTCTGGCGATCCGAACCGCCGCCTCTGGCTCGCCAACCATCAACGGTATGATCTGCGTCGAGGTGTCTCCCGTGTCAAATCCCCTCGTCATCAGTTCGGCCGTCAACGCCTGCACTTTCTTCAAGTAGGAGGCCCGCACGGTTTTAAACTCCTCGGACAGGGTCAAGTCGAGCGCGGCGGCGACCGCCCCGCACACCTGAGGGGGCAAAGCCGTTGTGAAGATGAACGACCAGCAGCTGTTCACCAGGTAGTCCCTCATCCTCGCCGAACAGGCGACATAGGCGCCATACGACCCCATCGCCTTGCTGAAGGTGCCCATCACGATCGTGGCCGCGCGCCCGTCGGCGAGTCCCTCCCCGTTCTCTCCAAAAACTCCGGTGGCGTGGGCGTCGTCGAGGTACAGCAGGGCTCCATTACGCTCCGCCACCTCCTTCAGCGCGGCGACGTCAGCCACGTCGCCATCCATGCTGAAAACGGTGTCGCTGGCAATGACTTTCCGCTTCCGTGGACCGGCTTTGCCAAGCATCTCCGCCAATTGGCCGTAGTCCTTGTGGGCGAAGCGCTTGAAATCCGCTCCCGAGAGTTTACATCCCGCAATGAGGCTCGCATGGTTGAGCTTGTCCGCGAAGATCACCGAGTTCCGATCAGCGATGGCCTGCAGACAGCCCGCATTCGCCAGATACCCCGAGCCGAACAGAAGCGCGGCTTCGGCCCGCTTCCATGCGGCGATCCTTCGTTCCAACTCCTGATAGGCGGCGAAATTGCCCGTGACAAGACGCGAGCCCCCCGCTCCCGCTCCTAAATCATCCATCCATCGCGCCGCGCCGGCCTTCAACTCCGGACGCCATGCAAGCCCCAGATAATCATTCGAGGAGAAGTTCAGACAACTCCGTCCATCGACGAGAACCTCCCGTGAAGACAGTGGTTTCACGTTTCGAAGTTTCCTCAGAAGGCCCTCGCTCCCCAACCGCGCCAACTCCTCGTCCACAAAAGATAAGGGATCCATATCCACCTGATGCCTTGCGTTTTGTCAATGGAAAATTATAATAAAGCTCATTCTCTTGCGAAAACCAACGACAAGAGCATCTTGAACCATTCTGGAGACGGCATCGCCTGACACGCATACAGGAAACGTCTTCGGCAACCAGAAAGCAAGGCGAGGGCGTGGATCAACTCACCGCAAGGAAAAAGGTCGCGGCAAGCGCCAGGCGCGTTGTCATCAAAGTCGGCACCCGCCTTTTGACAGACGTGGCCCGCATTCCCGTTCTGATCGGCCAGATCGCCGCGCTGAGGGCAAAAGGCGTCAAGCCAATTCTCGTGTCATCCGGCGCGGTCGGACTAGGCATGCGCACCTTGTCGCTTGCGAAACGCCCGGCGCGCCTCTCCGATGTGCAGGCATTGGCGGCCATCGGGCAAAGCAAGCTCATGGCACTTTACGAGAAGGCCGCATCCCATCATGGATTCCATGTCGCCCAACTCCTCCTCACGGCGGGGGATCTCTCCGATCGGGAGAAACACCTCAACGCGCTGAACTGCGTCAATTCACTGTGGGATATGGACATCCTCCCCATCATCAACGAGAACGACTCGGTGGCGGTGGACGAGTTGAAGTTCGGCGACAACGACATCCTCTCCGGGCTGATATCGTCGATGACCCGCTGCGAGCTCACCATTATTCTGACGATGGTCGACGGCTTGCGCCAGGTCGATGCCGACGGGCGTCTCGGTGAACGCATATCGATTGTAGGGCGACTCGACGACAAGATACGCAGCCTCGCGGTCGGCACCGACGACCCCGAACTGTCGAAAGGGGGCATGGCCAGCAAACTCAAGGCGGCCGAGATCGTCCTCTCCGCCGGCCTCAGCCTCTGGATCGCCAACGGGGCCGACCCGGATGTGCTGGGCAAAATACTGCAGGGCGACGACGTGGGCACGCTGTTCACGTCCTCCCAAGGCGAACGCCTCTCATCACGAAAAAGATGGCTTTCCTTCTTCACGCGTCCGCGAGGCAGGCTGACCATCGACGACGGCGCCGTCAAGGCGATCGTCGATAGGGGGCGCAGTCTTCTCCCCTCAGGCATCACCGCGATCGAGGGTGACTTCTCGCGGGGCGACACCGTCGAGATCGTGACGTCCTCCGGACAGACCGTCGCGAAGGGACTTTCCAACTACAGCGGCGCGGATGCCGCGAAACTCAAGGGGCATAAATCGTCAATGGTCAAGGCGTTGTTAGGCTATGACGGCGACGAAGAGGTTATCCACCGCGACAATCTTGTCCTCAGCGGCAAGCCGTAACTCATCAAGGGGATCACATGAACAAGCGCTATAGCAAAGAGGAACTGCAGGTCGCCCTGTCGGGGATGGGCGAGAGGGCCGTGATGGCGTCGAGACGCCTCGCGACGATGTCGACGCACGAGAAGAACAACTGCCTTCTGGCGATAGCCGACGCGCTTGAGCACGAGAAGGATACCTTGAAACGGGCGAACCACAAGGATCTTGAAGCCGCCCGCCAGAAGGGCATAACCTCCGCGATGCTGGACCGCCTTGAACTGAACGATAAGCGGATCGCCGCCATGGCGACCGGCCTCCGGGAGGTGGCCGCCCTTGAGGATCCCGTGGGACGTCCCCTGGCCGACTGGGTGAGGCCCAATGGCCTTGAGATCAAGAAGATAAGCGTCCCGATCGGCGTGATCGCCATCGTCTACGAGGCGCGGCCGAACGTCACCATCGACGCCGCCGGACTCTGCCTCAAATCGGGCAACGCCGTGATCCTCCGCGGCGGCTCGGAGGCCATCAACTCGAACCTCGCCCTCGCGCATTGCGCCACCCGCGCCTGCCTTTCATGCGGACTCGACGAGGGAGCGATCCAAGTCGTCCCCATGACGGACCGCGAGGCCGTGAGCGTACTGCTCAAGATGGATTCCTACATCAATCTGGTGATCCCCCGCGGCGGCGAAAGTCTGATCAGAACGGTCGTCGAGGAGTCCACCATCCCCGTCATCAAGCACTACAAGGGCGTCTGCAAAATATACGTCGACCAGAACTGCGACCAGACCATGGCCCTCGACATCATCGAAAACGCCAAATGCCAACGCCCAGGCGTCTGCAACGCCGTCGAAAGCGTGTTGCTCCATAAGGACATCGCCGACACCTTCGCTTCCAAACTCGCCGAGCGTCTCTCAAAAGTCGAACTGCGCGGCGACAAGGCGTTTTGCGGACTCGTCCCACGAGCGATCGAGGCGACGGAGGAGGACTGGTCGGCCGAGTTCCTCGATTACATCATAGCGGTCGGCGTCGTACCAGACCTCGCCGCCGCCATCGAGCACATCAACCGCTACGGATCACATCACAGCGACTCCATTGTCACCAGCGACTCCGCGGCGGCCGGACGCTTCATGCGCGAAGTCGACTCCGCCGCCGTCTATCACAATGTGTCGACACGCTTCACGGACGGCTACGAGTTTGGCATGGGGGCGGAGATAGGCATCAGCACCGACAAACTTCACGCCCGCGGCCCCATGGGACTGCAGGAGCTCACCAGCTACAAATTCCTCGTCTACGGAGACGGACAATTGAGAAAGTAGCGCCACTCCTTTGGCCACTATTCAGCGCGCCCACATCCGCCGGGGCGATTGTTCAACCATGAGAGAAACATGTGACGTCCCGGAATGGCGCGGGGCGCGTTCGGCTTCGCGGCGCTCGCGTGGGCGCGCTTAGGTTTTGTGTTGGTTAGTTTCATGGGGGGCTATGAAGGTTTTGTTCTTTCCCGGATGGGCGACAACCCCCGCGATATTCGAGCCATACTACCGCGGGCTTGCCGCAGGCTCCTTCGAGGCGGTCGATTTCGGATTCTTCGACGGCCAGGCTGCCACGCCGCCGCCTCCCCTCGTCCCGGCGGAACTTGCGCCCTTGCTCATTACGGAACCATACGTCGTCGTCGGAACCTCCATGGGGACCCTCCATGCGCTCGCCGCAGCCGCCGCGTTCCCAGGCATGGTACGGGGGATGCTTATCGTCTCCGGCTTTCCCCGGTTCCTTGAGGACGACGAATACCCTGCTCAACCACGGGCGGGTTTGGACGCCATGCGCGCCCAGCTCGCACGAAAACCACTCGTCCTTCTTGAGAGCTTCTACAGACGTCTCGTCCATCCGTCAAAAATCCAGTTCAAAATCCCCGGTATTCCCGACGTCACCCGGCTCGACGAGGGACTTCGTTTGCTTGGAGAACTTGACATGCGCCCTCTCCTTGCCGATATTGGCTGTCAGACACTCATTGTCCACGGAGCCAAAGATCGAATAGTCTCCAGAGCCTGCGCGGAGTACATGGCGACAAGGATACCGGGAGCCGCCCTCACAGTTTTCGAGGAGGCGGGGCATGCCCTTCTCGTCACGCATGCCGCCGAATGCCGCGGATTGCTGACAAGGCTCATGGAGCAAGCCGGGCCGACCGCCTGATCAACCGGACGCTTGAGCTGAAAGGCACGGCGACAAATTGGGTTGCGGGCAAGCTCCGCATTGTTAAGGAGATAGACGATGTTCCTGCTGAAAAAACTCGTGTCGCAGCTTTTCTGCCCGATGCCGGTGGTGCTTACCCTGCTGCTGCTTGCAACCTGCGTGCTCCTGTTTACGAAAAGAAGTAAGTCGGGCAAGTTCCTACTGTTGCTTTCCCTTGTCCTTCTGTCTCTTTTCAGCTTCTCCTTCGTCCCCAACCGCATGATGCTGCTGCTGGAGTCAACGCATGAGGCCTACACTCTTGAGCAGCATGGGCGAGTCCCCTTTGTCGTGGTGCTGGGTGGTGGCGTGATGTACGACCCGACGCTTCCCGTCACCAGCAGGCTGTCCCATTCCTCAACGCCCCGTCTGCTGGAGGGCATCCGCATCCACAACTTGAACCCCGGCAGCGCGCTCGTCCTCTCCGGCGGGAGAGTGTTCGGCGCCCCTGCCGAGGCGGACATGATGGCCGAGCTGGCAATGGCCATCGGCGTCGAGCCATCCCGCCTTATTCTCGAGAAGGAATCGCGCGACACCAGCTCCGAGGCGCGCTGCGTCAAGGCTATCGTGGGCTCGCATCCCTTTGCTCTTGTCACCTCGGCGGTCCACATGCCGAGGGCAATGGGCATCTTCACCAAAGCAGGCATGAACCCCGTCGCCGCGCCAACGGATTTCTCGGATGCGGGTCTCTCAGGATTCTTCTTTTTCGACCTGTTCCCAAGCGCGAAGTCCCTTGTGAAAACGGAGGTGGCTCTCCATGAGGGTATAGGAATTCTCTGGGCCTGGCTGACGGGGCAGATGTGAAAGTTTTTCAGGCTGCCGGAAAACCTACAGGGGGAACTGGATGACGAAGGTCGTCTGGCCGCCTTGCACGGAATCGACCTTGATCGTTCCACCATGCTTTTTGACGACCGCCGCGGTGAAGGCGAGGTCAAGCTTCCCGCCACGGGGAAACTCCTTCTGTTTGGGGATGAAATACGGCTCGAACAGCCTGCGCGCGCTGACAGGCGGGAAACCTGTCCCTTGGTGCTGAACCAGCAGTTCAACCACCTCGGTTCTGCCTCCCGTCACACATGTTCCAATCGAAGCCCTTGCGACGCGAACCTGAATTGCTCCCGCGCCGCCTGTCGCCTGCCGGCATACAATGAGCACATTGGCAATCGCCTTGGTCAGCAAGGTCTCGTCGGCCTGGATGGTCATGCCCGCTTCGGCATAGGACACCTCCAGGAAGTCCGCGCCGTTCTCGAACGCCAACTTCACCGCCACGCTGAAAACACTTTCAATGGTGACGGCTTTTTTGTATTGAATCGGAGCTTTCGACAGCATCATGAGGTAATTGGCGAAGTCCTTCGCCCGTTTCGCGCCTAACTCGACGTCTTTGAGGAGAGCCGCAAGGTCGGTGTCGGGCTTGACATCCCCCCGTGCGAGAGACAGATTGCCGAGGATGATCGCGGAGAAGTTGTTCAGGTCGTGGGCTATCCCCCCCGCCATGAGCTCAACGACCTCCTCTTTCCGCTCGGTGAGAGCCTTCTCGTAGATGGCCGGCGAGACGGCTGATTCCGTCAGATAGACGAATACGGCTTTCTGCCCCATCCACTGGGAGAACACTTTCCGCATCTCCGCTGGCACAACCGCCCCTGCGGCATTCACCTCGGTGATGACCGCCGCACGCTCTCCATTCAGAAAACGCTCAAGCCGCTCAGGGATCTCGTCAGGCGGATATCCCACCATTGCAAGGAATTTTCCATTGGAGTAAGCAAGCTCGCCGTCGCACAGGATGACTGCGACTCCCATCCCGCAGGAATCAAGCAGAAGCCGCAGACTCTCGGATTCGCCGCCTGAGGATTGCGCCTGAGCAGATGGGATGTGGGCGTCGGACATCGCGCGGAGAACTCCTGTGAAGATTTGAACGATCGCTACAAATTACTGCGCCGGGGCGAGGCGCCCCTTCTTCTTCCCCGTTCCGGGACCTCCAGCGTTCTGCGACGCCTCGTCCGCGGGCGTGTCAAGCTGCGGCTCGGGAGGCAGCCAGTCTTCCTCCCAGAAATAATCCTTCGTCTTGTAGAACCCATAGGGGCTTGTCCCTTCCGGCAGAAGACCGAAGGTGACGATGTCCCAGCTGCTGAGCAGCTCACGGAAAACCGTGCAGTAAATCCCCTCCCCCAGTCCCAGGAACGGGCCGTAAGCCCAATTCTCCGCCGTCTCGTAGACGACCAGACGCGGGATCTCGACGGGACTCGCGATGACATTGAAAATACCGCGGAACATGTTTCTCATCATGTACTTTCCTGGATTCTCGCTTTGCGCTCCAGGAGCGGCCAGCAACACAAAAAGTATCGCCGTCAGGCACACCAGTCTACCAGATGCGGCAAAGAGACACATCGACTTCTTCATCACAACTCCCCAAGGACCGTTTTGATTAAAGTAATCCTGACGCCATATTAATCAAGCCAACCCCGACACGGCAGCTAACGTCCCGCAAGCCGATTCACATCCTTTCTGTCCATCTCCATGATGTGGTTGGTCAACCAGTCGCGCAAGAACACAATCATATCCATGCTGACGAACACGCCCCAATCGGGCACCTCGCGCTTGAACACGCCAATCCTCTTCTTAAAATCCTCATGTTCCGCCTTGTGTGCTGCCAACTCCGATGCCGCGGCGGTGGCCATCAAACGCTCCTCAAGGTCGAAATGAGTCATCGCATATTCCACAAGCCGCTCAACGATGCCGGAGGCCTTTCCACCCCCCTGCCCGCTTATCATCGCATCGTGCAAGTCATTCAACATGCCAATAAGCGTCCTGTGCTGCTCGTCGATTTCGGCAATGCCGGTCGACATCGTCTCGCTCCACGCCACGAAAGCCATGCGTTTCCCTCCTCTTCAGAAGCAAACCCCATTCACCTCAACCACCATCTAAAAATACGCCGCCGTCATCGAAAAGCAACGAGCGGAAGAGCAAGCGCATTTCCGGCAGAGACGACGGATCAATCCACCCGCTGACGGCAAATCCCAATCCCGATGCTATGTTAGTAACATTAAGACAGCAAGCGTCCAGGTGGAGTATCCTGATGGGTTTTCCCCGCGTCTACCGGCTCCTCACCAGGGAGAAAGTCGGCTCAGCCCGCCTGCTCCTCTATCCCGCGCTGGGCTTTGCCTGGGGGGGGGGCTGGGCTCCCCTGCCCTGGCTTGTGGACACCGTGATTGTCTTTGGAGGAATACTCTTCGCCTCGATCCTCAACGACTACTACGACCATCTGCTGCTGGGAGAGCGCAATGAGGTGGGGGCGGAACTCGACGCCGGCCACCTCACCAGGCGGAACGTGCAGTTCCTCGTATGGCTGCCGTGGATCGCCTCGCTGGTGTCGTTCATTGTACTTGCCGCGCTCAAGGCGACACCGCTGGCGCTCTCCCTCTTGTGGGTCAGCTTCATTCTCAGCTACCTCTACTGCGCGCCGCCACTGCGCCTCAAGGCGAGGACGTTCTGGGGCGTGGTCACGCCGCCTATCGGCATCTTCCTGCTGTTCCTGCAGGCTCTGACACTCATGCGATGCCCCGACACGCAGACATGGCTCATGGGGGGAATGGTACTTCTCTTCACCTGGTATATCGACTTCCTCCATCTGGCCGAAGACGCCACACGGGAAAATGAAGTCGTGAAACTCTCCGCCGACCGGGCGGTCGCCTGCGCCCGCCTGACCGCCGTGGCCGGGCTCACCGGATCGGCGGTCCTCGGCCTTCTGCACCCCATCCTGCTTGTGTCGACGGCGGCGTGGACGCTCCGCCTCATCGCCTTGAGGGGAGCGACCTCCAAGTCGATCGCCGCGGCGCGCAAGAACATCTTCTCGCATTTGTACCTCATCGCGGAGTTCGCCATCTACACGTGTATCGTCATGGGGCTACGGTGGGCGTGCCCGCGTTGAAGCCCTTCTATACCGCTTGCGCGTGATCGTTTGGATTTTTGAGTGCGGCGGCTCGACGCCGCTTTCGGACGGGCGGCTTGACGCCCGCCTCATGCCCGATAGTTTTTCCGGCCAATAATTTCACGGACGCCCGTGAAATTATGTGCCGTGGAAAACTATATCTGCTCTCCGGCGGTGGACGGCGGGCTTCAGGCGTTATACGTTGAAACCCATATGGATTTCCGCACCGTCATACGCCAGGCGACTGCCTCTCCACTCGCCCTTGTCATCGTCATTGTGGCGGGGGCGCTCCTGAGGCTGGCCGCGATCGCCGACGCCGGCCCCTCACCCCATCTCGCCTCAACCGTATCCATGGACGAGACAAACTTCCTTGATCTGGCGTCGAACCTCCTCGAATTCAAGACATTCGCCGCATGGTCCGAAGGCGTTCTTACCCACTCGATCAGGTCTCCGGTCTACCCGTCGATGCTGGCGACCGTCTCCTGGCTGACCAACGACTGGGTGTGGGCTCCGCAACTGCTAAACCTCCTCCTCGACACGCTCAACATCCTTCTGGTCTACCCTCTCGGCGCAACCCTCTACCATCGTCACTGCGGTCTCGCCGCCGCATGCGTCCACGCCTTTTTCGGCCCCGCGTTCCTCTACCTTCCCTTCGCCAGCTCCGACATCCTCTCCGTCTCCCTTCTCCTCCTCATGCTCCCCACGCTCGCGACCCTGAACACCCCA
>CAYTFM010000141.1:1509-6313 GCA_964436735.1 uncultured Victivallales bacterium | reverse complement strand
ATACACGGACGCGCAGTACACCCAGATATCCTTATCTGATGACTCGATGGTCGCCCTCTTCGCCATGCTCAAGCGCCACAACCAGGCGATCAGCCCGACCGCGTCCGAGGACGACAAGCTGAACCGGATCTCCGACGGCGATGTCCTCCTCATGCTCCTCACGCTCGCGACCCTGAAAACCGCATATTGACGGGCGCTCCCCTCGTTCGCCGTCTCATACGCCTTGCTCATCCACACCAAACCCGTCTTCCTGCTCGTGCTGCCTTTCGCCCTCGTCGGCATCATGGTGAGCCTCAAGCCTGAGAGGCCGCCGAATCGCTGGTTGCCAACCGTGGCACAAGCGCTCGTCCCCATCTTTCTCGCATTCATTCTTTGCCTCCCGTGGGGCATACGCAACTACCTCATCCACAAAACCGTGGTGCCGGTGTGCACCGTGGCATGCTGGCACCTTGTCTGCGCCTCCATGGGGGAAAAGGATCTACTGGCCAAAGCGATGATCGAATACGTGTACGCCCCCGAGCGTGAGGGCTTCGCAGAAGGAGATTATTTCCGAGAGGGGATGGATATGTCCCGCAAGGAATTCATGGCCAACCCCTTGCGAGTCACCGCCGCGGGCGCCGCGCGGCTTGTCGCGGGGTGGACGCCATGGCCGCCTTATCGCGTTTTCCTTCCCCATGCTTATCTTTTCCCATTGAAGTTCAAAGAAAAATACCTCTTTCCACTCCCCGACTTCGAGGGACTCCTGTACCTTTTTCTTTTCGCGGTCATCTATGCGGCGGTAGCGCGGAGACGCCAACTTACGGCGGCGACGGTTCTTTGGCTCAGCCCCAGCACGCCTGTTCTCGCCATCGTCATCGGCTATGCGCTGGCGCACATCATCGCCATCCCCCTCGTCCAATACCGCTTCGTCATGGAGCCTGTCTGCGTCGTCCTTGGCGTCGGATTCTGCGCGGGACTCTTCGGGATGACCGCTGAGAGGCGGGCGGTTCCTTATCAGGCGTGGATGATCCTCGTCCTGACCGCGGCACTGTCACTCATCGCCCTCGCCCCATTCTTCATAGGGAAACAGCACCGCGCGATTGACTACTCCACCTTCATGGCGTCTACAACCGACGCCCTTGGCTTTGAGGAACTGCGCAAACTGCAATGGCGCGCCAGCGGTTCGCTGCCGGCCGGCACCAACGTATCCATGCCGGGAGTCGTTCGACATCTCAAACCGGACTGGAGCTACCCACCCAACGAGCGGTTTGGAATCGCATCACCGGGCGCGGCCGCCGCGAGGCTGTATGTCCGCCTCAACGCCACCGACACCCCGCTGGGAACGGGAGAGGTCCGTCTGAACTTCAAGAGCGGCCCACTCCCCATGGAGGGAGAGGCCATCATCATCCATGGGCAGGCGCGCACCGGCACGTACAAGGACCTGATCATCGACGTCGACACCTGGCGGCAGCTTCCTGCAAAGCGCTGATTGACAGCCTAACGAACCTTGATACAGTATCACCATGAGCGAGATCAGGATTCTTTTCGTGTGCACAGCCAACATCTGCCGAAGCCCAATGGCGGCGGGGATGTTCCGGAATATCTGCGAGAAGGCGGGGCGGAGGGACATCGCGGTGGACTCGGCCGGCGTGGATGCGATCCCCGGTCAAGGAGCGAGCTTCGAGGCGATGGAGCTCATGCTGCGCAACGGGGTGCACCTCACCTCCCACGCCAGCAAACCCCTCGACGACGACCTCGTGGCGTCCGCCTCGCTCATCGTCTGCATGGCCGCGCATCACCGTGACGCCATTCTCGCGCAATGGCCGGAGGCCGTCGGGAAAACCCGCCTTCTCCTTAGCTTCAATGGGCACGACAACGACCTCGATGATCCTATCGGCGGGACATACGCCTCCTACCTGGCGTGCCTCGAGAAGATGCGCCCCGCCCTGCAAGGGCTCTTCCAACTTGTCGCCCAAAGCCCCCACAACAACTGACACGCCGCAAGTCGCAAATCCCCTATCGAAATTTCCAACCTGCGGAAAAACGGACGGACGTTTTGTTTTTTCCTGCTTATAATTTTATTGAGCGCCCGAGAAATTATAAGCGGGAAAAACTATAGTGTTCACCTATCACCCATTTCTTAGCCGTTTGGACGTTTAAGTTATTTCCGCGCCTTCCGCTATGCATGTGAGGCCGCTTTCGGGGAGAGGTCCTCCAAACGAATCACATCGCACACGAGTTACGGAAATAACTAAAGGAAACACATATGAGCGTTAAAGAGCTGCTGCACCAGAACGAGGCGAAGGATCTGCTCAGATTCACCACCGCCGGCAATGTGGACGACGGGAAGTCGACGCTGATAGGACGACTTCTCTACGATAGCAAAACGCTGTTCGAGGATCACCTCAAGGCGTTGGCGAAAGACTCCGCCAAGAAAGGCTCCGCGGGCGGCGAGATCGACTACTCTCTTCTCCTCGACGGGCTCAAGGCTGAGCGGGAGCAGGGCATCACGATCGACGTCGCCTACCGCTATTTCGCCACACCAAAGCGGAAGTTCATCATCGCCGACACGCCCGGGCACGAGCAGTACACGCGGAACATGGCCACCGGCGCCTCCACCGCCAACCTCGCCATCATCCTCGTCGACGCCGCCTACGGCGTCCGCCCCCAGACCAAGCGCCACAGTTTCATCGCCTCGCTCCTGGGCATACGGCACATCGTCGTCGCCGTCAATAAGATGGATCTTGTCGACTACGACGAGGCGGTGTTCGAGCGCATCCGCGCCGACTATGCGGACTTCTCGGCGAAGCTCGAAGTGCAGGACATACATTTCATCCCGATATCCGCGCTCAAAGGCGACAATGTCGTGGATCGCTCGACCAACATGCCCTGGTACAACGGCGCGCCGCTCCTCGACTATCTCGAGACCGTTCATATCGCCAGTGACCGCAATCTGATCGACATGCGATTCCCCGTGCAGTATGTGCTTCGTCCAGACCTGAACTTCCGCGGCTTCAGCGGCTCCATGGCGTCGGGCATCCTCCGCGTCGGCGACGAGGTGATGAGCCTGCCCTCGGGCAGCAAAAGCCATGTCAAAACCATCTCCACCTACGACGGCGACGTCGAGGAGGCGTTCCCGCCGATGTCGGTCACGGTCACGCTGACCGACGAGATCGACGTCAGCCGCGGCAACATGCTCACTCATGTGAACAACGTCCCGACGATCGCCAACCGCTTCGAGGCGATGCTGGTGTGGATGAGCCAGGAACCGATGAAAAAGGGAGCGACCTACCTTATCAAGCATACCACGAACCAGATCCAGTGCGTCATTCCCAAATGCTACTACAAGGTCAACGTCAACACTCTGCGGCGCGAGCAGACCGAGGGACTGGCGCTCAACGAGATCGGACGGGTCTCCGTCGAGGCTTCGCGCCCCCTGCTCTTCGACCATTACGCGAAAAACCGCGGCACCGGCTCCTTCATCATCATCGACTTCCTCACCAACGCGACCGTGGCCGCCGGCATGATCCTTGACCGCAAGGCGGACGAACTGTCCCCCTCGTCGGAGCCAAAGGCCGCGAAGACGGCGTCCGTCAAACGGCAGAAGAGCTCGGTATCCCGGGAGGACCGCCGCGCCCGTCTGCGCCACACGCCCCTCACCATATGGTTCACGGGGCTTCCCAAATCAGGGAAGTCCGTGGTCGCCTACGCGCTGGAGAAGAAGCTCTTTGACGATGGGCTCACCCCCTATGTGCTCGACGGCGACAACCTCCGCGCCGGCATCAGCGGCGACCTTGGCTTCACCGGTGACGAGCGCTCGGAAAACACCCGCAGGGCGGCGAACATCGCCAAACTGTTCAACGACGCCGGACTCATCACGCTCGTATCGCTCGTATCGCCGTTCGACAACGACCGGGCTATGGCGCGGGAGGTCGTCGGATCAGACAACTTCATCCTCGTCCACCTGTGCGCTCCCCTTGAGGCGTGTGAGCGGCGCGACAAAGAGGGGTTATACGAGAAGGCCCGCAGCGGCGAGATCAAACAGTTCTCGGGCATCACCTCGCCCTACGAGCCACCGAAAAAACCGGACTTCTCCTTCAACATCGAGACCGCATCGCCCGAGGAGATTGTCAACACGCTCGCAACGGCAGTCATGAAACGTTGCGTGCAATAAGAGGGACACCCGTGGGCAATTTCATGGCAAATATTATATCGTACCTGACTCCGCCACGGCGGATTTCTCCTGAACCCTGAACCCTGATGTAGCTATGCTCTCCCTCCCCACATGGCCAGTTTTCGAAGAGGACGAGATTGAAGCCGTCGCGCGGGTTCTGCGCTCCGGCAAGGTGAACTACTGGACAGGCGAGGAAGGACGACTCTTCGAGAAGGAGTTCGCCGACTACGTCGGGGTGAGGCACGCCATAGCGCTCTCTAACGGGACGGTGGCACTGGAGTTCGCCCTCAAGGTGCTTGGGGTCGGACCGGGTGACGAGGTCGTCGTGCCGCCGCGGACATTCGTCGCCACCGCCTTCGCCGTCATCACCGTCGGGGCGAGACCGGTCTTCGCCGACGTCGATCGTCTCAGCGGCAATATCACCGCGGCGACAATCGCCCCGGTGCTGACCTCTCAAACCAAAGCGATCATTCCCGTCCACATGGCGGGCCTCCCCTGCGATATGGATCCGATCGTGGAGTTGGCCAAGAACCACGGCCTCAAAGTCGTCGAGGACTGCGCCCAGGCTCACGGAGCGAAATACAAGGGGCGGAACGTCGGCGCGCTTGGCGACATCGGGGCGTTCTCCTTCTGCCAGGATAAAATCATGAC
>CAYTFM010000141.1:0-1487 GCA_964436735.1 uncultured Victivallales bacterium | reverse complement strand
TGCGGCGAGGGCGGCATGATCACCACCGACAACACCGCCTGCCACCTCGCCATCTGGTCGCTGAAGGACCACGGCAGACGTCCTGACGCCATTTATGAGAAACAGCATCTGCCAGGCGTGAGATGGGATCACCAGTCGGTCGGCACCAACGCCCGCATGACTGAACCCCAGGCGGCCATCGGCAGGGTGGCGTTGCGCAAACTCGACCAACGGGTTGCGCGGCGCCGTCAGAATGCCGCCATCTATACGGAAGTCCTCTCGCGCTCTTCGGCATTCGAGATTCTACGCCCCCCCGAGAGCTTTCTTCACTCCTATTATCGCTACTATTTCAACATCATACCCCAGCAGTTGCAAGAAGGCTGGAACCGCGACAAGGTTCAAGAGGAGATTCTGCGACGCGGCGCCCCCTGCCACTATGGGACGTGCTGCGAGATATACCTTGAGAAAGCCTTGACAGATGCGGGCGTCTCGCCTCGAGCGCGCCTTCCCAACGCCAGTTTCCTCACCGAAAACGCCCTCATGCTCCCTGTCCATTCGGCTCTCACCACGGCTCACGCCAGACAAATCGCCGAAACCGTGCGTGACGCCTCTCGCGCCGCCGTACGCAGCGCATAACCGGCTTCGCCGGAACCACTCGCTCACACTCGTGGCTCGGATCAAGCAAGCGTGTATCGATCCCCGACAGTCATGGAGGGGGTGCTAACGTCACCACCTTCAGACCGGTCTCAGTCCAGCGCTCTCTTCGACTTCGGGCGGGGACCGACGCCGGAGAGGTCGAAGGGGCGGAAGCCGATTTTGCGGGCGGGACTATCCTTGGCGAGGGTGAAGTCCCCCTTCCCGGGATTCTTGAATTTCGGATCGGCCACGACGGAGCACAGGTCGTAGCCAAGTTTCCGCCACTCTTTCCATTTTATGCTGTTTTTGGCCTCGGGCTTTTTGCCTTTCGCCGGAAGACGCCCGCTGATGGGTTCGGCGCCGTCCGCCCGCCAGAAGAGGTTCATGTCGCTGCGCAGGTCGCGGGAGCGGAAATCGAAGCCGTAGCCCTCGATGAAGAACCACGTGTCCGACGAGGCGAGAAGGATGTTGTGGATGAAAGTCCCCGACGATTGGCTATTCTCCCCCGGGTGCGCATAGCCGCGGTCGTGCTGGCGGCGCTGGCTCATGCAGCAGACGCCCTGCCCGCCGAACGCGAAGATGTTGTTGCGGACGGTGTTCTCCCGACCGTAATGCTGATGGAAGGGCTGCTGCGAGGTGTTGTAGCAGATGTTCTCCTCGATGACGAGGTGCGCGGAGCCCTCGTCGGGATAGATCGCCCACCCGCCATAGTGCGAACTGGTGATGTCGTGGATGAGGTTGCGTCTGATATGCGTGCCGGGCTGAATGCCGAGCGTGTAGATCTCGGTGGTCGCCGTATCATTAAAAAAAAAAAGATCGCGCAACGACTACCACCCGATGCACCCCAACTCGGCAAACGCGCCGCCCTCCCC
>CAYTFM010000140.1:7146-22663 GCA_964436735.1 uncultured Victivallales bacterium | reverse complement strand
GGGCGATCACCACCAGAAGCGCGATCAGGGTGAGCCGGCGTGGGGATTTCATGCGTCGCATCCTTTTTAGTTGAGCACTTCCGGTTGGATCCGCATTTCCTTAGGATATTCAAATCCGCTGTTGGAGATGATCTCAAGCGCCTTCGCCCCGATCGCCTCGAAGTCGATGGCGGCGGTGGGAAAACGATGCTTCCCCCGAAGAGCTGGCATGATATTGTCGAAACCCGTCACGCCAATTTTGTCCATAAGTCCGAGTTCATCGATCCCCTCGCACACGCCTTGTGCGACCAGATCGTTGACGCACAGGATGCCGGTGGGATGTCCGCGCTTTGCCAAAAGTTTGAGGATCGTCTCACGGCCAAATGCTCCTTGATCAGCGACCGTTCTTCCACCCCGACGGAAAATCATGCTTGAGGGAAGGTCAACCCCCTTCTCGGCAAGGGCGGCAATGAATCCTTTGATCCGCGTTTGATAGTTCTCGTCATCCACGTCCCAGGAAAGAGCGGCGAACTGGCGGTGCCCTTCCTTGAGAAGAAGGGACGCCATCTGATATGCCCCGCCGAATTCGTCGTTGAACACCCCTTTCACGTTGTCACCGGTCGCTTCGAATTCCTTGGGACGGTAATTTGCGTAAACGAACCTCATGCCGGAATGCCCGCCTGCCATTCTACGTACCACATCGACGTCACAGCCCTTTGTGAGAATGACACCACGCAGTGAAAGTTCAGCTGAGGACGCATAGGTCGTGACGGCTTCCTCGACTCCCTCGGACGCGGTAATGAGCACGTCGATGCCAATGGAATAGGCTTTCGCAAGCATTCCCTTGTGGATGGCGGCGTCCACGATGCTGGTGGCGATTGTCTCCTGCCCGCGAGGCATCGGGACAAGGCATATGCTCCGCCGTTTTGCCGCCCGCCGCATGTCCGCCACGAATGTCCCCTTCTTCGGACGCCGCATACACACGCCGTCTTTCACCAACTCCGCCAAAGCGAGATCCGCGGTCCGCAAGCTGACGTTCGCCAAGGCGGCGATTTTCCTCACATTCGGGAGCATTGTCCCCGGAGGAACACTGTTTTTATGAAGAAACGCTTTGATCTGTCGTCCGATCTGATGGTAGACAGGCACCTCACTGCGCTCTTGTATCGCAAAGGTCAATTGCATTGAAAACACTCCATTTGTATATTGATTATACCTTGTATTTACGATTATAGCTCGTGTGCGCTTGTTTGTCAACCCCCTGCAAACAATCATCGGTGTCCGCCGCGTCGGGGGAACCCGCATTACTTGTGGTTAAGTTGTTCCGACAAATAGGATGGGTAGTTCTCGCCTTGTATCGTTCCGGCGCCTTTGAGATTGGCGCCAAAGGTGATGCTGTCGCCAAAGCAGACGATGACATCACCTGGTTTGACGGTATCCTTCAAGAGGGGAATGAAAAGCTCCGCCATGAGCCGGTAGGCCTCCGCGGTGAGATGAACGCCGTCCTCCGAGTTGCTGTTAGCAGTATTCCTCAGAAGAGAGGATTTCTCCTCCGTGGCTCCGCCTTTTCCCTCGACAAGTTTCCGCAGGTCGGCGACGTGAAGATTGTTGTGCGCGGCAATCGCGCAGACAGCCTCGGCGTATTTCGCCAAATGGGCTCCGAGATCGGCCACGGGGTGATTGGGATGACGCTTTTTCACATAGGATTCAATCGCGGGATTCGGCGTGACGAGGATTATGTTTTGAATTCCACTACGCCGCGCTGAGTCGATGAGCTTCTGTAAATTCTCCTCGTACTGGGGCAACGGGATCAACTTGGCTGAATTGAGGGCATCGTTCATGCCGAATCCGATGATGAGATGGGTGGGCTTCTCCAGCAGAACATCCTTGTCAAAACGTTTCAGCGCATCGTCCGTATTATTCCCGCCAACACCTTTGTTCACGACTACCACGTTCCGTTTCTCATCTTGTCCTACGGATATGTCTCCGGGTTTCTCGGCTTTCGCGGCGCCATCCGCCACCAGTTCGTAAACCATCGGAACTCTCGGCGGAATTTCGATCTCGAACACATAGCCGTCCTTCCCGTTCTTGAGGCTGAGCGGTGTGCCATCCTTGGGGTAGAGGGGAACGCACGAGTAACGCGCGCCGTCAGCCAAACCATATTCCTTGATACCCAGGGACATCGTAATCGTGTGGGGCTTGACATCTATATTGTAGGCGACCACGCCCAGTGCCCCGTCAGGAGCCCTCCAAACGGAGTGAAGCACCGCCGGCAAGGCGACGTCAAAGAACGGCTCATTCCAGCTGATGTGCCATTTCACATCGATCTGCGGCAACTCCTTCAACATGCGTGGCTGACGCAGCATCGTCCCATACAGCAGGAATTTCTTTGCCGCGGCATACGCGTGATACCGCTTGACCGACGTGTCGAGTGCGATATCACTGTTTTTAAACTTCGTGAAGAACTTCGTCTGGTCGAAACCTGACTTCTCTCCCCAGACGAACAACTGTCCGAACTTCGCCACGTATCCCATGGCCGCCTCATCCTCGCAGTCGAATTTATTGACCCATGCGGCGTAGGAGATCATGTAGTCGTGGTAGACCGCGTTGACAAGTGGTATCGCCTCGGCCTGCCCTTTCTTCAGGAACTGATTTGTGGTGTTGCAATTGAGGTAGGCGTCGAGAACCGCCATGTTGCCTTCCCAGAAACTTTCCGCACTGGAACAGAACCCCGGGAAGATTTTCCGCGCCCGATCTTTAACCGCCCGCTCCACCTCCTGCGTTCCCTTGATGTAGGAGTCGCCACCGCCGGAGTCGGAGGAAAGGGTGGGCGTGAAATTCATGTACGTCCCAGCATGGTTTCCCGAATCGAGATAGACGGCTTTGAATCCGGTCTCTGCCATTTTGGTGACACTGTCGCCTAACACCTTTGTCCATACCGCCCCGGGATAGGTGATGGCGAGTCCTTTCGATCCCGCCTCTTTTTTGGGGAAACAGATGATTTGGTTGTGATAGTTCCGCACCAGGTTGTCAATGCCATTGGACTCGTTGAAGCATTCGGTGTCGGTGTCCCAACTCGCCTCCTGAATGTATCCCATGAGGGGGAGATTCCTCTTCTCCGCCCATTTGACGTACTGGGTTGTCGTATCCGGTACAGGAAACCATTCAGGAGTCATGGTGTCGAATCCTCCCCCCTTGCCCCAGTTGTAGACAATGAGCCCGATGTTCACTCCGTCAAGGGCCTTCACTACCGTCTCGTTGTTGAGGAGGTTGTTGTCCGCGCTTTCGTTGGCCATGCCCATGAACCACGCGTCGACATCCTTGAACCACTGCGGCGTGCTTGCGCGTGAATGGATCGGTCCCTCACGCGTCCAGTGTTGTTTGAGCGCCCATTCCCGGTAGATCTTGCAGGCGTCATACCAGTCGCCCTCAAAGCATCGGAGCACCGTTGGGTAGGGCGTCTCCCATGTTTGCGGCACCTGCCGCATGTTGTTGGGGACATTGATCATGGCCCATTGGAGCCCGTCCGTGGCGGTGGCGGCGTAGAAGTAGCGCTTCACCACGTCATTCTCGTCGAAACAGCCGAGATACAGGCCATTGCCTTCGTGGTAGTAGGCGTCGAACTGCATACTGTGCCCGGAACGGTTGGGCTGAAGGCGGGTGGGACTTCCGAGGATGCCGTTCTCGGACGGGTTTATGACGAGCCGTCCGGAGTGGCACGGTATGGCGAGGCGGTCGAGCGAGGGTTTCCCGTCAGCCGGATACAGCCCATGTACCATCGGGGAGAAAAAGTAAAACACCGTATGGGTTGCGCTTCGATTGACAAAACGGGATTGGAAACGCGCGAAACGATCCTGCGGAGCGAGCCGCACCTCGATGGTGACATCCACGACGCCTTTCTCGTCCCCCGCATCGATGCCCTTCCAGGAAAACACGATGGCGTCAGGCTTCGCATCGACCACATGCTCACGGGCTGCAGATAGTGAGCTGACTTCAAGTGAGGCCTGCGCTTCTCCCGTGTCGGCTCCTCCGATGGCCTTCCCGTCGTCCTGTTCCGGATCACCAGTCCACCGCGCCACGAGCGGGAGATCCTTTCTCGTGGCGATGCCGCGCAACTGCATCTTCCATAGCGGTTTATCGGAAGGTTTGCCGATGAACTCATACCCCGCGCTGTTTTTGATGCTGGAAATGCCGCCACCTTTCGCTGGCGGGAGGAATTTCAGGGAAATATGCTCATTTGCAAGAACAAACTCGTCCTGCTCGGAAACGCCGGCTATGGCATGAGCCATCTGCAAGACCGCGGCGACGGAACATGCGAACAGCACCTTTGTGAGTGAATGCGACGTCATGCGTGGTTCCCCTCTCCCGTGATGTATTCCTCAATAATAATCAACAGTCTGCCCCTGAAGAACGCCGTAGTTCACCATTTCGTCGCTACTGCACGGCCTGACGCTTCCGTCGGCGAACCATGTGTTGGCTTTTCTCGAGTGACGCGCATGGACTTTGTTCGTGTGGATTGACTGCGCGAAAAACGCGCTTGCCTGGGTCAGGTTTGGATCCGTGTCTTTTGTGCTGTCGGAAAAGAGGAGAAAATTGGATGAGGAGAAGTTTCCCGCCTCACCCTCTGTTTTGAATAGATTGTAGCATATCCCGCGATACGTGCCGGAAAGTTCGGCCCGCATGCCGTAGGTGTAATAATAGCCAGACGTGGCGAGAAATGTGTTGGGATACCACGAGGGGCAGACAAATGCCCCCCCCGAATGCGTGTAATCAAGATAGTCGGATAATCTCAACCGTTGCACCCAATTGTAGGGCACCGTGTATGAAAGCGGTTCGAGAGCGGTGGGGGCGTAGCCCGAATAATCACCGGCATAGAAAAGGGTTGAGGTGCCGACCTGCTTCAAGTTTGACGAGCAGAGGATGGCTCTCGCTCTTTCCCGGGCCGCTTTGAGCGCAGGCAGAAGCAAACTTGCCAGAATGGCGATGATGGCGATCACCACCAGCAGTTCGATCAGCGTAAACCGTTTTGAATTCCTCATGTCTGCCCTCCTCACAATGCGCCATGACTTTCAGTGGTAGCGCATTAAGATACACTCACTCTCTGTCTTTCAGAACGCGGCTGAGCATATCCTTCAGCTTCACCGTCGCCAGGCAGCAGTATAGGTCGGCCGCCCCATAATAGATGAAAACCTCGTCTCCGACCACGACATGCGCGCAAGGAAACACACAACCGGGATATCTTCCGTGAAGCTCGTACGGCGTCTCGGGGGCCATGACAGGCTCCTTTGTGCGGGCAATGACCTTTCGTGGATCGTCTCGGTCAAGAAGCAGGATTCCGATCCGATACACGCCAAGACGGTCGACCGCATGGTATAGAGTCAGCCAACCGTCGTCGGTGGCAAAGGGGACCCCGGAGGCTCCGACTTTCAACTTCTCCCAGTCACACTCAGGCCGAATGAGTAGATGATCGTCAGGAATATCATCCTTCTTCATGTCCCACGGCATCTCGCGCCGGTCGGAACTCCAGCGCAGGAGATCGTCCGAGAAGGCGATCCACATGCAGCCGGGATTGTATATCAGCGGCAGCGTCCAGGCGATGAACGGCGTGGGACGATGGAGGATGGCGTACTTCCCGTTGATCCGTTCCGGAAAGAGGGCGACGTTGGCGTCGCTTAGGTGCTCGCTGGTGATGGGACCAAGACGCTCCACCCGTTTCCAGTCGGTGGTCGAGGCCAAACCGACGCGACGGAAGTTGTCCGTCCATGTGGGATTGCGGTTGCCTCCCGGACCAAGGCGCCGTTCCCCTTTCGCGTATCTGTCGATCTTCAGCGAGCGTCCGGCGTAGGCGATGTAGTACGTTCCCTCGAACTCGGTGATCCTGCAGTCCTCAACGGTGCCGCAGTCAAAGTCGTCGGGATTCTCCGAAGGTACAATCAGCGGCTTCTCCGCGCATTCGAAATGGATGCCGTCGGAGCTGCGGGCGTATCCCAGCACCATGCCGCCACCTTCCATGATGTCCGTCGACGCCGTGAACACCATATGAAACAGCGAGCCGTTAAAGACCACGCCTGGGTTGCGCGCCTCATCTCTGCCCCACGGCAGTTCCGAATTGGGGCCGAGAATGGGGTTTCCCTGATATCGCCGCATGAGCGTCATGTCGGTTAATCCTTTCTGCTTGCGGAACAAACTTTGTATATTGATTATACTTTGTATTAGTGATTATAGCTTATGAGGTAATCGCTGTCAACCTTCGGCGGGAAAAAATCTTTGGGGAGGATGGTGATGAATTCCTTACCGTCTGGCAGCCTTCCACAATTCGACAAGAGATCCCGCTTTAAAAAAGGGGTAGTCCGCATACGTGTCGCACGCCATGGCCGTTTCAGGAACAAACAATGAAAGGCCGCATAAACCGCTGAGCGTCTTGCGCTGCTCTGGTTGGATAGCATGCTCAAAGATAAGTTTCTCCCGCGACCATACGATGAATTTCTCAAGCTGGTCAGTCGAGCGCGTGTTCTCCCTGAAAGCCGCCTCAAGCCAGCCTGCCGCGTCGAAGAACCGTTCGTCTTGATACTGGTAACAGGCAGGAACGCATGAAGGAAGCATGAGTGGTATCGTCTTGTCGAGATTCAATGCGGTGACAACTGCGTCTATCCGGGAAGGCAGTTCAGCCAGTGCAGCTCCGTCCACGACCACATAGCTGTTGTATTTCTCCTCAGAGGCAATTATCTGATGGGCGAGTTCCCGTCCCGTCGCATCCGCATGCCCAGCCAGCCACCGCAGTGTTGCCATGTAATACGTGTTGGGGGCTCCCACTCCGAGTTGCGACGCCATCACGGCGTTGGCCGTCCCGCGAAAGTTGTAGAGATTCTCGACGGACCCACGGCCGCATTGCTGGAGAAAGAGGAGTTCCACGGTGCCAGGCGTGTGTTGCCTGAATTTCCGAAGTGCTTCGCCGACGAGCCGCGCGCTGAGCCATTTCTCATTTCCGTCAGTGCCCGGACACTCGTCCAAGCACATCTCGTCAAGTCTGCCGCCGTGGTCAAGGAAGATGAGTGCGTAATGGTGAGCCGGATAGTTTTTCGCCACCCATGTGAAATAGTCCTCCACCACCTGCGCCGAGGCACTGTCATCGCTTTGAAGCATCTCCGTCATCATACCTTTCGTGGTAATGACATGGCGCTTCAGACCGTTTTTGTCGGTGTCGTCGGCAAGAACCGTTACAACGATGTCACTGTGCCGTACCCCATTCTTAAGAGCGTCCAGGATGATCGGCCCATTGGGCTCCAGGTCGTTGTCGTAGGACATGTACAAGGCGAACACCCAGCCCACAGACACCGGCCGCTGGGGTGCTGGCGAACACGACACGGCGAACGCAATGACACAGGTGAGCAAAGTCAGAAAAACCGTCGGATACATCGCCACGACCTATTTTTACGCGCATTCCGTTATTTTACGGCTATTCTCATTCTACCACTTTGGCGTGGAAAGCGGAGCGGAGCAGAACGAAGAGGGCGAGGAACGCCACGGTCACGAGAACGCCGGCGGCGAGTCCTGATCCTCCCCACCGCCACGCCTTCCGCGCCGCCACCGTCGCCTGCATAGGCACGCCGGGCGTGACCTGCAAGGCGCGCTCGAAACGCACGAGGGTCCCCGACTCGGGGATCGTAAGCCTCAATGGCTGGAAGATGTTCGTGGCCGCCTTCTGCTGGGCGAAAATTCTATCGGAGATGGCGCTGATGCTGACCACCTCCTCGCCGCCGAGTTCCTGTTTCATCTGGGTGGCGTCCTGGATTCGCTCGAATTGTTCCGCCTGCTGAGCCTCGCCTGCGGGGGGCAACGCCTTCTGAGCGGCAGTAATGTTTTTCAGATTCGCCTGCTGGCGCTGCTCGCGGCGGCGGTTGCCGAGCGCAAGAATCGAGTAGTCGCGTTGGTACTGCTGGAGTTGCCCCTGGATGTCGGCGTTCAGCGCGACATCGCTCTCGGACAGCGACTGGGCGTTCTCCATCGCTTCCCACGCCTCCTTGTTCATGCCTTGGGCGAGTTTCTTCTTCCCTTCGCTGAAGAGGCTTTTCGCTTTGACGAAATTCTCCTTGCTTAACGTGTCATTGATCTTGTCGTAGTCGCTGACGCTGCTTGAGAAGGGGCCCGACTGGAGGAACGAGTCCATCCTGCTCACATGGTCGAGCGTCCCGCCGAAATCTTTGTATACGAGATTCTTGGGAAGATACAGGATCCAGGCGATGTTTCGCAGTGGAAGCTCGAAGCGGGGGCCGTCGAACGTCTGCCGCAGGGCGCTCGAGAGCGTTTCGTCCGTGGAGGGCAGTCCCGAGTATACCACCTCGACCAGTTGAGCCTTGCCGGACATGACCTCCTGTTTGAGCGGGATCAGCACCGCACCTTCGCTCATCGCCGTGTCGACATACTGGTCGTCCACGAAGATCGACCACAATGTGCTCTCCTTGGGAAGTTTGAGGCTCAAAAACCGCTCGGAGCCGCTCACCAGCGCGATCTTGACGCTGGTTATCGCACGTCCCTCCGGCGAGACGACAGTGACGATGTCGACTTTGTCCACCTGGGCGGGAAGCTGCCTCGCCGTCTCGTGACTCTTGACAGCGAGCGTGAGCGAGTAGTCCGCCGCATAGGAGCGGAAGCAGAGCACGGCGTTGGCAAGCGCGTCATTGCCGAACGACGCCGGAATCTTGCGGGGATTGAAGTCTGTCACGCCGCCCGTTGTGCCGCGCAGGTCGATCTGGAGCCGATCCTCGGCGAACACCGCCACATAGCCCTTCTGCAGTTCGACGCCATCGGCGACGATCGGGCGCACGACCACCCCCTCGTCCTGCTTCCAAGTCTGACGGTGGCGGACACGCAACTGGTACGACGTCTCGAACTTCCTCGCAAGCTCAACCTCCCAGACGTCCGGCTCGGGATTCTTGATGCCCACGATGTCGCGGCCGCTGATGTCGGGATCCTCGATTCCCGCCGGGAAGCGCAGACGGAGGATTTTGACGCCGGCGTTCTCTATCCCGTATTTGATACTAGTCTCGTACGCCACGATGCCGCTGGAGACTTTGGCGGTCTGCAGGAACTCGGTCTGTATCCACGGGGCGGCGGCATCAAACGAAGCCTCCAACAGCCAATCCGGGCGAACGATCAGGAACGCATAGTCACGCGACGCGGCGTTTCGCGACTTGGCCGGAGCCGTCTGCGCCACCTCAAGTCCCTGCCGTTTGACAACGTCCATCTTCGCCCCGCGCTCCACCACCACCTTGAGCGTGCCGGTGAGCCGTTCGGAGTTCACCACTTTCAACTTCGGGATGACCACCGTCTTCCTCCGCTCCTTCTCCATCCTGCTCAAAGCTATCTGGAGATTCTTGGCCCCTAAAGCCCGCTGCGAAAAATGCACGAGAAGCCGTCCCTTGCCATTCACCGCGGTCTCGTCCCAATGTTGGATTCCTTTGCCTTCCACCCTGTCGATGTCGAAGCCGTCGGGCAGATCGATCTCGAGCGTGAAGATCCCGGCCTTGGAGATGTCCACTTCAAGCGAGGAGACCATCGACACGCGGTCCTCCTCGAAGACCACCTCCGCATTCTCCTTGACGCGGATCTCGGGGTTGACGGCGACCGCTTTGACCGTGACGGCGGCCTTGCCCGCCTCATGACGATAGGCTTTCTTCGGCGAGGCCTGCCCAAGCTGGACGGCATTCGTGAAGTCGGCCGTGTTGACGGGAGTCACACCATCGGCGCGATCGACCTCGAACTGCACCCTCTGATCAGACGCCAGCGTGATGATCCCATACTGACGGTCGGCGCCGACAACCACCAGCGGCGATACCGAGACCTCGTACGGAAGCTCGAGGCTGGGTATCTGCGTCGACACCGTGATCCTCAAATCATCGTGGTGCGGTTTCGTCAATAGCACTTCAAGCACGCCAGTCGCCGGATCCATCCGCCATCCACCAAGATCGGGCACCGCCACCTCAGTCACGCTCGCATTCCTCGGAATCTCGATGTGGAACTTCGACTCCTCGCCGCGGGCGATCCGCACGTCGATGACGTTGCGTATTTTGGCGAATCCCGGCATCAGCGTCACCTGCGCCTCGATCTTGGCGAAAAAGGCCGCCTTCTCCTTCTCCACGTCACGGAGCTTCGGCCTGACGGTGAAACGCGCCAAGGCACCCGGCGCAAACACGGCGGTGGCCTGCGCCTTGTCCGGCTGGCTCGCATCCTTGAATGCGACAGCGTCGGAACAGGCGAACTCCACATTGTTCTTGCTGAACGACGCATTCACCATATTTTTGAGACTCTCCGGCATCTGGAGACTGAACGTGTAGCTCCCGTTTTCCTCCGAAAGCGGTACGAGAAACGCCGCGGGAATCGTGTACTCACCCTCGTGTTTGATGATGACGATGAAGTCGTCACCCCGCCTCACGATCTCGTACTCGTCAATGTCCTTGGGGAGGTCACCCGTGAGGACAGCGGGGGCGGGAATAAGGACGAACTCGGTAGGGCCTTCGGTCTTGACGGTTAATTTCGCCGCCACTTCAACCCCCTTGTCCGTGCCGTTGACGTCGAAGAAGGCATCCGTGATGATGATCTCGGCCGGTTTCCCGATAGGCGGTACAGGCTCGTCTCCGACAGCGCGCGGGACGGTGAACAGGAAAACCACGGCGATAGCCACTGCGGCGGGCGCGGCCTTGAGACGCCTGAAGAGCCATGCCCATAGTCCGGCCGAGACGAGAACCGGGAATAGCAGCGCGATCACAAGGGAGGCACAAGCCCCTACGAAGATCCAGTGCGACCCCGCCGCTAAAGCGAATGTCAGCCCCCCCGCCAGCAACAGCGGCGCGGCGAACGACTGTCTTCTCAAAACTAAGGAGAGGGAGAGACACGCAACGGCGCCTAAGAGCAGACTCCACGTGTCGCGAAAACGCACCAACGAAACACCTTTCATGCTGACTACCTCAAGTTTTACTGACAGGGTGTCGCCCGGCAGGTTGAAGTTGCGGGTGAATTCCACATGATTGACAGGAAACGGCTTGATGGTGTTGATCTTGTAAAGCACACCTTTGCCGACAAAGTCGAGAATCGCAGCGGAGCCCAGGAGAAGCATAAAGACGGCGATGATGGTGGTAAGCACCCGCATTTTTCTTCGCGCGTAACTGATCACCAGAATGACTCCGGCGAGCGTCGTGAGGATCCAACCTACGACGCCGACCCCTCCCGCCGCACCGCCATACCAGGCGGCGGTCCGCTTCAAAAGCCACGACAGTCCACCTGATTCGGGCTCGTTCGAGATGCTCAGATTCCCCTCATACCCAACGATATCGTAATCATTGGGAAGACTCACAAGCCAGCGCCGAAAGAGGCTGACGATGTCGATGCCGGGCGCTGCCAGCGCAAGCTGTGCCCCGGAGCCGAGTGGGCCGTACTTCTGAGCGTAAACGACTGAGATGGCGATTGGCTGATTCACGTCTTTATGCCTTGGGAGGGGAATCAACAGCGCGCCGTCTGAGACCGAGACGCGCTCGTTCTTGGCGTCGATCCGCACGCTCCACAGTTCCGCGGCGGTGGGCAATTTGAATGGAAGATACTGCGATGAGGTGTTCTTGATGCGCAGTTCCACCGTTGTCACGGCCTCGCCGTTCCTGTCGATCCGTGTCGTCAGTTCGGAATGGTCCACCACGATTCCGAGAAGCGCATGCGCCTGGAACGGAACGATGCCCATTTTGACCACATGCGGCGACTTGGAAAAGCGGAACACCTTCAAGATCGGAGCCCTTACAAGCCCTCGATAGTCAGCGGGCAACTCGTTCGGGTCGACGGACACGACCAGCGGAGAGCTCTCCAGCGGGGCGATGTTGAGATTCCTGAAGCTCGACACCGCGATGTAGCCGTTCTCATTGTCGCAGCCTGCGGTGTTGACATTCCCAAAAACCATCTCGTTGTCGGTTTGTTTCAAGGCGTGCTCGTAGGTGACCAAAAGCGTGTAATCCCCCATGATCTTCTCCTTGAGACTGACCTTCCACACGTCGCCTTCGAGCTTCTTCCAATCCTCGATGCCGCGGCCGGCAAACTCGACATTGCGGGCGGCGGGATCGACCGAGACTCGGATGGCGTCCACCGGCGCGCCGAAGATGTTGTAAGTGAACACGGTGCTGCCATACACGGCCTCGTCGCCGATCGAGTAGATATGGAACGCCTCCGAGATGATGACAGCTTTTTCGCGCTTGACGGAGACGGTTCCGCCGAAGTCCTGGGTTTTAAAGCGGTAGGCGAGTTGCAGACCTGGCTCCCTCACCGGCGCCGACGCCAGAGGAAGCTCACGGAGTTCCGTGAGGTTCGAGGCTTCAAGACTGAGCCCCTTCCCCGCGGAGAGCAGGAGGTTGCCACGAACTCCCTTCACGTTTTGGATCTGTATTTTGGGTATGCCGGTCGAAGCGGCCCCGGCGAGCCGCTTCTCAAAATTCACCTGGACAGTGGTCTGTCCCATGGTGTCGGGGTTGAGCGGAATGCGCAGCCTCTTGGCTCCCTCCTTCTCAAAGAGCTGGTAATCGTCCGGAACAACCATCTGACCTTCGACTCTGGTCACGGTGAGGGCATCGTCGTATCGAATTAGCAGCTCCTTGAGCGGAGCGTCCTTGATGTCCAGCGTAGCGATCATCCGAAGGCTCATGTCCTCGTCTTTAAAACCCAATAGATAGTTTATGTCCGCCGAGAAATTCGGAACGATATTGTCGGCATTGACCGTCATCGTGTATTTCCCGTCGGTGAAATGGTACGAGAAGGCACTTCTCGATGGGGCCTGCATGAGATTTTTCCCATCGTCCAAGACGATGCGGGGAAACGCCGTGTTGTCGATCTGCTCAAGGCCGGAGGTCTTGTCCATGATCAGCTTGATGGCGTGATCGGTGCCGAACGCGAGGAAACCTTCGTAACGCAGCATGTTCAAGGGAACGAGCTTAGGAACATCGAACGCGCATGGGAAACCGGAAAGCACCTTCTCGGCTTTCACAATGGCCCGGTAGTCTTTTTCGTATTCCCTGCTGAGGTCGACCTTGAGAACACCCGTGGCGCCATCCTTCTCAACCCGCCACTCACGCACGCAGTCGCCCTCGACGTTGAGTATGCCAAGACCATCGGGAATCTCGAATTCAAAATGCGTGAGCTTGCCTTGAATCACGCTGTAGTCGAGCACATAGTCGAGGCGAACCGCGCCCGGCAGTATCTTGGCGACCACATTCGCCTTCGCGCTAGCCACCAGGTCGGCCTTGATCTCCTCGACGCTCACCCGCCACTTGATTTCGATCTCGCCACCTCCTGGCTTGAGGAACGCGGTGTACGTGGCGCTTTGTCCGTCGGGATTATCGGTCTTCACAAGCCGCAGCGCGCTGGGGATTTCCACCTTCGTGTCCTTGTTTCTCACCTTCACCTCGATGGCGCGGGCGATCGCCGGACGCAATTGAAACCGCGTGGCGCGCCAGCCGGCGGCGTCTTTGGCGACGCGCGAGGAAAACGCGAATGAGACGGCGTAGTCGCCGCGGCTCGAACAGCGGAGGAGGTACCACCCATTTTTGTAAACAAGACCAGTCTTGGGCCCTTCGACCGTGGTCTCCTTCTCGCAAAGCTGGCCGGAGACGATCGGCAGGTCGGTGTCGTCGCAGGGGACTTGCGCATCGAACGCCACCTTGAAATCGGAGGTGTCGCCGTCCAATTCGCCGGTGATCTTCATCGTGTCGACCCGTGGCTCGCTCCCCTGCGGAAGCCCCCCGCCGAAGATCCACCACGCATTCGCCACTGGCGCGGCGAATATGAGAAGACCAATCAGGGCGGACAAAACATGTGGGAATAACCTCATACATACCTCCGTAGATTGATCATTAAAGACCCCCGTCAGGGCTCATGTTGTTCTTTCCCCATTCACCATGGGCGTTGCCCGGGGCTAAGGTGAATCCGCCCGCTTCGGGGCGGAGGACTCATCTAATTCTTCGCCAAACTCTTTGCATCGCACCCAGAAGACCACCTTTTCTCTTCAGCGACTGAAGGCCCAAAGGGCCGGCGTCATCTTAGCCATGGGCATAGCCCATGGTATGAATGTTATCAACTCTGAAGCCTGAAGGGCTTCTTCAATCCCACACGTATTTTTCGTTAAAATCCACACCGTACTTCTTCAAAAAATCGAGATATTCTTCCTGAAAAGATTTCTTCTTGTGATGTTCAACCTGTCGCTTGATATACTCTTCAACATCACGGATATGTGAAGGCCCCACAGAAAACATTCCATATCCGTTTTGCCAATGAAAATCACGGTATTCATTTCCAAGTGTCTTGAGAAACTTAGAGCTCTCCTGCTTAATCTTGGCGAGAATCTTCACAGGGTGTTCGCTTTTTCCTATGTTCGCGAGGATATGCGCGTGATCTTCGACTCCACCAACCAAAACATATGGGCAATCACAGTCGCGCGCCAAAGTCGCCAAATATGCGTGTGTACGATCACGTATTGAATCATCAATCCATCGTACACGGTTTTTCGTCGAGAAAATCATGTGGACGTAAATCTGACAAAATGATTGCGGCATTTCACGCCTCTTGAGTTGAAGACCCCTTTCAGGGCTCTTTTTCTTTTACTCTTTTCACCCTGGGCGCTGCCCAGGGCTAAGTTGAAGCCGCCCGCTTCGGGGCGGAAGACATTGCAAACTCTTTGCTCTCGTCTTCATAAACCAGCGCTGCCCAGGGCTACGTTGAAGCCGCCACTGGAACAGAGAACTCATCCAATTCTTCGCTAAACACCTTGCATCGTACCACAACCCACAGGGAATCGGCTTGACGATCACCTTTTCTCTTCAATCCTGAAGGCCCAAAGGGCCGGCGTCATCTTAGCCATGGGCATAGCCCATGGTATGAATGCTATCAAATCCGAAGCCTGAAGGGCTTTCTCAATCTCTATTCGCTCTCACTTCGCAGCCCGTGCAAGCGCAGGCAATTCGGCGACTCTTTTGTCGTTGGCGTAGACGCCGAGGGCAAGCTGCCCGAACTCCTCGGAGATCCTCGCTGGCGTGGCGATGCCCGGCGTTTCAGGATGGCGCAGGGTCTCGGCGAACTCCGCGACGGATGTGGCAAGTTTGAAAGCGGCGGTCGCTTGATCATAGGATTTTTTCATATCCGAGGCGTCGAAGTAGAACTCTTTCTCCTCGATCTCAAGCGTGTCCGCGCGTTTGTAGCGGATGCGGACTGTGGCGATGTTGCCAGTGGACGGACGGACATCGCATTTCAGCTCATAGAGGGCGGTGACCTCCTGCCCGGCGCCGATCTCGCCAGCGTCGATCTTGTCATTGCGAAAGTCAGCCTTGCTGAGCTGGCGGCTTTCGTAGCCCACCTGCCGGTACTCGGCGACGAGGTCGGGATTGAACTCCACTTGGATTTTCATGTCCGAGGCAATCTCCCTGAAGGTGGCGGCGAACTGCTCGGCGAACACCTTTCTCGCCTCGTCCTCGGAATCGACGAACAGATAGACGCCATCGCCCTTCTCGGCCAATGCGCT
>CAYTFM010000140.1:4811-7136 GCA_964436735.1 uncultured Victivallales bacterium | reverse complement strand
CCACGCCGATGACGGTGTTGCGAACGCCGAGACGCCGCGCGTCGGCCACGCGGGCGAGGATCTTCTCGGCGTCCTTCGAACCATGCGAGACGATGCCGTCGGTGATCAGAACAACTCGGTTGGAGCCACGGGGAATCAGGTTCACGGAGGCGGTTTTATACGCAAGCGCGAGGGCGGTTTCGAGATTTGTCTCGCCATCCGGGACAATGCCTTCAACGATTGACAGAATCTGTTCCTTGTGGGAGACGGGCTGGTTGCATAGGAGCACTCGCGGCGCGGTATCGCAGGCAATAAGCGTTACCCTGTCCTGAGGGCGAAGCGTGTCTAAGAGCATCGGAAAGGCCCGCTTGATGAGGCCAAGGCGGTCGCGCGCCGCCATCGAACCGCTGGCGTCGAGCAGGAACGTCAGCGACGACGGCTTGTCCGGCTCCTCGCCAAGCCGCTTCGCCTGGATGCCGACCATCAGCGTATAGTTCTGCGGACGGTAGGCCGACGGCACGGCCTCAAGATATGCGGCGAACAGCGCACTTGGCGGCGGCATCGGGTAGCGGTAGTCAAAGTAGTTGACGAACTCCTCGGGACGAACCGACTCGGGGGACGGACGCCGCCCTTCGAGCATAGCCTTGCGGGCGGCCGTATACGATGCCGTATCGACATCGATCGAGAATGTTGAGAACGGCTTGTCCTTGGTCTTCAGGAAAGGCAGTCCTTTGTCCTTGTTCCGCCGCGCTTCCTCATTTTTATTGAGATTGTTGAAGAGCTCCTCGGCGTTGCGCAAGACCTCCGGAGCGGCTTGCAGCTCGATCGTTCCCGCCTCCTTGTCGACGACGATACCCACCTCGTCAGCGGATGGTCCCATGGCACGGGTCAGAAAAACCTTGACATCAGCCATAGTCGTCAAATCCCACAGTTTGAGATTGACATGGTATTTCCGTTTTTCGCCCATTGCGGCTTTGCCGTCTTTCGCTGCGCCGTTCGTATCCCGAAGTTTCGCTTCGGGAACAGCGTCCGCCTTGGCGAGTGCTTGTGGTTTCGCCTCCTCAATTTTCTTCAGTTGCTCACTGGGAGCCTTGCCCTTGCTGTCCGCAGGCTTTGCCGCCGCGCTTGTCGACGCAGTTGCCGCAAAAAGCCCCTCGTCCGCCGCCTTGGCCTTTCCAAGAACAACCTCTTTTTCGTTGGCGACCACCACTTCGGGGGCTACGCTTTTCCGCTCCATTTTGGCGATGGGTTCGGCGGCTGATTTCTTCGCGACATCCCGTTTCACCTCATGGTGCTTGTGCTGTGGCTCTGCGGCTGGAGGAGGCAACGCCGGAGCTGCGGGCGGAGCGGTGGCGCCAGCCACGGTTTGCGAGCTCCGCGCAGCCGCAACCACTGTATCGAGCCGCTTGTCCGCTTCGGATGTCTGTGGTTGATTCATGACGACCTGCCTACGTTCCTCGTCGAGAGCGTCTTTGGATACGCCACCAACCCCTCCGCCCCCACCACCACCGAACTTCCCAAGGGCGTTCTCTTTTGCCTTACCGCCACTGCGATTGCCGTAGAGACCCGGCAGGACAGCAGCACCGCCCTTCGATGGCTCAACGCTGCTGTTACGTGGCATCTCGGTTTGCACGTCGACACCCGTGAAATCACGGTCGGCGGCGACTTCTTCAGCAGGCTTCAATGGAGCCGACTTCTCCTCAAACCCTAACACGTTTCCATCAGCGTTCTGCTTCTTCCCTCGCATGACGGTTGTGCTCACAGTTGGCAATGCCGTCTTGCTGGAAACCCCTTTCACTTCATACATGCAATTGCTTTCGGAATTTATATCAAAAGCCAACTTGCGCGCCATGCTGAAGCGGGGAACAGACAAGGAAAGAACAACTCCTGCCACAAGGATAATCGACGCGGCGCAGGCGAGTTCGTAGATGATGAAGCGTATTCTTTTTTGCCTCTTGCTATGTTTTTCAGCCATACGGTATTCGGCTTTGCGTTTGATCTCGTCGAAGCTGAGGGAAAACTCCTTGTTGGCTGTGCTGGTGGCAGTTTCCGCAGACAGTGCTGAACCGATCTTGCCCCAAATGGCTTTCATATCCTCAAACTCTTTGGCAAGAGAGGAATCATTCGCGAGAGCGGCGTCAAGCTCGGCATCGGCTTCGGGCGGCAGTTCGCCGGCGAGGCGGTCAGTTAACATCTTCAGATATTTTTCGTCACTCATGTCATCGCCTCCTTTCGGTAGCCGTCGGCGATCTTTTTCATAGCCTCATGGAGGATGAACCCCACGTTCCCGGTCGTCAGCCCCATGATGCCAGCAATTTCCTTATACGACTTATTGTGCTCGATCTT
>CAYTFM010000140.1:0-4801 GCA_964436735.1 uncultured Victivallales bacterium | reverse complement strand
ATCTTCAGGGAAAGGATCTCCCGATCCCGCGGCTGAAGGCGGTCGATCAACAGTTTTATCATACGCAAATCATCGTTCATCATGACCCTCCCATCAGGCGTGGGTGATTCGTCCTTCACCATCTCGGCGTCCTCCGGCGCAAGCTCCGCGTTCTTACTGGCTTTCAACCGCGCCATGCTCAGACAGTTGTTCCGCACGACCTTGTAGAGCCAGGCGCCGATGTCCTCGATATCCTTGGCGGAACCGTCGTTCCATTTCTCCACGAGGGAGATGAAGGCCTCCTGGACGGCGTCGCGCGCCTTCTCCCGGTCACGGATGAGGCGCGAGGCATATCCAAGGAGCGGTCCCTGGCGCTCCGCCACAATGTTCTCAAGTTCTGTCATCCGGCCGGTATGACTTTCATTTGTTTGCCCTTCATAGAGGTTAGACGCGGCAGTGCGAGGTTTATTAGGCGGGCTTCGCGTTTTTCGCATGAATAATATTAGCGATTGTCATCTGAGCGATAATCCAGACGCACATAAGAAGCGGGAACGGACTGGTAACGAGGTGGGATTTACCTTGCTTCATCGCCTCGATGACCCCGTCGGCGGTTTTCTCGGCATCCACCAGCGTGTAGGTCCTGCCAATCTGAATGAGCAGATGCGCGTCAGAGGTGCCGACGAGAGGTTTGCCATGCCGCGCCGCCACCTCCGCCGCCCTCCTGTTCGGTCCGTTGAGCCACGGAGAATAGTAGTGGCAATACTCGACGCCATCGAACAGGTCGATGTTATGTTCCAATTCGTCGCCGAGGCACTTTTTGCCAGGATAGAAGGGATGGACAGCCAGAATGAACGAGTTGGGATGGGATTCGCGGTAGACGCGTAGTTCCTCAAGCGTCTTCATCTTTGCGGCCTCCTCCGTGGCGTTCAGGATCACCACATGCTTCTCCTCGATCTTCGCCTCGACTCCGGGAATGAGCAGAACTCCCTTCGACTCCGCATACGCGGCTATCTCGGGATTGAAGCCGAAATGCTCATGCTCGGTCATGGAAATGACCTCGAACCCCAGCGCAGCGACGTGGTCGATCAGACAACGAGGAGAGTGTCCGACGGCATCCATCGGAGCGTCGCTCGTGTGAAGGTGCAAATCGGCTTTGAGAAGTTTACCCATCAAAGTCTTCAAACCGTGAAAACAGGATGTGAATTAGATGAAGTGGAATAGTATAATATCTTCATACAGAAAATATTGCAACAATCCTGCGCAAAGTGGCCTTATATGCGGGAGAATCAAAACGATCCAGTCGCCCCCTCCGCGATCGTGTCGCCTCCACCCGAGGAGGCCCCACTGATCGCCATTCCCGCCGCGCCGCATGCCTATGGTGACCCCTCGTCAATCCGCTCGATCCTGATGCTTGCGGTTCCCCTGACGCTGTCGACGACTGGACACACCTTGATGCAGGTGCTGGACGGCCTTTTCCTGGCGAACTACTCAGAGGATGCGATCGCCGCCATCGGCCCCGCCGGCATGATGGCATTCACCCTGCAAAGCCTTTTTCTCGGGGCGGCGGGCTACACATCGACGTTTGTGGCGCAGTATAAGGGCGCAGGGCGACAAGAACGAGTTGGGGCCGCTGTTTGGCAGGGAATTTACTTTTCGCTCATAGCGAGCGCAGTGGTGATCGCCATCTCGTTCACGGCCCCTGGAATATTCGCATGGGCGGGACACGAACCGAGGTTACGCCCGCTCGAGGAGGATTTCTTCAAGATCTGCTGCTGGTTCGCGCCATTCTCGATCATCGGCAGCGCGGTAGCGGGTTTTTTCACAGGACTTGGCAAAGTCCGCTCACTGATGGTGGCGCAGATCGGCGGCCAGATTCTCAATGCGCTTCTCGCCTGGTTGCTGATCTTCGGCTATGGCCCCGTGCCGGAGCTTGGCGTGGCAGGCGCAGCCCTTGCGAGCGGCATCGCCCAGACGGTTGTCACCCTCTCCCTTGTCATCATGTTCCTCCAACGAAACAACCGACGAGGGTTCATGACGTGGAGCGGACGCCAACTCGACGCCGAACTGTTCGGTCGCCTGCTGCGCTTCGGCTTCCCCAACGGGGTGCGTTTTTTTATTGAAATGCTTGGCTGGACGTTGTTTATCGTGTTCATCGGACGAATTGGCGAACGCGAATTGGCAGCCACAAACATTGCCTGGCGGATCAACCTCCTGGCCTTCATGCCAATGATCGGCATCGGCATCGCGGTGAGTACGCTTGTGGGGCAGGCGCAAGGGATGAAACGACCGGACCTCTCGGTCAAGGTGGCGTGGCGCGGACTTGCGGTGGCGCAGACGTGGATGATGGCGGGAGCTCTCCTGTTCGTCCTGTGCCCTGAGCTTTTGGTGGGGTTGTTTACTGATGGACCTAAAGGGGTCCTCACATTTTTGAAAAGCGGGGATGCCCTTGCCGCTGGCTCGCTGGGTGCCATGGTGGTCGTTTTGCTGCGCTACGTCGCCGTCTATTGTCTTCTCGACGCCTTCAACATCATCTTCTCAAGCGTGCTGCAGGGGGCGGGGGACACGCAGTTCATGTTAGGACTCAATCTCGCCATGTATTCCGTATTCGTCTGCGTGCTCGCCATCCTCGACGCCTTCAAGATGGGACTTCATGCGGAGTGGTGCGCCGCAACAGGATTCGTCATGTTGCTCGCCCTCGCCTTCTATCTGCGGTTCGTCTGGGGAAAATGGAAGTCTCTACAGGTGATCGAGCCCGACGAGACCGTGGGAGTCTGACAAGGCAGGCACCTTCGCCGCAGCGTGGCTTCAGTGTTCGGTGCTCAGGTTTCAGGAAATGAACTTTGCCGCTCCCTGACACCTGAAACCTGGCGACCTTGCATTCCCCAGGCGAGACTATTTCTTGTGAAGCTTCAACTCCGTGAGATGCTTCTCGAAATGCTTCTTCACCAACTCGTGGTAGTACTCCTCATGCTTATGCAGGGCTGCGAAGAACATGGGGCGTATGGATGGATCGTTTAGGATCGCGCCATAGGTGATGTGCAGAAGTTGGCGAGTCTCGTCGCGCTTGAGCAGTTTCGGATAGTCGTCCTCGTAGACTTTGTCGATATCGGGCATCTGGGCGAGGTTCGATTTGATGTGATACAGCTTCGTGGCTTCGTTGAATCCCATGATGGCCCGCTTGTAGATGACCTTGAAGAGCACAGGCTCCTCCGCGGTCAGCATGCGGAGCGACTCCAGCCAACTGGTCCCAGCCGTCTTCAAATGGAAACGTCCCTTGGTCAGTGCACCGACGGAGGGGAAAACGGCAAATTTGTCACTGCCGGAATGCACGGAGATCTTGTACCCGCCATAGGTGGCGGCGATAGCGCAGTAGATGGAGAATTGCTCGGCGAACTGCTCGGTGGCGCCGATGTAGTCAATGCCTTTCTGAAATTCGCCGATAAAACGCGGAGCGATCGAGGCGGGCTTGACCTTGCGGTGAATGAGCTCATTGATGATGAAGACGTGATCCTCCGGGAGGGTCGGCGCCGTCGTCTCATCAATGGACACCTCAAGGTCGTATTCGGAGCCGCGCTTTTGCTCAAGAAAGTCGTTCACCTCGGCGGCGAAGTCCATCGCCTTGAAATACATGACGGCGCAACGCATCAGCGTGGGTTTGTCAAACTTGAGCGATGCCCCCTTCCCGAGAGAGAATTCTTTCCCCACGTAGGTGGCGGTCAGACGCTTCCGCTCAGCCTGCGGCAACGCGGCGTACTCTTTCTCGATGGCTTCCTTGCTCCAAGTGGCGGCGTCGGCGCGCATCACTTCGGAAAGGTCGAGGGTGATCATCGGCATGCCGCACTCAAGAGCCTGATCAATGTCGGCGATGTTTTTCAAGTGGTCGCCATCGGCCCCATAGCCGCCTTCATATCCGCTTTGAAAGACTTGAAACACGGTGTCGTCGACGACTTGACGATAGGTGCGCTTCGTGAGAGTAAGCTCCCTCATCGATTGCTGGGCAAGCACCGGTTTGACGTTTTCGTACTCCTTGATGGCGGCGATATGCCCCGCCGAGGCAAGCCCCAGACGGTCACCGCAGCCGATCGTGGTTTTGCACTTTTTCAGTGATACCGGAGCGGCCCAGGGGAAGAGTTCCCGGAGGACGGCGGCGTTCGTGGCGTCGAGCGGGCAGAGTCGGGCGTGAATGCCGGAATCGCCGATCTGCTCTCCGGTAAAGCGGGTGATGATTCCGCTTTGACGCTCGGAGAAGAGCAGCAGGAAGCGATGAAGATGATCACGGGCCATGGCGATGATGGCGTCTTCCACCTTGTGAACAGAGTTCTTGTAGAAGGAGATGTCACTATCGTCTGGCTGGGTGATGTGATGACGGATGTGATCCTGGGGATGTCCCATCACATTCGAGATTTTCTTGATCGCTTTCTTCATGTTCCGGCACCATTTAGTTTTCGTCCCATGTCAGCCATGGGACGGTTTTGGCGTTTCTGTCTTGCGGTTTACTTCTCCTCGGGGATTCTCATGCCGTAGAATGAACGATACACGAAGATCAGCGCAATGACAAAGAGTATCGCGCCGATGGTGTAGTTCTGTGTGGCGTTTTTCATGTTCACGGCGATTTCGACGGCGAGCAGGCCGAACAAAGTGGTGAACTTGATCACGGGGTTCATCGCCACTGAGGAGGTGTCTTTGAAGGGGTCGCCGACGGTGTCGCCAATGACGCTGGCGGCGTGCAGCTCGGTGCCCTTCTGACGCAGGTCAACCTCGACGATTTTCTTGGCGTTGTCCCAGGCCCCGCCGGCGTTCGCCATGAAGATGGCCTGGTAGA
>CAYTFM010000139.1:0-22721 GCA_964436735.1 uncultured Victivallales bacterium | reverse complement strand
GCGCCGCATGATCAGGGAAGGCGCGTCCGCCGGTGGGCTAACGGGCTGTGGTAGTTGTCGTTTGCGGGGTACAAGCGCGCCCTTCCCAACGGAGACGTGCTGGGTGTTCTCGCCCTCTTCGCGAAACATCCGATACTGCCTGCCGAAGACACCATGCTCGACGCCTTCAGCAATTCCGTCGCTCAATTCGTCCAACAAGCGGCGGATGAGGAAAAGATGATCGCCTCTGAAACGCGGTATCGTCGGCTCTTTGAGACGGCGAAGGACGGGATTTTGATTCTGGATGCGAAAACAGGGATGATCGTGGATGCGAATCCATTTCTACTCGAGATGCTGGGGTACTCGAAAGCGCAGTTGAATGAAAAGAAGATATGGGAATTGGGATTTTTGAGGGACATCATTCCCAGCCATGACAAATTTCTGGAATTGCAGCGGGAAGAGTACGTCCGCTATGAAGACCTGCCGCTGGAAGCGGCCGATGGGCGGCGCAAGGATGTGGAGTTTGTCAGTAACGTCTATCTCGTGGGCAACAACAAGGTAATTCAGTGCAACATCCGCGACATCACCGGCCGCAAGAAATTGGAGTCGCAGCTTCGTCAGTCGCAGAAGTTGGAGTCCATCGGGCGGTTGGCGGGCGGTGTGGCGCACGACTTCAACAATTTCCTGACGGTCATCAATGGGTATTCACACATACTGCTGAAGGAGATTCCCCCATCCACTCCGGCCTATGCGAGTATTCAGGAAATCAACATGGCGGGACAGCGCTCCGCGGATATCGTCCGCCAGCTTCTCGCATTCGCCCGCAGGCAGGTCATTTCTCCGAAAGTGCTGAACATCAATGACGCTATTGAGGGCATACTCAAGATGCTCCGCAGGCTTATTGGCGAGGATATCGAACTGCTATGGAAACCCGCCGCCAATCTATGGCCAATCAAAATGGATACGTCACAACTTGATCAGATTCTGACCAATCTGCTTGTCAACTCCCGCGACGCGATCAGCGGTGTCGGCACGGTGATAATTGAGACCGCCAAGGCGGAAATTGATGAGGCGTACTGTCAGATCCATCAAGATTTCGTAGTAGGGGAATATATCGTGCTGACGGTCAGCGACACCGGTTGCGGCATGGACAAAGAAACATGCGAGCACATCTTCGAACCTTTTTTCACCACCAAGAAAACCGGAGAGGGGACTGGCCTTGGACTGGCGACGGTCTTCGGCATCGTGAAACAGAACGACGGTTTGATCAATGTGTATAGCGAGCCTGGAAAGGGGACAACAACCAAAATATTCCTGCCCCGGCATGTTCAGGAGACTGTGGGAAATAGTGAAAAATCGACAAAGACCGAAATAATGAGAGGGACTGAAACGGTCCTGCTGGTCGAAGACGAAAAAGCGTTGCTGCAGCTTGCGAAAACGCAGATCGAAGGTTTGGGGTATACCGTGCTCTGCTCCAACAGTCCGCTCCAGGCGATCAAGCTGGCCGATGAATACGTGGGAGATATCCATCTTCTAATAACCGACGTGATTATGCCGGAGATGAACGGGCGCGATATGCAAAAGCGGATCAGCGACTTGCGCCCCGGCATCAAATGCCTCTTCATGTCAGGCTACACGGCCGACATCATCGCGCATAAAGGATTCCTCGAGGAAGGCATCCATTTCCTTCAAAAATCATTCACCGAAGAAGAACTGGCGGTGAAAATCCGCAAGGCTCTGAATGATAGAAATAGTGAACACAAGAATGGCAGTTGACCGTAATTAAGGCTGAGTTTTCAGGTGCAATGCAAAGGAGCAATACTACGGCAGGTCTACACCCCATGCCCAAGTAGGTTGCGGCTCATAACAATTGACCTGTTCAAGGGGTATATCATTTAGTGGGGGTACCACTCTTTAGTTATAAACAATGTAAACGAGATGGCAGGCATACGTATGAAACAAAAATCCTTACTCGTCGCGCTGCTCGTCCTCGCCGCTTTCGCGGCTGGATACACGGCGCGATGCGATCAAAAAACCGAAAAACAGGAGGAAAAAAAGGAAGCAGTCACGGAAGCCGTAAAGGAGTTCATTGGCGAGGCGCAGGACGCGAAAGAGCTTGCGTTCAAGCACAAGGCTGAGGTCATCGCAAAGATGAAGCAAGAAATAGTAGCGATCAACAAGGAAATAGATACGCTTTCGCGGAACGACGAACAAGCCAGCGACGCAACGAAAGCCGAAACCACTCTTAAAAAATTGCGTGCTCAAGCAGCGGAGTTGAGCAAACGGATAGTCGAGCTCACCTCTGAGAACGAGTCCAAATGAGCTGACCGAGTGGCGCTACTCAGGAAGGGAGTGGGCGGGATAAAGGAAACACATCAGAACACATGCGACATTCGCCCCCTTTCCTATCGCAAAAAATAGATGAAAGGGAATCGGACTCTGAAATCTGATTTTTAGCCTGAACCCCGAACCCTGGCGCCTGAGTAACAACAAAAAAGTAACCGCACATCACAAAAAGGGGAAAGAGGGAAATGAAACTAAAGCACTTGGTAATGGGGATCGCCCTTGCGGCTTTCGCAGTCAGTGTCAGTGCCGCGGAAGGCACGCAATTGACGTATTGGCTGTGTTACAAAGTCACCCAGCGAGGCTGGTACTATGACACCATCTCCGCTAAACCAGACAAGGCCCCTACGAAATGCTGGTTGATAGCCCCCTTGCTGGGCGATGGCAAGTTGAACTACAATTCAAAAATCTCAGGCGGAATCACGTTGGTTGAGCAGGAGAGCAAAGACAGCGGCTTCCAAACCGAGCTGCCAGGGTTTGTGCTGTACAGTTCATACCTCAGCTATGGTAAAAAGACCATCACTTTTGGGCAAGGCTACAACGTGCAGACCACCCCCACCTATGAGTACCAGCGCATCTATAGTCTGTATGGCATCGGCACCCCAGCCAGAGGCGTTGAGCCAACTGACAAGACCGCCGTCCTGTATTGGTCGTCCAGGTTGACGGGCTCATACTCAATGCTGAACTCAGGCGGAGATATTCCCTCCATGGCGGCCGGGAGCTGGACCTGCATTTTAGACTCCAAGACGTCGGCCGCCATGACCAGATCGATCGATCCAACCAAAACCGTTTCCGAGAACTATGCGATCGCCATGCCCATCTTTGTCAACACAGCCAAATTGAAATTCAACCCCGCCACGAAGTGAGGTTTCAGTTACTGAGGCAGAAGTTGAGGCTAAGGAAATTCAATGCGGCAACCCCCTCCCTAACAGTCGGGGCTCGGTTCACGGCGTCAGAACAGAGCCACGAACGTGAGCGAGTGGTTGCAGCCACGGCCGCACGGTCGCCTAAGTTAATTGGGGTGAGCCACTGTAGCGCGGCAGCGATGTTTGAACGAATGAAATAGCACAGCGGAAGGAGGTGGCGATGTCAGTGGTGGAACGCAGGTGATGCTGGTGTTTAAAACGAGATCACATTAATGAAAACAAAGTGGAGAACTTCAATGAAAAAGCTCATGGGTCTTATGATGGGTGCCCTCGCCGTCTTTGTCATCTCTGGCTGCTCAAGCGTCCAGGTCGCAACGAAACTCAACGATCAGAAGCTCACACTCGCCGGCAATACGGACGTAGCCCATGTGAATGGAAACACGTGGGGGCTCTATCTACTTTCTTTCCCGTTGCTGACTGGCAGCACGGAGAAGCCAGACAAGATGGTCATCGGAGAGGATAGTGTGAACGTCTCCTCTGTGGTCGACATGGTTACGGCGAGAAGCAAAGCTCTGGGGGGCAAAAACGTTGTCGATTTGACGTCCAGTAGTAGCAGTTTCTGGATCGCCCCGCTGTTTGTTCTCTTCATCAAGAGCGTGGAAGTCTCCGGCAACTCAGTCAAATAACTGAAACGTAGTATTCATCACGTGACGAGCATGGGCATTTCGCGTGAACGGCGTGTGCGCACGCACCTGTCAGCAAATGCTCATGCAACACGAAAGGAAGGAGGGCACAATGGAAGCAACCACACTCTCAAAGGCAATGGAGGTACTTGAGGCGGCGGAGAGAAACAAGGGCACGTACGCCAGCTCGAATGGAGCACTGATTGAAGGCAGGGGAAGTATTGCTCAAGCTATGAGCTGCGCCACGCAGCGCGCCATCGAGGCGGCCGCCCGCGCTGGAGAAATCGCCGGAACGGTCGACGAGCGCGCTCGCGCGAACCCGTGGGCCTTCGTCGGTGGCGCCGCGTTCGTCGGCATCCTTCTGGGCTACATCATTGGGAAAACCAAATAGCGTAACAAATAAAAGGGTGATTTTATGTTGAGGAAAATTGTGTTCGTCCGGATCCTGTGGCTTCTGCCTGTTCTCGCGGCATGCATTCTTGCCGGCTGTAGGATGCTCACGGTCAGCTGAAGAGGAAAATGACACGAACGGGGTCCACTGTGCATGTCAACCACGGTGCAGCCGTCTTATTCCAGGACAGGATTGACACGTGGTGGAATATATAAACGCAATAAGGAAAATGGGGTAACACATGCAAAATGCTTTCGCTACTTGCAGCATTCAGGTGATGCTTGCCGCGGCGGCAGGCATGCACATGCGACCTGCGGCGATGTTAGTTAAAATCGCCCGAAAGTTTGATTCGGAGGTAACGCTCGAACACAACTGCGAGAACGCGAATGCCAAGAGTCTACTAGGGGTGATCATGCTTGGGCTTAGGGCGGGAGCGGAATTCACTGTGTTCGCCAATGGTCGAGACGCCCCAAAAGCAATCCGTGCGATCAAGGAGTACTTCAGTCGCCTGTTCCTTGAACAGACAGCGGTGGTGTTGACGTCTGAGGATTCACATACCCGTGAAATAGCAGTACACGATATGAAGGAGACAAAAATGGAACCGAAAGAGAAAAACACATTGAAAAAGACCCAGAACTTCATATGGCTGCACAACTCGGATGCGGAGGCGGTATATCTGGCCGGTGACTTTAACAACTGGATCCCCACGGCCATGGCACGGTTGGACGGCTGCTTCCAGGCGCTTGTCGATCTGTATCCGGGGGAGCACCAGTACAAGTTCGTTGTCGACGGACAATGGAGGAATGATCCCGCGGAGACGGATTCCGCGCCAAACGTGTTTGGAACAACGAACAGCGTTGTGCGCGTAAACTAAAACAAGAGGGTGAAACATGAGCGGCGTTATCAAGGATTATTTCGTGGTCGCGGTTTACAACACGCATCATGAAGCGGAGTTGGCCGTGAAGGAGCTGCACAAATCGGGATTCGACATGAAGAATCTGTCGATCATTGGCAAGGACAATCATGACGGTGAGAATATCACGGGTTACTACAGCGTTGGAGAAAAATCAGGATACTGGGGCAAGATGGAGCATTTCTGGACCAGCCCCCTGGGGTTGCTGGCCGGTTCGGCGGTGCTCATCATGCCGGGTATCGGTTTGGTCCTCGTCGGCGGGCCTCTCGTCGCCTGGATCATAAGCGCGCTGGAAGGAGCCGCTCTGGCGGGCGGAGTGAGCGCGGTGGGCGCGGCGCTCGACAGTCAAGGCATTCCGGAAACGCATGTCTTCACGTACGAGGAGGCGATCAAAATGGGCAAGTTCGTGTTGATCTGCCACGGGGTTCAGGTGGCGGCCGCACTCGCCCATGAGATCATCAACCGCACCAACCCGGAACTTGCGGAATGTCATCACCCTTGACACGGGCCGAGAGGATTGGGAAGCGGGGGAGACGGGCGAATAACTGTCGACAGATAATGTTGAGCTTCCTATGAAAATACTCATTGCAGATGATGACTTGCTTATGCGGACGATCCTCCACCGGCACTTGACCGCCTGGGGGCACGAGCCGGTTGAGGCGATCAACGGGAGTGACGCATGGGAGAAACTGACCTGCCCCGACGCGCCGCGTCTTGCCATCCTCGACTGGTTCATGCCTGGCATGGATGGTTTGGACATCTGCCGGAAACTCCTTGAGAGAAAAGGGAAGCTGCTCTATACGATTCTGCTCACCTCGCATAGCGAGAAAAACCACGTCGCCGAGGCTCTCAGCCTTGGTGCGTACGACTTTCACGCAAAACCTATTGACCCGGAAGAGCTGCTCAGCCGCGTCAACGTCGGCATCCGCCTCCTTGAAGCGGAGGACGCCCGCGACAAGCTGTCGCGGGAACTCGACCAGCATCGCCTCCACCTCGAGGAATTGGTTGAGCTCCGAACATCTCAACTGGCGGACGCCATCGCGCGCCTTGCGATCCTGGACAAGGCGAAGAGCGACTTCCTCAGAATCATCTCGCATGAGCTCCACACGCCGCTGAACGGACTGTTCGGGTTCACCGAGTTGCTGTTTAATGAATTCGAGTCCTTGCATCCCAAATTGGCGGCCTACCGCGATTGTTTCGAAAGGTCGCGGCAACGAATCACGTCCCTGATAGATGACGCCCTTCTGCTGACCTATATCGAAGTGCGTGTCGAGCAATCCGCCCGCGGCACCTGCTCGCTTGATTTGGTTCTGGAGAACATTCGTGGAAAAACGGAAGGCATGGCGGCGCTGCGGGACATCCACATTGACCATGCGGCCAAGGAGCTTGGCGGTGTCTTCGGCGAGGAGCAGCTGCTGACAAAAGCCTTGCAATATTTGGTGAAGACCGCCGTGAAATTCTCCACGAAAAGCAATTCCGTGCGCATGAATGGTTCCACCTCTGATGGGGTCACGAATCTGGTGATTGAGGCGGATGGGCAGACAATTCCCCCTCATGTTTTGTCGAGGTTCTTCGACGCCCTCGCCATCGGCGACGCCATCACGCAAGAAGGAGATTTTGGCTTATCGACGGCGGTGGCGGAACGGATCATCACCCTGTTCGGGGGTGAGGTGTCCGTCGAGAACACCACCTCGCCTGGCATTCGCATGACCGTCAAGTTGAAAGCGGCCCCCCCTGAGCTGTGAGATACGAGATGAAGACTGAGATTCAAATGAAAGAACGATTCTATTCACTTGCGATGATCCTGCTGTTCGCCTTCATGGCCGTGGGGGTCGTCGCCATCGGCTACCTCTACTATCTGCGGTACGAGCGACAGTACCGCGTCCAGGTGGAGCACCAGCTTCTGGCCACCTCCGAATTGAAGGTGGGCGAGATTGCGGAATGGCGCCGGGAGCGGCTGGGATATGCGAAAATCCTCTTTAAGAATACGGCGTTTTCCGCCATGGTGCGGCGCTTTCATGAACAGCCGGAGGATGCGCAGTGCCAGCAAACGCTTCACGCGTGGTTGACCGCGCTGCAAGTCCACGGGCAATATGACCAGGTCCGCCTGCTTGATCCGCAAGGCGTGACCCGCATGTCAGTCTCAGCAGATCTTCCCCCGCTTTCCGCCGCGATCATGCAAAGCATCCCTGACGTCCTTCGGGGAGGCGAGGTGGCGTTTCAGGATTTCTACCGCGACGAACAGGACCAGAAGATCTATCTGGCGGTCATGGTTCCGATCCTCGACGAGCAGGACGGTGCCCGCCGCCTGGGCGTCGTCATTCTACGGATTGATCCCGCGACGTTTATCTTCCCCCACCTCCAACAGTGGCCAACTCCCAGCCGAACGGCCGAGACGCTGCTCGTCCGAAAAGACGGTAACGGCGTCATCTTTTTAAATGAACTCAAGTTTCAGAAGGACACGGCGCTCACGTTGCGCATTCCCCTGGCAGATACGGATCAGCTCGCGGTGAAGGCCGCCCTTGGGAAACAGGGGATTGTGGAAGGACTTGATTACCGCGGCGCGCCGGTGATTGGGTATGCGCGCGGCATACCAGGCTCTTCATGGTTCCTTGTCGCCCGCATCGACATCGCGGAGGTCTACGCGCCGCTCCGGCATCGACTGCGGGAAATCGCCGCGCTCATCGTCGTCCTGATCCTGGGCGGCGCCGGGGGGATGTGGTTGGTATGGCGGCAGCACAACTTGCTTTTCTACAAGGAACGGAGCGTGGTGGCGGAGGCGCTACGCGAAAGCGAGGAAAACCTGGCCATGACGCTGCATGCCATTGGGGACGCGGTGATCGCCACCAATGCCGCCTGCCAGGTGACGCGTATGAACCCCGCCGCGGAGCGGTTAACCGGCTGGCTGCTGGCGGAAGCCGCGGGTCGGCCACTGCCCGAGGTGTTTCACCTCGTCAACGCCCAGACGCTTCAACCGGTCGTGGATCCGGCGCGGCATGCGCTGGAACGCGGGAAGGCGGTCGGCATGGAAAGCCATACGATGCTTATCTCCCGAGACGGCACGGAATATCAGATCGCCGACAGCGCCGCTCCGATCCGCGACAACACCGGTCAGATCATTGGCGTGGTGATGGTTTTCTACGACATCACCGAGCGCGTGCGTTTGGAGGAGGAGGTGCACCGGTCCAGAGAACAGGCCGAAGCCGCCAACAAGGCGAAAAGCGTCTTCCTCTCCATTATGAGCCATGAGCTGCGCACCCCCCTGAACGCCATTCTCGGCTTCTCGCGGCTCATGCGCGACGAAAAAGGGCTTTCCGGCGACCACCGCAAGACGCTGGACATCATCAACCACAGTGGCGAGCAACTGCTGAACCTCATCAACGACGTGCTCGACATGTCCAAGATCGAAGCTGGACAGGTCGACATCGAAAACGTTCCTTTCGACCTCGGTGAGATGGTGCGCGCCATCATCAACCTGATGCGCATGCGGGCGGAGGCGGCGAGTCTGCGGCTGCTGCTGGACCCGTCCTCGGAGTTCCCGCGCCTTGTCCGCACCGACGGCACCAAGCTGCGTCAGGTGCTCATCAATCTGGTCGGCAACGCCATCAAGTTCACGCGGGCGGGCGAGGTAAGCCTGCGGCTCGTTTCCCACCCCGCCGACACGCCTCAGCGCCTGCTGCTGACCATCACGGTGAGGGACACGGGCGTCGGCATCTCCGCGGAGGATCAGAAGCGGATCTTCGAACCATTCTTCCAGGGAGCCCAGAGCGACATTCAGAAAGGTACCGGGTTGGGATTGTCCATCACCCGAAAATATGTGGAGCTGATGGGGGGGCGGATCAGCGTCGAGAGCGCGCCGGGCAAGGGGACCGTGTTCCATGTGGAGATACCGGTCGAGCGCGTCGGGGAGGCGGAAGTGGAGACGGCCAGCGTGTATCGAGGCCGCGTCGCCAGCCTGGCTCCCGGCCAACCACACCACCGCATACTGATCGTTGAAGACCAAGTGATGAACTGGCTTCTGCTCCAGCGCATACTGAATGGAGCTGGGTTCCAGACGCGCATGACCGAGGACGGAGCGTCGTGCGTCGAGTTGTTCAAGGAATGGCGGCCGCACCTCATCTGGATGGATGTCCGCATGAAGGGCATGGACGGCCTGGAGGCGACGCGGCGCATCCGGACGCTGGAAGGCGGACGCGAGGTGAAAATCGTGGCCCTCACCGCGTCGGCGTTCAAGAAGGAGCGCGACGACATCATGGCGTCAGGAATGGACGACTTCATCCGCAAGCCCTACCGTCCGGAGGAGATATTCGACTGTTTGACGCGTCATTTGGGAGTTCGCTTTGTCTATGAGGACACACCGCCGGTCGCCGCGCCGTTGGCGGTGGCGCCCATGAAGGAACAATCGCCTGACGGCGATATCCTCGATCTCGCCGCCGCCCGGAGAACTGCGGGTCATGACGACAAGCTCTTGCGGGTGCTGGTAACGCTTTTCCGCGACCAATATCCCCTGCGCCTTGACGAGATGCGCGCAGGGAAGGACTCGCATTGCGCCGACGGCGCGCGGCGCGCCGCCCATACGTTGAGAGGCATGGCTGAAATTCTCGGAGGAAGGCGTCTGCCGGCCATGGCGCTGGAGGCGGAGAAAGAATGCGTCGACGGGAAGTTGGACCGGCTTGAGGAATGGATCGGGAACCTCCGCGCGGAGGCGGAATCCCTCGCCGCCGCCCTCGAGGCCGCGTTGAGATGAACAGGCATCAAAAATAAAGCGAATTAAGGATTATGCACGATGATACGTTCTGAGATCACAGTTGCTGAATACTTGCTGCTCCGCCTGAAAGAGATCGGGGTTGACCACCTCTTTGGCGTGCCGGGGGACTTCGTCCTTGGCTTCTTCAACCAGGTGCTGAAGAGCGACCTGACGTATGTCGGCACCTGCAATGAGCTTAACGCGGCCTATGCCGCCGACGGCTACGCGCGCATTCGAGGCATCGGCGCGTTTTCCTCGACCTATGGCGTCGGAGAACTCAGCGCCATCAACGGCGTGGCGGGGGGGTTCGCCGAACGAGTGCCGGTGGTGGTGATCACTGGTTCGCCCGCGACGAGTAATTTCCGCACACGGCCGCTCTTGCATCACACCTTGGGGGATTACCAGATCCCCTTGCGGATGTACGAGAAAATCACGGTCGCCTCAACCCAGCTCGTTTCCGCTGAAACGGCCCCGGCCGAGATCGACCGGGTGCTGTCGGCGTGTCTCTCCCATCAGCAACCGGTGTATATCAGCCTTCCCTCGGACGTGGTGATGATGAAATGCGCACGGCCGAGCGCGTTCCGTTTTCCCACGCCCGCGCCGAGCGATCAAGACGCGCTCGGAGAGGCGATCAAGGAATCGCTTGGAATGCTGGAGCAAGCTCGGAAGCCAGTCGTGATCGGCGATGTGGAGCTGATACGCTTCAAGCTGCAAAAGGTATTCGCCGATCTTCTCGAGAAAACCGGTTTCCCGTATGTCACCATGATGCTGGGGAAGACCGTCCTTTCGGAGCTCCACCCCCAATTCATTGGTCTCTTCGAGGGAGATCGCAGCCGTGACTATGTGCGGAATCGGGTCGAATCCGCCGACTGCATCCTGCAACTCGGGACCTTGATGACCGACTTCAACACGGGCGGCTTCACCACAAACCTCGACGACTCAAAAACGATCAACGCCAACATCCGCACGGTCAAGATCAGGCACCATTATTACGAGAACGTCTATCTCCATGACTTCATCCTTGGGTTGACGGAAAAGCTTTCACGACGAGATCCGGCGGCTCTGGAGATCAACCGCGCCGCCGATGGCTGCGTGCATAGGCATACAGAGCCATACCAGGCTGACGCGTCGCAACCACTTACCATCAAGCGCTTCTTCGACCGCATGAGCCATTTTATTGAAAACGACTCAATCGTCATCGCTGAAACGGGCGTATCCCTCTTCAGCGCCGCGGAGATGCTCATGCCGGATGGCGCGACCTTCATCGGGCAGACCTTCTACGGATCGATCGGTTATACGGTCGGCGCAACCTTGGGCGCCTGTATGGCGGCGCGGGATCGGCACGCCGTGCTGTTTGTGGGAGATGGGTCTTTTCAAGTCACGTGCCAGGACCTCTCGACGATGATACGCACCCATCTCAAGCCCGTCATCTTCCTCATCAACAATGACGGGTATACGATTGAGCGGGTAATCATTGATCGCCCCTACAACGATATCCAGCCGTGGCAGTATCACAAGCTCATGGACGTGTTTGGTGGAGGGGTGCCCTTTGATGTCCGCACGGAAGGGGAGCTTGAAGCCGCACTGGACACGGCCGCCACGGTGGATGGTCTCGTCTTCATCGAAGTCCACACCGGACGGCTGGACTGTCCCGAGTCTCTTCGCAGCGCGGGGCGCTCGATGGCAAAAATAAATCAAATAGGCGCGCCTTCTTCACAGGAGGTATTGCATGAGCGACCTACTCGCTAATCGTCCCGACGCCTGCTGGGCGGAGGACTTATATCGAGCCAGCGCCACCGAGCCGCCGTTGCGGGGGGCGGTTTTCGCGATCGAGCAGTTGGAGCTGCACGCCAAGGCACTTGCCGCCACCCATGGGCTTGGCCGCCGCCGTTGCGGCGATCGGCTCCTCAAACGGTTGGCCGACTCGGAGCGCGTGATCGACCGCTGCCACGATCTGATGTCCCGGGAGCACGCCGCCGGACGGCACCTGTCGCCTGCCGCCGAATGGCTGCTCGACAATCACTACCTCATCGAGGAGCAGGTCTATCTGGCGCGGCGGCATTTCCCGCGGGGCTACAGCCGTCAACTGCCGCCGCTGGCGGGCGGTGAACTGGCTGGTTTGCCCCGGATCTACGACCTCGTCCTGGAGTTCATCTCGCACGTGGACGGCCGCGTGGACGAGGAGGCTCTGTCCCGCTACACAGCCGCGTATCAATCAATCACGCATCTGACGATGGGGGAGTTGTGGTCGGTTCCCATCATGCTGCGGCTGGCCCTGATAGAGAACCTCCGCCGCGTCGCGGTGAGCATAAGCTGGCAGCGGGCGCATCGGGACAGCGCCCTGGCATGGGCGCAGCGGATCGACGCCCCCTCTGACAAGCATGAGAACACCCTTCTGGTGCTGGCGGACATGGTCCGCGAGAATCCGCCCCTGTCGACGGCGTTCGTCGCCCAGTTCACACAGGCGTTCCAAGGGCGCGGGGCGACTGCGATGTTCGTGCTGGCGTGGCTGGAGCAGCGGCTGGCCGAGCAAGGGCAGACAATCGAGGAAGTCGTCCGCGCCGAGAGCCAGAGCCAGGCGGCCGACCAGGCCTCGATGGCCAACAGCATCGCCAGCATGCGGCTCGTCAACGCCGCCGAATGGTATAAATTCGTCGAGGCGAGCAGTGCCACGGAGAAGATATTGAGGAGTGAGCCGGCGGACGTCTATGCCCGGATGGATTTCACGACCCGCGACGAATATCGGCACGTCGTGGAAGCCACGGCGCGTCGGCTGGACATCGACGAGGAGGTGGTGGCCCGAACGGCGGTGGAGCTGGCCGCCACGCACCATGCCGCAGGGAGCGCCGACGTGGCGGCTCACGTGGGCTACCTGCTTGTCGATGAAGGGAAGCGGCATCTTGAGCGGGCGCTCAGAGGACGAAAGGCGCCGCGGCTGTTCCCCCGCGCGTTGCTGCGTGGACTGAAGCTCCTCACCTATCTCGGGCCGGTCGCGCTGCTCTCGGCGGCCGGTATCGCGTGGTTGGTCGCGCAATCGAATGGGGTGGCTAATCCCGTATGGCCGATTCTGCTTTTCTGCGCGGCCTTGGCGGCGTCACAGTGCGCCATCGCGGTGGTGAGCTGGTTTGCCTCGATCATCCGCGGACCTCGCGGTTTGCCTCGCATGGACTTCGAGCACGGCATTCCCGACGAGTGTCGCACGATGGTCGTCGTGCCCACGCTCCTTACAGAATCCCGGCGCATCACCTCAATGGTGGAAGGGTTGGGATTGCGCTACCTGGCCAACCGCGATCCCAATCTGTGGTTCGGACTGCTGACCGATTTCTGCGATGCCGACCAGGAACATGTCGCCGGCGACGAGACGCTGCTGGCGCGGGCCGCCAGCGGCATCGAGGAGCTGAACAGGAAGTACGGCAACGGCGCGCACGGACGCTTTTTTCTGTTCCACCGCCCTCGGCTCCACAATCCGCAGGAGGGCTGCTGGATGGGGCGGGAGCGCAAACGAGGCAAGCTCGAAGATTTCAACGCGCTTTTGTGCGGCGACGATCGGGGCAGCTTCAGCCGGATCGTGGGCGATGTGTCGCACCTCACCTCGATCCGCTACGTCATCACGTTGGACACTGACACCGACCTGCCGTGGGGGGCGGGATGGCGGCTCGTGGGCGCCGCCGCCCATCCGCTGAACCGCCCGACGATGGATCCGGCCGGTCGACGTCTGATCCGCGGGTATGCGATCCTCCAGCCACGCGTCAGCATCTCGCCGCGCAGCGCGGTGCGGAGCCGCTATTCCCTGCTGTTGGCCGGCGAGGTGGGCATCGATCTCTACACCCGCCTGGTCTCTGACTTGTATCAGGATTTGTTCGCGGAAACCTCCTTCATCGGCAAGGGCATCTACGACGTGGGGGTCTTCCGCCACTTGCTGGACGGGCGCTTTCCGGACAACGCCGTGCTGAGTCACGGTTTGCTGGAGTCGTGCTACGCGCGCTCGGGCCAGTGCAGCGACGTGGAACTGCTTGAGGACTCGCCCTCGGGGTATCTGGCTGACGTCAGCCGCCGTCACCGCTGGATGCGCGGCGATTGGCAGATCGCTCCGTGGCTGGGACTGAGGGTCAGTGACGCCACAGGGCGGCGGGGCTACACTTCGATCGCAGCCCTGGGCTGGTGGAAGATCTTCGACAACCTGCGGCGCGCCTTCGTGGCTCCCGCCTATACGTTACTGCTCGCGCTGGGATGGATTGTGCTGCCTGCCCCACTGCCGTGGACGCTGGCGGTGCTCGCGCTGCTCTTTGTCCCCGAACTGCTGCCTGGCCTGGCCGAGCTTTTACGGCGACCGCCGAAACTGCCACTTCTGCAGCATCTGTCCATCGTCGTCCGATCGACTGTGCGGCGTCTGGGAAAGATCGCGCTGTGGCTGGCGTTCCTCCCGTTCGAGGCGGTAGTCGCTCTTGACGCCGCCGCGCGCTCGCTATGGCGGATGCTCTTCAGCCGCCATGGCCTGCTTGAATGGCAGACGGCGGCGGCGGTCGAGAGCGTGGCGGTGGCGGGCATCACCCACGTGCTCCGCCGGATGTGGGTGGGACCAAGCCTGGCCGTGGCGGCCGCGGCGCTTGTGGGCGCGATGGGCGCGCAACACGCCTGGGTGTCCGCAGTCCCGATTTTGCTGTTATGGTTCCTGTCACCGCTGATGGCGTGGTGGGTCAGCCGACCGCTGCGCTCCGTCTCGACGCTGCTCGCCAACGGCGACACGCGCTTCCTGCGTCGGATCGCTCGGCTCACCTGGCGCTATTTCGAGGTGTTCGCGGGGCCGCAGGAGAATTGGCTGCCCCCCGACAACTTCCAGAATCTGACCGGCCACCGCATCGCCCACCGCACCAGCCCGACGAACATGGGATTGGCGCTGCTGTCCAATTTGACGGCGCACGATCTGGGCTACCTGAGCGGCGGGCAGCTCCTGGACCGTGTCACCCGCATGATCGAATCGATGGAGCAGATGGAACGTTACCGGGGGCATTTCTTCAACTGGTACGAAACCCATACGCGTAAGCCCCTGCGCCCCTTCTACGTCTCCACCGTCGACAGCGGCAACCTAGTCGGGCATGTGCGGGTGCTGCGCAGCGGGCTGCTGGAGCTTTCCTCCAGCCCAGTGTTGCCGAAAGGGACGATTGAGGGGCTGCGCGACACGCTGCGCGTGCTGGCCGAGCAGGCCAGTCCGGGCAACGCCCTGGATTCGGTCGAACGACTCCTGCTGGATCAGCCCGACTCGCTTTCGGAGATGTCAGCATGGCTGAGAGAGCTAGGCGGCGCGGCCAAACGGCTGGTCGATTCGTTTGATCGTCAGCGGCAGCCCGAGGGCGCCTGGTGGGCGAACGCCTTCGATCGTCAGGTGCAGGCGTTCCTCACTGATCTGACCGAGCTGGCGCCGTGGCTGGCGATCAACACCGTGTCGCACAAAGCTGCGACCCAACGTGTGATGGTTGAAATCAATCGCGCGCAAAGCCTGCAGGCGCTTGACGATCTCGCGAGACAGCTGGCAGAGACGCTGCACACGATCCCCGAGGCTGATGAAGGAGGTTGTCTGGGCGAGGCTCTTCGGCTGGGAGCGCAGCGCATATCGTCGCGCCTCCGCCAGATCGACGCCTTGGCCCAGCGCTGCGTGGGGCTGACGGATGCGGAGTTCTCGTTCCTCTTTGATCAGAAGCGCAAGCTCATGGCCATCGGATATTGGGTGGCGGATCGTCGAATGGACAACAGCTTCTACGACCTCTTGGCGTCGGAGGCGCGGCAGGCGAGCTACGTGGCCATCGCTTCCGGTCAGATCCCCTTCGACCATTGGTTTGCGCTCGGTCGGCGCCTCACGACGGCGCGCGGCAGGCAGCTGCTGTTGAGCTGGAGTGGCTCGATGTTCGAATACCTGATGCCGCTTCTGGTGATGCCCAACTACAAAGGCACACTTCTGGACCAGACGTGCCGCACGGCTGTGGCCCGCCAAATGGAGTATGGCCGTCAGCGCGGGGTTCCTTGGGGAATTTCAGAGTCCTGCTACAACGTGACGGATGCCGAGGGCACCTACCAGTACCGCGCCTTCGGGGTGCCGGGACTGGGGCTGCAGCGCGGGCTCAGCGACGATGTGGTGATCTCTCCGTACGCGTCGGCCCTGGCGCTGCTGGTCGATCCGCGGCGCGCCTGCGCAAACCTGCGGCGCATGGCCGAGGAAGGCTACCTGGGACCCTACGGCTTCTACGAAGCCATCGACTTCACGCCCGCCCGTGTCCAGGGGAAAGAGCGGGCGACGGTGATCCATGCGTACATGGCCCACCATCATGGGATGAGCCTGCTCGCGCTGGGGCAGACCGTGCTGGGGCCGCGGATGCAGAATCGCTTCCTGAGCAATCCCGATCTGCGGGCGGCGTCCTTGCTTCTCCAGGAGCGGATTCCAAAGGCGACCGCGCTCATCCATCCGCACGCGCGGGAAGCCCAAGCCTCACGCCGGATCCAGGACCAGACGGCGGAACCGGTCATGCGCGTGCTCACCAACCCGAACACCCCCATCCCGGAGGTGCATCTGCTCTCCAATGGTCGTTACCACGTGATGGTGTCGGCCGCCGGTGGCGGGTACAGTCGCTGGAACGACATGGCGATCACCCGTTGGCGTGAAGATCCCACGTCCGAGTCGTTCGGGGTCTTCTGCTTCATCGGCGATCGGCTGACCCGCCACGAATGGTCGAATTCGTTCCAGCCGACGCTGCGCGTGGGGCGTAAGTACGAGGCGGTCTTCACCCCCGGACGGGCGGAGTTCCGACGCCAGGACGAGCACGTGGAGACGCACACGGAAATAGCGGTCTCGACCGAGGACGACCTCGAGATCCGCCGCGTCAAGCTGACCAACCGGTCCGGGACCGCCCGCTCGCTGCTGGTCACCGCTTATGCGGAGATCGTGCTGGCGCCAGGCGTGACCGACGAACTGCACCGGGCGTTCAGCAACCTCTTCGTTCATACGGAGCTGGCTCCGGACTATAGTGCCATACTGATGACGCGGCGACCGCGCGCGCCGGAGGAAATGCCGCCGTGGATGTTCTGCATGATGTTGACGGCCGACAACGAAGTGGGCGCCTGTAGCTATGAAACGGATCGGGCGCGTTTCATCGGTAGGGGACGCGGCGTCCGTCACCCCGCCGCGTTGGACGACTGGGGTCCGCTGTCTGGAACGGCGGGGCCTGTGCTTGATCCCTGCGTGGCGCTTCGGCGCACGGTGGAGGTGGCGGGGGACAGCAGTGTGAAGCTCGATCTGATCATCGGCGCGACGGCGACGCGCGAGGCTGCGCTGGCTCTGATGTCGAAGTACCAGGATCACCGCATGGCCGACCGCGTGTTCGAAGTGGCGGCGACCCACAACCGAGCCGTTCTCGGACAGGTGGGAGCGAGCGAAGCCGAGGCCCAGCGCTACGCGCAGCTGGCGTCGGCCGTGATTTTCCCCGTCGGCGCGTGCCGCGCTCCCAACAGCATCCTGCGGCGCAACCGCAAGGGTCAATCCGGGTTGTGGGGATATGCGATCTCGGGCGACCTCCCGATCATGCTGCTCCGCGTGGGCAACGCCGACAATCTGCATCTGGTAAGCGATCTGCTCAGGGCGCACGCCTACTGGAGGATGCGCGGCTTGCTGGCCGATCTGGTGATCTGGAACGAGGACGCCTCGGGGTACCGGCGCGTGCTCAATGATAAGATCCTGGGACTCATCGCCGCCGGCACCGAGGCCCAGTTGGTGGACAAGCCGGGTGGCGTGTTCGTGCGCCACATCGACAGCTTCCCCGAGGAGGATCGGGTGCTGCTGCAAGCGGTGGCGCGGATCGTCATCCGTGACGCCGAGGGGCCTCTCGAGCACCAGCTGGAGCGCTGGCGGCAGGCCATGCTGCCGTCGCGGGCCGCGCTGCTGCCGCCCATGCGCCAGTCGCCCTCGCTGGAGGGGCGCGACACGCCGATGTCTCCGCGGGACGACTTGATCTTCGCCAATGGCACCGGCGGATTCACGCGGGACGGCCGCGAGTACATCGTCGATCTTCCGCCCGGTCGCCACACGCCGGCGCCATGGGTGAACGTCATCGCCAACCCGCGGCTCGGCACCGTCGTCAGCGAAAGCGGCAGCGCCTACACCTGGTATGGCAATTCCCAGCTGTATCGACTGACGCCCTGGAGCAACGACGTCGTCAGCGATTCGAGCGGCGAGGTTATCCACATCCGCGACGAGTCGAGTGGACAGTTCTTCAGCCCGATGGCATGGCCGCGCGCCAGCGGTACCGGCTACGAATGCCGACACGGTTTCGGGTACAGCGTCTTCGAGCACAGCGAGGAAGGGCTGGAGACGAAGCTGACGACCTATGTGGCGGTCGCCGCGCCGGTGAAGTTCCTGGCGTTGAGGATCAAGAACCTCAGCGCGCATGGTCGTACCGTGAGCGTCTTCGCCTCGATGGACCTGGTGCTCGGCGACCTGCGGTCCCGGCAGGCCATGCACGTCTTGACCGAGCTCGAGCCGCTGACGGGCGCGATCCTCGCCCGCAACAGCTACAATAGCGAATTCTCCAACGTCGTGACCTTCTTCGACTGTAGCGAGCCCCTGCGCAGCGTCAGCGGCGACCGCGCCGAGTTCCTGGGACGCAATGGCACGGCGGCGAGTCCTGCGGCGCTGCGTTTACGGCGGCTGAGCGGGCGGCTGGGGCCGGGGCTTGATCCGTGCGCCGCGATGCAAGTGCGTGTGGAGCTGGCCGAGGGGGCGGAGCGGGAGATCGTCTTTGTCCTCGGTGCGGGGAATAGCGCCGAGGAGGCCATCTCGCTCATCCAGAACCACCGGGGCGTCGGCGCCGCGCGCGTCGCGCTGGAGGAGGTCTGGCAGTTCTGGAATGACAAGCTGGGCGTGCTCTACGCCGAGACGCCGGATGCCGCCATGAACGTGTTGATGAACGGCTGGCTGCCGTACCAGGTGCTCTCGTGCCGCATGTGGGGCCGCAGCGGCTTCTATCAGTCGGGCGGGGCTTACGGCTTCCGCGATCAGCTCCAGGACTGCGTGGCTCTTCTACATCAAGTCCCCGACCTGTCCCGGCAGCATCTCCTGCGCTGCGCCGAGCGGCAGTTTGTCGAGGGGGACGTGCAGCATTGGTGGCACCCGCCCGGTGGCCGCGGTGTCCGCACGAGATGCTCGGACGACTACCTGTGGCTGCCGTACGCCGTTTCCCGGTACGTGACCTTCACAGGCGACACCGGCGTCCTCGACGAGCGAATCCCCTACCTGACGGGGCGGGCGCTCAACGATCACGAGGAAAGCTATTACGACCTGCCCGGCCACTCCGATCAAATCGGTACCCTGTACGAACACTGCACCCGGGCCATACTCAACGGATTGAAGTTTGGGGCGCACAACCTGCCGCGTATGGGCTGCGGGGATTGGAACGACGGGATGAACCGGGTTGGTCATCTTGGGCAGGGAGAAAGTGTGTGGCTGGGGTTCTTCCTGCACGAAGTCCTGTCGCAGTTCGCCGCTCTGGCGCGGCGGCGCGGAGACGATGCTTTCGCCACGCGCTGCTTGTCAGCCGCCAGCGAGCTTGCCGGCCACCTCGAGACGCACGCATGGGACGGCCAGTGGTATCGCCGCGCCTACTTCGACAACGGTTCGCCTTTGGGATCAGTGCGAAACGCGGAATGCCGGATCGACCTGCTCCCGCAAAGTTGGGCCACGATCACTGGAATCGGCGATCCTGAGCACCGCCAGTTGGCGCTGGATTCCATGTGGGATCAACTGGTGTCCCAGGATCTCCAGATCGTCCAACTCCTCACCCCGCCATTCGACCGCTCCGCCCTCGAGCCAGGCTACATCAAGGGGTATCCACCCGGGGTGCGTGAAAATGGCGGGCAGTACACCCACGGCGCGGTGTGGGCGGCCATGGCCTTGGCGCTGGCCGGTCGGAGTGAGCAGGCCGCGGCGCTCGTCTCGTTTCTGAACCCCATCAATCACGCGTTGGATCCGCTGGCGGTCGAACGCTACAGAGTCGAACCGTACGCGCTCGCAGGAGATGTCTACAGCCAACCCCCGCACGCCGGCCGCGGAGGATGGACCTGGTACACCGGTTCGGCGGCATGGTTCTACCGGCTGCTGCACGAGGTCATCCTCGGGATCGATCGGCAGGCGGACACGCTCCGCTTCCACCCGCGGGTTCCGGCCTCGTGGTCGCAGTTCAAGCTGCACTACCGTTACTACCAAACCTTCTACCATATTGAGTATACGCAAACTCCGGCACACCAGGGACCGATCCGGTTGACCCTCGACGGCCTAACGTTGCAGGATGAGACATTGAAGCTCGTCAACGACCAGCGCGAGCACGCCGTCGAGGTCCTTTTCGCCCCCTGTCCGACCGAACGGCAAACAGGTAAGAAGGGGTCAGGGTTCGGGGTTCAGGGAAATCCATCAGAACATACGGCAGGCCCTTCCCCTATTACTATTGAAAGAATTGAGTCAGGCTCTTGCCTGAACCCTGAACCCTGACCCTTGCTCTTGTATCTGATCAACCACAAAAAATGATCCAACACTACATAGGAGGGTGGGACAATGAACGGCAACATTGAGATGGCGCATGCGAAGGAGAGAGCGGGCCCTGAAGAGAGACGGTACCGGCTCAGGATCGTAGTTCCCGCATATCCCTCCTTTAACATCTACTCCCGGATCGCCCGCAAGACCACCGCGCTTGGACCGGTCTGCGTGGCCAGCGTGGTCAACAAGATGCCGGACTGGGAGGTAGAGATCATAGACGAGAACAATTATCGACGCCATGGTCCGAAGACCTCCGACGGAATGCCCGACCACCATGCGCTGCAGGCGTTGAGGCCGGCCGACGTCGTAGGATTCTATGGCGGGCTTACCAGCACGATACCCCGACTCTACCAGCTGGCGGACATCTATCGGGGAATGGGGATTTTCACTTTGGCGGGCGGACAACACTTCTTCGACGAGAACATCGCCGACGGTCTGGCTCATGGTCTCGACCTCATCGTGATTGGCGAGGCTGAGGACACCATTCGGGAATGCCTTCCCGCAATCATAGCCAAGAGCGATCTCGGGCACGTCGCCGGGGTGGCGTTCATGGAGAACGGCGCGCCGCGCAGAACGTCCGACCGGCTGCCCATCGAGCGGTTCGAACACTATCCCATACCCGATTTCTCGCTCGTCCGATACGCGAACATCGATCTCTTCCCGGTGTCGCGGGTCAGGGGTTGCGGCATGAACTGCGAGTTTTGCACAGTGAAAGGCACGGCGCGCTACGCCACCCCGGAACGCCTGCTGGAGCAGTTCATGTCCGCCGCGGAACGCTGGAACGCACTGGACTTCTTCATCGTCGACGACCTCTTCGGACAGGACCGGGACGAGACGCTCCGCTTCTGCAAGCTGCTCCGCGAGTATCAGGATACAATCAAACGGTCCTTTTTCATCTCAGTTCAGATCCGTCTCGACAAAGCCAAGGACTCTGAACTGCTCGTCGCCATGCGCGACGCCAACATCAGAGTGGTGGCCATCGGATTCGAGTCGCCCGTTCCGGAGGAGCTCACCGCGATGAACAAGCATCTGAAGCCGGAGGACATGATCGCCATGACCCGAGAGTTCCACCGTCATGGATTCCTGGTGCATGGCATGTTCATCTTCGGTTATCCCTCGCGGGAGAACGCCGCGTTGCATATCTCGCTTAACGACCGTGTCCGCCATTTCCGCCGGTTCATACGGAAGACTCATCTTGACACCATCCAGGTGCTGCTGCCCGTCCCGCTTCCGGGAACCGCCATGACTCGGAGACTGGCGCAGGAGAACCGGCTCTTCTCGCGGGAATATGTCGGGTGGGAGTATTATGACGGCAACTTCCCGCTCTTCATTCCTGATCCGCCGATGACCTCGGAGAGCGTGCTCGGCGCCGCGCACAAAATCATGGGAGTGTTCTATCGATTTGATGGCATGTTCTCCATGGGGTTTCAACTGCTCTCCTTCCCGATGCTCGTCTTCTGGCTCCACAATCTCAAGCGCGGGTGGCGTCTCTGGTTCAACTCATGGCGCAATAGTTACATGCGCGTTGGAGGCTGGCTGACACTCCGCCACTGGTTGTCGCAATTCAAGCACGGCGGGTTCACGGACAAGCTCAACGCCGCCAGGCACGAGATGCTAACGCGCAAACCGGCATGAAATAAGCACAAAGAGAGTATGACGAAGAGTACGCAGAAGAACACGAACCACCGTTTGCGATTGAATTTCCTAAAGGAGTCCCGCTCATGCCATCCATCCCAAAACCTCCCGAATCCGGGCCCTCCACCGCCCCGCCAGACACCCCTCGCCGCGCCGAGACACATTTCCCCATCGTCGGCATCGGCGCCTCGGCGGGAGGGTTGGCGGCGTTCGAGGCCTTCTTCTCCGGCATGCCCGCCGACGCCGAGCCGGGCATGGCTTTCGTCCTGGTGCAGCATCTGGCGCCGGACCACAAGAGTCTTCTCAGCGAACTGGTCAGACGCTATACCCGCATGCAGGTGTTCGAAGTGGAGAACGGGATGGCGGTGCGCCCCAATTGCGCCTACATTATTCCGCCTAAATGCGACATGGCCCTTCTGAACGGCACCCTGCAGTTGCTTGAGCCGTGCGCGCCGCATGGCCGGCGCCTGCCAATCGACTTCTTCTTCCGCACCCTCGCTCAGGACCAGCATGAACGGGCCATATGCGTCGTGCTTTCCGGCACCGGCAGCGACGGCGCGCTGGGAGTGCGGGCCGTCAAAGGCGAGGGTG
>CAYTFM010000138.1:8939-22749 GCA_964436735.1 uncultured Victivallales bacterium | reverse complement strand
GGCGAGATACGACCGTTCGAAAGTGATGTGACTGTCCCAGAACTGGAACCACACCTTTCGTCCCGTCGCGCCATCAAGGCGGTTGACTTCCTTCGCCGACAACATATGAACCTTGCCGAGCATCTTACGTAGATTGCCGGGGTCGTCTGGCGAACGGGCGACAATGTGGTAGTGGTTCGCCATCACCGCCCATGCGTGGAGGCTCCATCCAAATTCTTGTGCGCAATCGAAGAGAGTTCGCAGGAGGAAGTCAAGCCGGTCAGACGACTTGAAGAGAAGCTCTTTCTGACAGGTTCCCGCAGTTATCATGTAAAGCCCCGGCTCGAACGTCCAATGCGGCGGCGCATGCGGCCATGACAATTTGGAGTGCGGCGACATGTCGCCGCTTTGCGTTTCCGGCGACATGTCGCCGGGCATTAAAAGCGCAGACGTGTCTGCGCACTCCAAATTTATCGTCATCGCACGCCCCCCTTCAGCAGACCGTCCAACAGTCCCTCGGCCTCCTTCTCGACGGCGAGGATGTCGGCGCTGATCTCCTCGAGGGTGCGCAGCGGCTGCGGCTTGTAGAAGTGGCGGGTGAAGCTGATCTCGTAGCCGATCCTGGTGGCGTCCTCCTTGATCCAGGCGTCGGGCGTGTAGGGCAGCACCTCGCGGCGGATGAAGGCCACGATACCACCTTCCTCGAGCAGCGGCACCTGCTCGGTGTCGCGGAGCTCCGAGTCGGTCTCGAACTCGACGACGGCGGGCTTGCCGTCCACCACCGCCTCGAAGAGGCCGCGCAATGGGTCGGCCTTGCCCTTGCCGGGTTTGTGGACCTTGCCGATCACCGGCGGCGCGGTCTCGACGCGCCAGCTCACGGCCCGGAGTATCTGCTTCAGCTCGGGGGCGGGGAGTTTGATGCCCGCTTTCTTGAGCGCCTCGTCGACGCGGATGCGGAAGATATTGTGATCCTCGTGGAGCTTGTCGCCCAGCGCCGCGCGCAGCGCCGCGGCCGCTTCGATCAGGCGGCCGTCGCGCTCCCAGCTCCTGGGGTCGAGCAGCTTCTTTTTCTTCTTCTCGGACAGCCCCTTCTTGGGGGTCTCCTCGGAATCCTCGGACGTGTCGGCCTCGCCGGACTGGTCCGACCACTCGTCCAAGAACTTCTCCGCGGCTCCGGCGACGGCGACGAATTTCTTGAAGAGGTCGTCGCCGAACTGCTCGTGGAGCGCGGCGCGCAGTTCTTCGTCGCCAGAGGCGAAGCGCAGCGTCTCGATGGCCTTGAGCGAGAGCTGGCTGTGCAGGCGCAGCGGCCGCTCGACCGTCACCTTCCAGTAGCCGAAGGCGGCGTTGGGGAAGATCTTGGACTCCGGCGTCTCCTTGAAGTCGAGGAAGGCGCGGCTGATCCGCTCGATGTCCTCGGGCGAGAGCTCGCAGTTCTTCTTGCCGAGGTTCTTGCGCAGCGGCTTGAACCACTGGCTGGCGTCGATGAGCTGCACCTTGCCCTCGCGGTGCTCGGGCTTCCTGTTCGACAGCACCCAGATGTAGGTGGCGATGCCGGTGTTGTAGAAGAGGTTGAGCGGCAGGGCGACGATGGCCTCCAGCCAGTCGTTCTCGATGAGCCAACGGCGGATGTTGCTCTCGCCCTGCCCGGCGTCGCCGGTGAAGAGCGACGAGCCGTTGTGGACCTCGGCGATGCGGCTGCCCAGGTCTGACTTCCCGTTCATCTTCGACGCCATGTTGGCGAGGAAGAGCATCTGGCCGTCGCTTGAGCGGGTGACGAGCGAGAGCTCCTCCCCCTCGTGCATCACCTTGAAGCGCGGGTCGCGCATGCCGTCCTTGCCGCCCATCGCCTCGAGATCCTTCTTCCAGCTCTTGCCGTAGGGTGGGTTGGCGATCATGAAGTCGAACTCCTGGGCGGGGAAGGCGTCGTGGGAGAGGGTGGACCACTCGGCGCCGCCGACGATGTGGTCGGCGCTCTCCCCCTCGCCCTTGAGCAGCATGTCGGCCTTGCAGACGGCGTAGGTCTCGGGGTTGATTTCCTGGCCATAGAGGCGGCTGTTGATCTGGAGCTTGCGCCTCTTGGCGATCGCCGCGAGCGTCTCCTCCGCGACGGTGAGCATGCCGCCCGTCCCGCAGGCGCAGTCGTAGAGCAGGTAGAAGCCGGACTTGAGCTGCCCTTCGATGGGCTGGAACACGAGGTTCGCCATCAGCCGCACCGCGTCGCGCGGGGTCCAGTGCTCGCCCGCCTCCTCGTTGTTCTCCTCGTTGAACTTGCGGACCAGCTCCTCGAACACCGTCCCCATGGCGTGGTTGTCGATGCCGGCCGGGGAGAGGTCGATCTCGGGGTCGAGGAACTTGTTGATCAGCGTGCCGATGGCGTCGGCCTTGGAGAGCGTCGTCAGCTGGTTGCGGAACTTGAAGTTCTCGAGGATGTCCTGGACGTTGGGGGAGAAGCCGTTGAGGTAGTCCTCGAAGTCGGAGAGGAGCTGCTGCTGGCTGCCGCGGGACTTGAGGTCGCGCAGGGTGAACTTAGAGGTGCTGTAGAAGGCCTGCCCGGCGGCCTCGCAGAGGGCGGCGCGCTGCTCGGTGATGCGCGCCTCGTCGAGCATTCTCTTGGTCTCGATCACCGCCTTCTTGGTCGGCTCGAGCACGGCGTCCATGCGGCGGATGACGCACATCGGCAGTATCACATCCGGGTACTTGCCGCGCTTGAAGAGGTCGCGCAGCACATCGTCGGCGATGCCCCAGATGAAGGAGACGATCTTGTTGTGGGTGGCCTGATCCATGTTCCCTCTGTCACTAATCTTGCTATCGGCTCAACCGCCTGGTGGCCAATAAATTGCTTAACAAAAAGTACCCAGTAAAGATAGCGGGACACCTCTATGGATTCAAGACAGATTCAGAGCGTTTTTCCCTCTTAGAGCCTACCCTGTGCCGATGGCCGTTGCTCGCGCATGGCAGGAGCCTCCCGGTCAACGCCACCAACTATAGCGCATGGAGGTGGACATAGTGTGTCATAGTCGAACAAGGCGGGAACTCGATTGGGACATGGCAAGACAGGGATATAACCTGCCAAGCGGGCATGCACTCCCGCTTGGCAGGCAAGGTTCACTTTAGGTGCCTATCACTCCGCCTTTTTCTTGGCGCCGTGCGTTTCTGGCCGCCAGACAAGCAGCTCGGTCGGATTCCTCGGGTCGTCGTATAGTTTTTTCGGCAAATACTTTCGGGGACCCGTGAAAGTATTAGCCGGAAAAACTAATGCTCGGAATCGTCGACGATTCCTCGGGCATATTGATTTGACGCTATATATGAGGTATAATCATCATTGGATGACAATGGAGACTCCTATGAACGCTCTGAGAGAGCTTGTAGATGTTACGGACAATACGTTGACCCTGAAGCTACCTGACGATTTCAAGGGGCACAGGTTTGAGGTGTTTGTCATCCCTTTCGAGGAACCGGAAGCAGTGGGGGGGGTTCCGCACCTTCATGGGTGAGCCGATCCGCGTCAACAAGATTCTCACGATCCCCAGGGAAGAACTCAATGTCAGACCTGTTCTTTCTTGAGTGGTAAGAGAAACTCTGACCATCGTAAACCCGTTCAAACTCTGACCGCCCTCACCCCGAACAATGACAGAACTCCGTCTCCTGGTTCCATTTATAATTCAAACTGATGGCCGCAAAAGAACACAAAGAAACGCAAAGATAAACATTAGTAAAATAAGCGACGTGCGTCACTTCCCCAGTATCTCCTTGACCTTGGGAAGGAGTTTCTCGGTGTATATCGCATATCCTTTTGGCGTGCAGTGCACGTAGTCGAACATCATGTCCTTGGAGATCGAGCCATCGGGTTCCAGGAACGAGCTGCCGAAGTCCAGGAAGAAGATGTTCGTGTTGTCGGCGAGTTTCTCATACTGGGCGTTGACGTTCTTGATCATTTGCCGTCTGATGTCGCCGGCTTTTTCTCCGACAGGAAACACGCCCAGCACAAGGACTTTTGTTGAAGGCGACCGCTTCCGGATCTCCTCGATGAGCTTCTTCGTTCCGGCGGCGATATCCACGGCGTCGGCGTTAAAGAGATTGTTGACGCCGATCAGCAGCGTCACCAGTTTAGGCTGGAAGTCCGTGCCGATGCCGGAGTTCTCCACGCGCCAAAGAAGATGCTCCACGCCGTCTCCGCCATTCCCGAACGAGCACGCTTTGAGGGAGGCGATGCTTTTGTCCCACGCCTCCTTGCCTTCCTTCTCCCAGGCGCCGGTGATGGAGTCGCCCATGATCACGAAGTCGGGCTTCTCCCGCGCCATCGTCTCAACCATGTGCTTGTGCCGGGGCATCCACCAGGCGTCAGTCCGCATGACGGGCACCATGGTCGAGGGGACATACTCCGACAGCGCGACCTCCTCGAGTTTGAGCCGCGCGATATCGACGGCGCAGGGGCCAGGCGAGGTGACGATGAAGCCGACGTTTTTGACATCCGTGGGCCCTCCGGCGAGCATCGCCGTGTAGTCCTTCCACTCCTCCGACACGCGCACGCTCGCCGTGGCGAATGAGCGGGGCGTCCCCATCGCCTGCACCATGAACTTGAGCTCCGACTTGGAAGAGCTTTTCGCTTTTATAGAGATTTTGAACGCCTTTCTTTCTGCAAACTCATTCATGGAATGGAAGAACTGTATCCGCCCTTTATCCGGGCACACGCTCCTGAAAAAGCCCGTCCCGTTCTCGGACTGGAACGAGTAGACGCAGTTCGATTTCGAGTACCGCGACTCGTCCGTCCAGCCCTCTGGCAGAGAGCCGCTGACGAACTCCTGCTTCGGCATTTCCTTGTAGGCTTTGCCGTCGCTGAAGTCCGAGTCGAAGAGCGTGGCGCCAGCGTTCAAAACCTGGGCGGCGGCGAAAAGCGCGAGTGCGATCAATTGTGGTTTCATTCTCATCTGCATGATCCTTTTGCTAAGTTAGGCGGCTTATCACACTTATCTCGCTCACCCACGGCGCAAGGCCGCGGGGGTCGTATAATTATTGTTGTCCGCACAAGTAGCCGACTGATTTGATTCACCAACGGGGCAAGCCCGTTGGGATCTTCACCGACCCCCATGGGCTTGTCCCATGGGTGAAGACGATCACCCGCTACCTCCATCGCCATCTTCTCCACCTCTTCGGCCCCCACGGCCTCGTGCCGTGGGTGAAGAAGTCCCCGCCCGTCCCCTAGGTAATGCCCCTATCTCAACAGCCAACGCGGTTTTACTGGGTGGTGAGCCATTTGATCTCGGGATTGAAGTTGTTGAGCCAGGTCGTGTTCCAGTTGTATCCCGCGGTCGTCGGCCCCGGCAGCGTGGTGGCGGTGACGGCGGTGGAGACGTGCCCGTCCCAGAAGAGGAGGTTCGTCAGACGCTTGGCGCTGTGTCGCGCGTTTATCCGGTAGGCGTTGTTGGGGTTGAAATAGCAGTTGCCGTCGAACAGGCAGACGAGCGAGGAGGGACTCGTTATGTTTTTCATACTCGGGAAATAGGTCCAGTTGGTGGGGTCGTTGTCCGGGGCTATGCGCCAGGTGGGCGATTTGAAGTTGTTGGTGCTGCTGCCGTTGCAGCCATACCAGGAGTTCACATAGCGCAGGGAGCTGGTGACCCCGATCACCCGTCCCTGGTACGGGCGCGCCGCTTCAGGGTCGACAAACGAGGTGCCGCCGTACGTCGTGATCCGATCTGTGAGTCCGTTCGGGCACATGAAGACGCTTGATCCTGGCAATGAGGCGGTCGCGGAGGCCACCAACGGGGCTTGGACATAGGTGAGTCCGACGATCAACGCGGCCCAGTTCGTCTCAGTCCCGGAGTAGTCGGTCGGAAGAACGTAATCGTTCCAGTCCCCCACATATCCCAGTTCGCATAGGCCAAGCTGCTTGAGGTTCCCCTCGCACGTGATCTTCTTCGCCTGCTCGCGCGCCGTATTAAGAGCGGGCAGCAGCAGCGACGCGAGAATGGCGATGATCGCGATGACCACCAAGAGCTCGATCAAGGTGAACGCTCCACTTCGTCTTTCGCACGTGCGCATACTCATTTCTCCTTGTTTCTTTGGAGCAGATCCATTGGTTCCTTCGTCGATGACGGTGTCGTCCTACCGCCGTGGAATAGCCGTGGCAGCCCGGCGTTGCCCAAGGCGTCATAGGCGCAGACGACAAACGGCTTCAGCGGATCCACCTCCTGGGGCAGTTCGACCGACCGCGCCTTCCATGACACCGGCAGCGAGGCCTCCCGCATGCCGGGATTCCACACGAGGAGCTCCTTCAGTTCGCAGGGTTGGCTCCCATTTGCCGAGACAATCACATCCCCCTCCCACCCTGAAAATCTGGCTCCCCGCATCGGCATCCAATATACTTTGTCCGTATCTCCCATTTCAATGAACGCGCTTCTTCCTGTGTCGAGAAACCGTTTCTCCCAGCGTGAATCGACGCGGTAGTTGGACATTTCGGCGCGGTACGTGATCCTGAGAGAACCGGTGGAGGAGGCGCGGACGCCAACCCACAGATCAGCGGGGTTCCCGCAGATCATCCCCGGAACATAGAATCTGAATTCCGCCTTTTCCTTCAACGTCCCCTTCTCATCCACCTGGGAGAGATTGCTGACGCGGACCGGCCCCATCGCCGGCGAGTCAGGCGTCCACCTGAGAAGGTTCGATTGAATGACGCGCAATTCCACCGGGTCTCCCGAGCCCTCGCACCATTTCCATGCAAGCTTCCGTTCTGAGAGCGTTGCTATTTGGAAAACGGGACCGGCGTCGCCTGCCACGCTGTCCCCGAATAGCTTATGACGGATAAGCGGGTCTACCTCGCTCCGCCGCGGAAGAGGAGCGGGGATGAAGGGCTTCCCCATCATGGCGGCAGTTATCCGGCAGTAGCGGTAAGGGTCACCGTTGAAGCCTTCGTAATCCCACGCCGGCTCGATGAATCCCCCCTCTTCAAAATCGTTCCACTGGGTCACGATGATCAGGTCCGGATCGACGTCCTTCGCCATGGAGAGCCCTTTGAGGTAAAAATTCCCGTCCTCGGCGTCCATCCATCCTTTGCCCGGCTCTCCCCGGTCATTGTTGTTGTTGAACTTGGCGTACACGAGCACACCCAGTTTTTTCCCGTATTTTTTGGCGAGTTCCTTGGTCCTGAACAGGTCTTTCCGCACATCCTCCCACGGATGGGGCCCGGCGCCGAAAGGAGGCGTGTGCAGGAACCAGCTGCAGTTGGGGCCGAAGAGCATCCGCAGTTGGGGAATCTTGAGATACTCCTCATCGGCGCCCATCTCGACGATCCAGTAGACGGGACCAGATTTTTTCTCGACTTCTGACATATAGGTCTGCATGTCCTTGGCGCTCATCCACTTGTTCGAGTTCTGGAAGTAGTACACCGGCCTCCCGTCGATCTTCTTCCAGCCGGGATGGCCGCCATAGCTCCCCACCAGCGTCGCCGTCCGCGTGATCGTGTTTTCCAGCTGTTGGGCTTTGGTGATGTTTGACTTCCGGAACATGATCTCGTCATGCACGGCGATGGGATATTTCAATTTCTCGGCAACCGTCAGCGCGATGTCGAAGATGGGAAGAGGCGTGAGGTCGGCGCCTTCGTCCCACAGTGACGGCCACAGATGGATGTGCAGACAATCGAGTCCGGCGTTCCGCGCGGTCTCCAGCTGCCAGCGGATCACGTCCTCCTGCCCGGAGTCATACGGGCCGATCAATGGATAACCGACACTGTTCAAATAGCGCCGCCAAGCCGATCCGGGGACCGTCTCCTCGATAGTCGTCTGCGGATCGAATTTCCCAAATCGTTTCAACCCCTTCCAATGCTCCCATGCGGGAATGGAAGGATTGTCACCAAGAGGAGCCCCCCACCAGATGTGCCATTCGCGGGCCTGGACGGGACAGGTGATGCCGAGCTTCATCGCGGCGTCGACGGCGGGGTCGGGCGCGCCACTCTTTCCGTCGTCCTGCGCACGGCATGCGAATCCGCATCCGGCGGCAGCCAGAGCCACCAGCAGCTTCCTCATCAATACTGTCCTCCTGATTCTCATTGCACGGTGTTCCCCCTTATCACCACCTCCTCGGAGTCGAGGCAGGTGATGGGTTCAATGACTTTCAGCCCGTGGGCGGATCCCGTCTTCGACGTGTCGCGGCGCATGACACCGGAGAGCAGGTTGTTGGTGATGAGCGCGCCCCGCACGCCGTAGACGTGTATGCCCGCCGAGGGATTTCCCTCGACGATGTTCGAGTCGACGACAATGTTTTCGTGTCCCTTGTACGGCTTTTTGTCGTCCTTGCCGCGGTTGGTGAATACGCTGATGGCGCCGCAGGCGTACGCCGCGGGCATGGTGGCGTCCACGTGGATCCCGCAGTCCTTGATGACGTTCCGCGCGATGACGATGTTCCGGCACCATCCCGCCTCGCGCCAGTAGTTGTACTCGGCGCCGATGGAGAGGGCGCTTTGTCCCAGACGCTCGAAGAGGTTGCCGGCGATGACGCCATCCTGGGCCATGATCCTCACCCCTCTGCCGCGGTGGTCGTGGAAGCGGTTGCCGATGATCGAGTAGCCCGGGCAGTTGAGGGCGGGGACGTCCAGCCATTGCCCTTTGCGGGCCGTGACCGCCTTCTCGAATTTCGGCCGGTGAGTGCTTATCTTCTCGGTGGGCGCGAATCCTCTGGGCGGGTACAGTTTGCGCATGTAGTCCTTGTCATCATCCCGCGCGGCCCGCGTCTCGACCAACTCCATCCCCGTAATGATCCCGTCGCTCTCGATGGCGAAAGACTCCGGATCCATGAACAGCGCCTTGTCGCCAGGCTGGATGACGTCCAGCAAGGGGCTTTTGCCGCCGAATCGGCATATCAGCAGCGAGGTTTCGGATTCAACCTCGTGCACCGGCAACGCCTCCCCGTGGAAGTTGATGCCGTCGTCCCCCATGAAGCCGAAGTCGCAGTTGAGGACGGTCGGTCCTTGTCGGCATATCGCGTAGTTGAGCCCATCCGCGCCCGTGCTGAAGAGCCGCTCACAGTCGGCCTCCGGCGGCTTCGGCCCCCGTTCGATTCTCACGTTTCTAATAATCTGCTGTCCCGCGCCGTAGCGTCCGATAATGCCCACGCCGGGGGCGGCGTGGATGACCAGTCCGTCGATCGTCAGGTTTTTAGTCAGCACGATATTCACTCCCGGAATATCCCTTCGCTCGATGACAAGGAGGTCTCCCGCCGCAAGGTTCGAGTCGCGCTGAGCCACCATGGTTATTTTGGCGGTGTCGCGGTCAATCCCCTCAAAGGTGACGGGCTGGAGGCCGTAGGAGTCGCGCTTCCAGTTCTTCGTTCCCGCGTCGAACACCATGACCGTCTTGTTGGTGGGGAACTGATCGAGGCGGGGATAGCCCTTCATCAGGGTGATCACGCCCGTCTTCGCCACCGGATCGTAGGACGTCAATGTCGCCTGGGTGAAGGGCAACGGGTCGTAGTCAATGGTGAAGCCCTTCATGACCAGATTTACGCAGGACCGTATCTCGAGCGCAGTGACGTGCTTCGTCATGAGCACCGTAACGCCGTCGCCGTCGATGAAGAGGTTCTTCTTCTCTTTCAGCGCGATGGTCTTCTCACAGCGGTAGACGCCGGGGGGAATCTTCAGGTAACCGCCGTTGGCGGCACCCTCAAGCAAGGCGGCGAGGTTCACCGGTGCAGCCTCCTCGGCCGCATGCGAGACCGCTGTCAGCGACAACGCCGCCACGACGCACCAGGCCATCAAAACCTTTGCGAGAGTCATCAGAAATTCTCCTCTTTGTAGTCCCATGTTTTTGGCAAAAGTGCAACGTCGCACCCGACCTTGGTTCGTGTATGAAAATTCTCTGGCAGCAGCAGCGATCCGACAGGCAGCAGTTCCCTTGCAAGCCCGGGAAGGACGTACTCCACGCGCGAAAGTGTGCCGACAGGATTCCGGGTCGTGATAAAACCATCAGGAGCGGAGCGGACGACTTCGCTATCTTCGACGGATGAATTTCCCGCGGTGCTGCCCTCATGCGCCTCGGCCCACGCCGCCAGTTCGACGCGTGCGCCATTCTTCTCAATATACGGCTGGCCGTTGAACAGGTTGCCAGTGGCGCGGATGTTCGGCCGCGCATGGGCGGGAAGCCGTGCGAGGGGGCCTTCGACGCCGGAGACGAGGCAGTTGACGATGGTGAGCGAGCCGTCGGCCGCGCCGATGAACTGGGCGAGAAAGGCGGCGTTTGAGATCGCGCAGCCGTCGAAAACGACGCGCCCGGTGGACATCCGCAGGATGCCTTTCGACGTGTCCGCGCCGCGGATCACGCAGTTGACGAAAATGAGCGTCGATTTGCCGTCCTGCCAGATCTGCTCGAACGGCGCGTTGCCAGAGATCACGCAGTTCTCGAAGGCCATCACGCATGTGTCGGGGGCGAAGACCCCGGACTCAAAAGTGTTGTCCGATATGACGCAGTTGCGGAACACGCAGACGCTTTCGAGGTTGTTGCAGACGCCCGAGCTCGAGTTCCTTATTCCTACGCAGTTCTCGTACAGGGCGCTGGTGGTGTCATGGACGGAGAACGCCTGCCCACAGTTGTCCGTCGCCACGCAATTCCGGAAGATGATCCCCTTCCCCGAGCCATGCGTGTCGAAGCCGTCGTTCCACGAATGAACGGAGCGCAGATCCCGCACCAGCACATTGTCAGTTTCCACGCAGATCGATGTGTTATGGACCGGGAACTGGATTCTCACATTCGACGGGCTCTTGCCTTCCGGGAGCCTGACGACGAGGCGCTTCTCTTTCTTCTCCCACATGAAGCCGCCTTGCGTCGCGGCAAGCTCCCCGCGCGTCTTGCAGTTTGTCGCTGGAACACCATCGAGGAACCAGAGTTGAGGACGTCCGATCCAGCAGGCGATCTTGTCGTAGCTCTTGAGCATGTTGGTCATCGGGAAGAATGGCGTGGCGTACTCATTGCCTTCCAACTTCTCCCACTTTCCGGATGGCACCTCACCCAGGCCGGAAATCACCGCGCCATTGCCGATGATCTCCAAAGGCAGCTCTTTGGTTCCCCCCGCCTTTGTCAGACTGTTGCCGCCTTGGTAGGGCTTGCCCGTATTGGCAATCGTGATTCTGCAGGAGGTCTGTGCGCTTTGAAAAGCTTTTTTGATGCTGGCGTAAGGCCCTTTGCCGCCGTGGGGCGCTGCCGACGATCCGTCGAAGGCGGTGTCGCTGCCGAGGGAGTTGTCCACAAAGATCTCCACCCGCTCGGCGGCGGCGCCCAGAAGTGGCGCACCGCACAACGAGAGGGCCAGCAAGGCGGCGGCGAAGACACGAGTCTTCACCTGAGGCGTCCACGAAGATTTCATCATGTTCACGTCTCCCGTATCACAAGGCTTGTCGGCATTCGCAGAACCGTCTTTGGCGTGTCCGGGTTGGCGATCGCCTTCATCAGCAGTTTGACTGCTTCCTGTCCCATCTCCTGCAGCGGCACCTGGACCGCCGAGATGCTCGGTGAGCGCTCGGCGAGCCACGAGATGTCGTCGAAGCCGATGAGTCGGACACTCGCCAAAGCGTCATGGCCGTAGGCTTTCAAGGCCTCGTAGGCCCCGAGGGTCAGTTGATCGCCCGCGGTCATGATGGCGTCAGGCACGCCATCCTCGACGAGAAGCTTGAGCACGTCCTCCCGCACGGGGGCGATCCTATTGGAGACTTCCCGCAGGCGCGGCTGAAGTCCCGCCTCCTTGAGAGCCTTGACGTATCCTTCCGGTCGCTCGCGGTTGGTGGGATGCGGGAAGTGCAGCCGCCCATACAGGAAGAGTATGTCGCGGCACCCGGCGTCGATAAGATACGTGGCCGCCTTGTAGGTGCCCTGCTGGTTGTCGGGCAGCACGCAGTTGGCGCGTCGTCCCTCCACCAGGCCGTCCACGATCACGAACGGAATGCCCTTCGCCTCGATCATGTCCATGGCTTTGTCGGAGATGGGCCAAAAGACGATCAGACCGTCGACGCTTTTGGCCGAGACGGCCCTGGCGAAGGAATTGCTGGGGGTGTCGTCGTTCTTGCCTGAGATGAAGAGCAGATTATAATTGCTGGCGTCCAGTTCGATTTCAATACCCCGCAGGATGGCCGAGCGGAAGGGATCCTCGAACGACTTGTAGATGGTCTCGCTGTAGGCGATTCCGATGTTGAAGGTTTTGCCGGTCACCAGGGCCCGCGCCGAATAGTTCGGCGTGTAGGCGTACCGCGCGGCGACCGCCCGAACCCTTTCGGCGACCTTCTCGCTGATCCGCGCCCGGGGACTGCGGTTGAGCACCTCCGAGACGGTGGTGGGCGAGACGCCCGCCTTCTCCGCTATGAACTGCCTGGTGATTTTCATCGCCGCCCCTTGCTGAAGACACGTGTCTTCATTGTACGGCCTCGCAGCTGGAATGTCAATATCCGTCCATGAAAATTCTCCTGAATTCAGACAATCTGGCACATGGAAAATCCTGTCGCCGACCGCGACTCGACACGTATAAGAAAGGCGGGTAAGCAAGTTAGGCGGCATTCGCCGCGACTTAAATCCGAAAATCGAAGCACGAAATCCGAAACAGCGAAAACGCTGTTGAACTGTTTTGTTTCATTCATTCGAAATTCGGATTTACTTCGGATTTCGAGATTCGGATTTCGGATTTACCCAACATGAATTTTCTAAGCGTGAACGTAGCCAACTCAGCGGCGTTCGCCGAAGGAGATGCGGGGGTCGGCGATGACGTAGAGCAGGTCGGCGGTCAGAATGCCGAGGAGGGTGAGGCCGCCGCCGAAGCCGAACAGCGCCATCAGGAGCGGGATGTCACGACTGCTCAGCGCCATCATCGAAAGCGACCCCATGCCGGGGATGCTGAAGACGTACTCGATGATGATGCTGCCTCCGACGAGACCAGGGAGAAGCCCGGCGAACAAGGTGATGAGAATGATCAGGGCGTTGCGGAAGGCATGCCGCAGGATGACGACCGTCTCGGAAAGACCTTTGGCGCGCGCTGTCCTCACGTAATCCTGCCGCACCACCTCGAGCATGCCTGAGCGGGCGAAGCGCGAGAGGCCGGCGAACCCCGCGTAGCAGAGGCAGAAGACAGGCAGGATGTAGTGCCTGGCCGAGTCGACAAGCATCATCCACGTGGACATGCCCTCGACCTCGCCGCCACCCAATCCCTTCAACGGGAAGAGCGGGAACTTGCCGCCGTCGCAGAGTCCGGCCTGCAACAGCAGCGCCACCCAGAAACTCGGCAGCGAGTAGAGCAGGAAGAGGACGGCCGTGGCGGCCTTGTCGAACTTCGATTCGGGAGCGATGGCGGAATAGATGCCGAGCGGGATCGCCAGCAGATAGGTCACGAGGATCGCCCAGAAATTCAGCGTCAGCGTCACCGGCAAACGCTCAAGGATCACGGCCACCACCGGGCGCCCCTTGTCGACCGCGGCCGAGACGCCCAGGTCGCCGTGAAGGACGACGTCCTTCATCCAGTAGGCGAAGCCGACCAGCACGGGTTCGTCGAGGCGCAACCGCTCCCGCATCGACTTGTTCCTGGCCAGGGCCCCCTTGCCGGCGGCAAGCCCCTCGCCGCCCCCGCCCCCCTCCCCGAGGAACGAGCTTTTCGTCGGGTCGCCCGGCGAGAGCCGCAGCAGTCCGTAGCTCACAAACATGATGACGAAAAGCGTGAGACACGCCAGGGAGAGACGTTTGATGAGGTATTCAGCCATGGGGAGAGGGTTCAGGGTTCAGGGTTCAGGAAAGGCTATTTTGATCGTTTGGAAAATCCGTTTTTTTATGTTCGGTGCGGTGTCCGGTGTTCGTGGGCTCATGCTGAA
>CAYTFM010000138.1:8360-8929 GCA_964436735.1 uncultured Victivallales bacterium | reverse complement strand
AACCCCGAACCCTCCGCGCTCTATCCCCCTACCCCAGCAGCAAGGTGAACAGCGCGAGACTGACTATTCCGAGGAAGAACGAGTTGCAGATGATGCCGATGATCGGCGTCAAGGGTTTTCTGTCCCTGCGGGAGAAACCTGCAATCCCGAGACCAAGGCCAATCATGAGCATGAACAGCGACCCGATCAGCACCAGGGCGAACAGAAAGGTGACCAGGGAGAATTCATCGAACATGCCCGGATCCACCCGTTCGACCAGTCTCGTGATGACGAAAAGCGTGAAAAGGGTCATCCCCACGAACGCTGACACGCCGCAGGAGAGGATGCCGAACCACGAGTGCTTCGCCGGCGCCCCGTTGAGCAGCAGTTCCCCGCAACGGAAGCAGACGCCCGCCACCTCGAGGTTCCTGGCGCCGCATCGGGAACAGAAAACGCCGCCCGCCATCATGAGCTTGGTGTGGGAATGGCGCGACTTGGACTCGTTCTTGCCGCCGAGCTCCGGAAAAGGTGGCGTCTCGGGCGATCGCTGAGGCTCCGCCGCCGCTTTCTCTTCACTGCAATCTATAGTT
>CAYTFM010000138.1:0-8350 GCA_964436735.1 uncultured Victivallales bacterium | reverse complement strand
AGTTTCAGACATACATTTCCTTTGCGTCTACGCCTAAAGCGTTTATAAAAATAGTTGTCGCACGTGTCACGACGGAAATGTAGTAGAATAAAATTTTGACGACAAAATTTTCTTCGGTACTATTTCTATAGACACTTGCGGGCTTGATCCGCCTTGGGGCACCAGTGTGGTTTTCATATAAATGACTTCTTCAATGGCGGGAATGCAATCAGGAAGGGGGAAAATCAATGTCAGGGGGCGATAGTCAATTGACACCAGAACTCGCGGGTGCTCCCTCCTAAACTGGTAGATTAGAAAGTTCCGTGTCCCTTATGTCTTGAGAGTTGATTCCTCTGGTTTGTCGCGATACTCGCCGGGGGCGACGCCATGCTCCGCCTTGAAGCAGGCGCTGAAACGGCTGGGGCTTGCGAAGCCGCAGGCGCAGGCGACCTGATTGACCGGCAACGCGCTGGTCTTGAGCAGCTGCCGGGCCTTCTGCATTTTCGCCTGGATCAGCAATCGCACAGGCGGGATGCCAAGCTCCTTGCGGCAGGCTTTGATCAGCGTGTTCTGGCTGACCTCCAGCGTCTCGGCCAGTCCGGCGGCCGTAAGTCTGTCCAAGGGGCTGGAATGACAAAGCCTCACGGCCTTCCGCGCCAGCGTCTCCGGCGCCGACGCACGCGGATCCACTGTCTCGGCGGCACAACGTTCGGCCAGCTCGTAGAAGCGGCGCAGGAAATGCGCCGGGCCATGACGCTCAGGCGACATGATGGCGGTCACGATCTCTCTGCACAGGATCTTCGCCGTCTCCGGGTCGTCGGTGCCGCGCACGCGGTCGGAGGTGCTCATCCCGAAGCACGTGGCCACCGCCGGGGATGCCGGACCATCCACGGCGAAGAAGTAGGCCCCGGCCTCTCCGGCCGGCTCGGAGTCCGTCCGCCACTCCATCGGCCAGAAGGCGATGACCTGCCCGGCGCGGCAGAGGTGCTCGCCAAAGGGTGTCCGCTCACGCATCTGTCCCTTCTCTATGAAGGAGAAGATCAAGTGGGTGGCGACGAAGCGCCGCTCGGCGATGTCTCCCTTTCCCTTGAAATGCCCGCCGCCCACTGGCCAGACCGTCAACCCCATCCGTTTGAACTCTTCACTATCGTACATGTGAAAAATAGATAGTTAAAGGTTAAATAACAGCATCGATTTACTATTGCCAAAAAACGAATTAAGCTTATCATTAATTGTAGTTAACATCACTCAAATGTCAATATATCAATAGTATACAAAAAACAATAATCAAACGACATATTCTAAAAACAACACAAAATGATGTGAATTAAAGCATCTACAAAGGAGATAAAGCGTATGAGTAAAACAGCATCGAAGACGTCCGTGCGCTGCGCCGTGGTAGGCTACGGGCCGGCGCATTCGTTCGGACGGCAGCACGGGCGCTGGATCCAGGCGACCCCGGGACTGGAATGGGTGGCGGTGTGCGACCGCGATCCGGAGCGGCTCAAGCTGGCCAGAGAGGCGTTTCCCGCCATGAAGTCCTTCACGGACTACGACGCGTTGCTTGCCGATCCGGAGATCGACATGGTGTCGATCATCACACCGCACCACACCCACAAGGATTTGGCGGTCAAGGCGGCGCGGGCGGGCAAGCACGTGGTCGTGGAGAAGGCCATGTGCCTCAACGTCGCCGAGGCTGACGTCATGATACAGGCCGCTCAAAAGGCCGGAGTCGTCCTGGCGGTGTCGCATCTGCGACGCTACGACGGCAACTACCAGACGCTTAAGCGAGTGGTTGACGGTGGCGAACTGGGCGAGATCTTCGAAATAGAGGTGAACGCCCGCGGCTTCTCCTCTCCGGTGCCCGGCTGGTACAGCCAGCGGGCCCTTAGTGGCGGCGCCTTGTTTTACTGGGGGCCGCACGCCGTCGACTGGGTTCTGCAGCTTATTCCTGGCCGCCGTGTCGTCTCGGTCGCCGGTTTCTTTCAGCGCAAGGTGTGGAAGGAGGTGGACGTGGACGATCACGCCAGAGCCATTCTGCGTTTCGACAACGGAGCCTGCGCCGACATCTCCTATTCCCGGATCGACGCCTCACAGGCGCTCGCCCCGCGGCCGGGATGGCGGGTGCTTGGCGACAAGGGGGCCGCCGTCGATACTGGCGGAGGGGGGGCTGGGTTGTGCACGGAGCTTGACGGCCCGGCTCAGGGATCCGTGCGTGTGGCCACCACCACCGACGGCAAGAAGTTCTCCACCAGCGAGATACTTAATGGAGAGTCGAGATGGAGGCGTTTTTACGAGGGCATGGCCGACTGCCTGCTGCGGGGCGCTCCGCCGCCTGTCAGTGGCGAGGAGGGAAGGCGGACAATCGCCGTCATGGAGGCCGCCGAGCGGTCGGCCCGGAACGGCAGGGAAGAGGCGGTGGCGTATGAGATGGAGGCGCAAAGATGATTGACCTTGATTCCGCGTTGTCTCTCTATCGGACGATGCTGCGGATCCGCCTTTTTGAGGAGCGGGTGGTGAAGCTTTTGGAGGACAAGGAGATATACGGTCCAGCCCATCTCTATATCGGGCAGGAGGCGGTGGCCGCCGGCGTCTGCCACCATCTGCGCCGCGGGGACTACGTGGCCTCCACGCACAGAGGACACGGGCACCTGATCGCCAAGGGTGGACGCGCCGACCGCATGATGGCCGAGCTCTTCGCGCGCCGCGGCGGCTACTGCAAGGGTAAGGGCGGATCCATGCACATCGCCGACATGGCGTTGGGTATTCTGGGGGCGAATGGCATCGTCGGGGCCGGCTCGCCGCTGGCCGTGGGGGCGGCGTTCAGCTGCCAGTACCTGCGAAACGGGCTTGTCAGCGTGTCGTTCTTCGGCGACGGCGCCTCGAACCAGGGACTCTGCCTTGAGTCTCTCAATCTGGCGGCAGTCTACAAGTTGCCGGTGGTCTTCGTCTGCGAGAACAACGGCTACGGGGTCAACACCTCGTGGGAAACGGTGTCCGCCTCCGGTGTCGCCGAAAGGGCGAAGGGCTTCGGCATGCCGGGTGTGAAACTCGACGGACAGGACGTGGAGGCGGTCGCCGCCGCCGCGGGCGAGGCGGTCGAACGCGCGAGGGCGGGGGGCGGGCCGACCTTGCTGGAATGCGTCACCTACCGCCAGATGGGACACTGCGGCATCTGGGGCGACCCCCGTCCCAAAGAGGAGATCGAGGCCTGGCGCCGCCGCGACCCGCTGGAGCTGCTGTCAGGGCGGATCAGGCACGCGCACCCCGCCACGGTGGCGTTGCTGGAGGTGGCGCGCGCCGAGATCGGAGCGGAGATCGAGGCGGCGGTGGCCTTCGCCAAGGCCAGCCCGCCGCCTGCGCCGGAAGAGGCCATGGAGGACGTCTATGGCGTTGAAGGGGGGAACGCCGCCAAGGCCGACGACGGGCAGGGTGGCGGCGTCGCGGTTGGTGAGGACGTGGCCAGCAAATATTGGGAGAAATGAGAGATGGCTGAAATTGTCACATACGGCGAGGCCGAGCGCCTGGCGATCAAAGGCGAGATGGAACGTGACCGGCGGGTCGTGTATCTGGGCGAGTGCGTCGAAGGCAGGTTCGCGGGACGGAGCTTCGAGATGCCCATCTCGGAGGGGGCGTTCACCGGCCTGGGCGTTGGGGCCGCGCTGACCGGATTGCGTCCTATCGTCGAGATCATGTTCGGTGATTTCGTCACGGTCGCCATGGATCCGATCGTCAATCAGGCGGCGAAGATGCGCTACATGTTCGGCGGGACGGCCGATGTGCCGCTTGTCGTCCGCTGCGCCTTCGGGGCCTGCGGCGGCATGGCGGCGCAGCACACCCAGAATCTGGAGTCGTGGTTCACGGCGGTGCCGGGGCTGAAGGTCGTCGTCCCGGGCGACGTGGCCGACGTGGCGGGGCTGATGCGGGCCTCGATCCGCGACGACAACCCGGTGGTGTTCTGTTATCAGCGCAACCTCTCCGGCCTGAAGGGTGAGATGCCTCCCGACGACTTTGTGGCACCCATCGGGAAGGCGGCGGTCAAGCGCGTCGGGCGGGACGCCACCGTGGTCAGCTACGGCGAAGTGCTCCCAAAGGCCCTGGAGGCGGCGCGGTCGCTTGCGGAGACGGGGGTCGAAGTGGAGGTCGTCGACCTGCGAACGCTCCTGCCGCTTGACATCGACACCATACTGGAGTCGGTGTCTCGCACGGGGCGGCTGGTGGTGGCAGCCGGAACCTATGCGCCCTGCTCCCCCGCAGGCGAGGTCCTGGCGTTGGTGGCCGAGCGGGGCTTTCGTCTCTTGAAAGCCCCGCCCCGGCGGGTGAACCTCAAATTCGCCCCCATCCCATTCAACATCGAGCTGGCCGACCAGGTGCTCATTCACGCGGATGACATCATCGCCGCCGTCAAGACGACGCTACCATGAGTCAAAAACACATTTTCACCGTAATCCAAAGCGCTCCTGGCCGCTTACTATAAGGAGTAATCTTTATCATGCGATTAGAAGGCAAGAAAGCACTCGTCACCGGCGCCAGCCGGGGAATCGGACATGCGATAGCAACGTTGTTCGCCAAGGAAGGCGCCGACCTCGCCTTGACCGCCAGAAGCATGGAACTGCTCCGACCGCTGGCAACGGAGCTTCAGGCCATGGGACGCAACGTCCACTGCATGGAGTGGGATGTCATGGACACGTCGCAGGTCGACGCGCGGCTGGCGGAGGCCAGGGACGTCCTGGGAGGACTGGACATCCTGGTCAACAACGCCAGCGTGTTGAACGTGCCGGAAGGTCACCCCGCCCCCACGGCCGAAGCCCTCTACGATTACATCATGGACATCAACCTCAAAGCCCTCTACCTGCTCAGCGAAGGCGCCGTCACGCTGATGCGGCCGCAACAAAGCGGCGTCATCATCAACATGGCCTCCGACGCGGGAATGAGGGGGGCGTCCCACCCCTACGGGATATCAAAGTGGGGGGTTGTCGGCTACACCAGGGGACTCTCACAGCGCGTTGCCAAGGACGGCATCCGGGTGAACAGCGTCGCCCCTGGCCCGGTGGCGACCCGGCTCATGGGATGCGAGGACGGCACTCCCAAGGAATGGCCAGACGGCCCACTGGGGCGCTACACATATCCGGAGGAGGTGGCCACGGTAGTTCTATTCCTCGCCACTGACGACGCCATGGCGGTGCATGGACAGGCGATCGTGCTGAACACAGCCAATTCTTGAGCTTCCCCACACCGCAGCCTTGCCTCATGCGCCCGGAAAGCACATGAGTAGCAGCGCCGCGCCGACAGGAGCGGCGGTTTCGACGCGCATCGTCCAGGGACCGACGGACAGCGCGGCGAACCCCGCGGCGTCCATCATGGCCTTCTCCTCAGGAGTGAACCCTCCCTCGGGACCGACGAACCAGGCGAGGTCGGCACGCCCCCCCGCCCGCTCCACCGCCACGCGAGGCGGCGCGCCATCCGCGTCGCCGTAGAAGGCGGCGAAACCTGAGGACGTGACGCGGCTGACCGCCGACGCAAGCCGCTCCATCTCGGACACATCAGGCAGATAGGGGTTGCCCGACTGCTTGCAGGCCTCGGCTAATTCGACACGCCATCTGTCCAGAACGGAGTCTCCTGACGGCAGGGCGACCGAACGGGCGGCGGAGATGGGAGTGATCGACCAGGCGCCGACCTCCGCGCACTGCTTGAGCATCTGATCCATCTTCTGCCGACGCGGGGCGGCGGGGAAAACATGGACTCTGACACGAGGCGGTGGCACGGACTCAACCGATCTGACCACGATCCGGCGGCCGGGGGCAATCACCGCGCAGGCGACCGTCCCTTTTCCGTCGAGTAAAACAAGCTCGTCGCCGTCGACCGCGCGGAGCACTTTGAACAGATGTTTCACCTCCTCGGCAGGAAGGGCGACCTCCCCGCCAATAACAAAGGAGGCATCCTGGATGAAAAAACGCCGCGCGGTCATGCGATCACCCTGGGATCTTCCCGCCGCTCTCGCCGAGGCGTCGGTTGGCCTCCTCAAGCTTGAGCTGCATTTCCTTGAGCTCGGTGGCGTCCTCGAAAATGGCGGCGAACTGGCCATAGGCGGGGCTGAACACCACGACCTCGAAGTGCTTTCCGAGAGCGGCGCTGAATTGGGTGAACCGGGCGCTTTTCCCGGTCAAGGCGACTTCGCCGTAGGTCTTGATCCAAAACGGCTCGATGGCAGACACGACCTCCCTCACCCGTTTGCCGATTATGTCCTCACGCTTCAACCCGGTCAACGTCTCGAAGGCGGTGTTCACCTCGAGGAACACGTAGTCGATCGGGGCGCCCTCCGCGTCGCAGACAATCTCGTGGAGGGCGAAACCGTCCATCATGGTTTCGAAGAGGTTCCGATACCTGTCCTCGGAGTCCCGCAGGGCGAACTCGGCCCGCCTGCGCGCGGTGATGTCCCTGACGATGGCGAGGAATCGGGCGTCGGGGACGCCGGAGTCGCCGACCGCGGAGACCGAAAACTCGAACCAATGCGTGGCGTCAGGAAGGTCGAGGCGATAGGAATGTCCCGTCGAGCACCCGTTCTCCGCCGCCTCGGCAAGGGCTTTCGCGGTGACAGTCACCGCCTCTTCCGGCAGTATCTCCATCATAGACCGTCCAATGAACTTCTCGGGCGCCATGAACAGAAGCTCCGGATGATGACGGGCCCGGTAGTCGTAGATCACGCCTGAGCGGTCGAGCTCGAACATGAGATCGGGCAGAGCGTTGAAGATGGCCTGCAACCGCTCGTTCGCCTCCTTCAGCGATTTGTCGGCGTGCCGACGCCCCGTGACGTCGCTCACAATCGCCTCGATGGCGACGGGGTGCTCCGCATCGTCGTAGATGACGGCGTTGCGCTGGTTCAACCATCTGGTTTGGCCGTTCTTGTGGATGATGGGATACTCGTAGCTCTTGGGAACATCCTCACCCGAGACAAGACGCCGCCACTGCTCCTCGAAGAAACTCTGCCACCCGGGCAGGAGAAGGCTTCTAATGAAATGGGGGGATCGGTAGAACTCCTCCGGGGTGTAGCCAAGAACCGCGATCGACGCGGGATTCGCATACTCGCAGCGTCCGTCGGCGACCGCCATCAGGAGGACAAGATCCGGAGCGTTCTCCACAAGCAGGCGGAATCGCTCATCGCCTCGCAGAAGCTCTCCTCTCGTCCTCTCGTCAGACACAGACATTGGCGCACCTTCAACTTAGGCGGCTCCGCCGCAACTTAAATCCGAAAATCGAAGCACGAAATCCGAAACAGCGAAAACGCTGTTGAACTGTTTTGTTTCATTCATTCGAAATTCGGATTTACTTCGGATTTCGACATTCGGATTTCGGATTTACCCAACATTGAACTTCCTATGCATGAAATGAAACGGCCGCGGCCGCAACCACTCGCTCACGCTCGCGGCTCTGTTCAGGCGCCGTGAACCGAGCCCCGACCATTAGGGAGGGGTTTGGCGCATATGGAGCCACACTATAGCATGACTGCCACGTCAAATCTCATACGGTTTTCCCGGCGGCGACAGACTTCAGGAGTTCGAGGAGCTTGTCGCAATAGATCGGCTTCGAAAGGTAGGCGTCCATACCGGCCGCCAGGAAACGCTCGGCGTCACCACGCACCGCATGAGCCGTCACCGCCACGATCACACACCGTCGCCCATCCCCGGCCGCGGACTCGAACGCCCGTATCGCCTTGGCGACTTCGATGCCGGAGAGTCCCGGCATCCAGTTGTCCAGCAGCACGACGTCGAACCCGCCCCGTTTGAAGAGCTCAAGAGCGTCCCTGCCATTGTCGGCGACTTCAAGAGCACAGCCTTTGGGCTCGAGGAGGCTCTCGATGAGCTGTCGGCTCAGCGCGTCGTCCTCGGCCAGCAGGATCCGGAGCGATTCCAGACCGGGTGCCGGAGCCTCGAGGCTTGGCACGTCCGGTTCGGCCTTGTCGGACAAAGACGCCGAGGCGGTCCTCAAGGAAATCGCGAACGACAAGACGCTTCCTTTGCCGACCTCGCTTTCAGCTTTGACGCGCCCCCCCATGCTCTCCACGAGCGCCTTGCAGATCGTCAGACCGAGCCCCGTTCCCTCGCGCGACTGCCGATCCTGGTCACTGATCTGGACAAACGGCTCGAACACGCTCTCCAGTTGGGAGGCGGGAATGCCCGGCCCCATGTCGCTCACGCTGAAGCGGAACTCCGCGCCAGGCTCGCCGCCAGGAAGCGTGTCACGCCGGACGGAGACGACGACGTCGCCTTTCCGCGTGAATTTTATGGCGTTGAGCGTGAGATTGAGCAGGGCCTGGGAGAGATGCGCGGAGTCGCCGCCGAAATGGTCGGGTTCCGTCAGCACGGACACGGCA
>CAYTFM010000137.1:0-22781 GCA_964436735.1 uncultured Victivallales bacterium | reverse complement strand
ATGAGCCGACGGAATGAACGCTAAGGCATCACGGAGAACTTTTGACTGACGAGTACTTTTATCCCTGAAGATGTGCTGCCGATCGTGCTGTTGACTGGATTCTTGCGCTCCTTAGGTTCACCGAGATAGAGCGATTTGCCTTCGAGGCCGTCAACCAGTCGGCCATTTTCGATTTTCGCTGTGAAACCGCCGATTTTGTCTTCAACTGAATCGTTCTCCAGCTTTCCAAAATCATATGATGCGACAAGCTTGCCGACTGGACGCTTGTCCTCGATATATTCCATGCCGAATGCGAACTTCCCAATCTTGTCCCCGTTTTTATCCATGATCATAATGTTCATTTTCCCGTCGGGCTGCGGGAAGAATGTATAGATATGGCTTCTTTTGTACCAGTCCAGTCGTACACTGTTCTTGCTTATAAGAGCATGAGGCGTTTCATCCTGGTTCTGGACATACGGCATCAGTAGGATCTTGAAGTCCGGGGAGTCGGAACGTGATTCCGTAGAAAGCCACTTCCTGTCAGCATTCCGGCAAATATTCATCGGGGATGGCTGAGGAACCTCTTCCAGCCGGTGGTCGTTGGCTTTCAGCAGCCTTGCCAGAAGCATCTGGCAACCTGGGGTTGTCTTCGCATAACCGCTTACCGGCTTGTTCAATCCAACATCAGGAACGAATTCGCCATCCAGCGCGGCAAGAAGATCAGCCTGCCTGTCGGAATCTGGAAAATTTATGTTCCAGTTCACCGGGACTGTTACATCCGGAACCTGCAGTCTCCATTCCCAGAATTCAGGCTTGCTGCTCCTGAAGTTGTCCGAAACAAGCACATACGGGTTCTCTCCGGTATAATAGATGATTGTCCGCCTTGCATACTCCAGACCGGGATAGGTTCCGGCCAAATCGAGATCAAGCAGCAGGAAATCCACCTGCTGCTTCACCGACGATCTGACTGCGCCGGCCTTTCCTGCAGGCTGCCCGTTGATCCTAATCCAGTCATTCGCGCGGGCCGCGAGTTCAGGCATTTCCCTTGTATTCAATTTGCCTGCCGAGTCCCTGGAAACTTCAAAGCCAAAAGCCTGGCTCAACCATTTGTCGAAAATCCGCTCAGAATATTTTCTTTCTCCTTCATTCTTCTTCGCGCAGAACACGACTGAAGCCATCAGCATAAACAAGCTCATTATGATGATTTTTCTCATTCCTTCATCTCCTTATACTCCTCGAGGTACTCCTTGACTTCAACAGGTTCCGAGAGTTTAAGAAGTTCCTTGCCGCCACGTTCCAATGTGAATGTTGTCGCACCTTCCTTTGTTCTGCTCAATGAATATTCATCCTTCTGGTCGCCCCAGGCAATCTCCATCTTTCCATCCCGCAGTGATGTTTCCGGCAACTCAGCTCCTTCAGTGAAAGGATAAAGAAGAATCTTGAAATCTGGAGCCGCCGAATATGCTGGAAGAATGAGCCGGTTCTCCTGCCAATGCTCGAAGATTCGGTCGCTCCACCCGAAACCGGCCGCAGTTTCAATATATGCTCCTGAGGCATCACCTCCCTTGATATCAATCAGACGGATTAGGAGACGCCTATTGCCATCATTCTCAGCCAGCACTATGCTGTCCTTTTCCGTCTTAAGAATATAAAGGTCAGGCTGAACCGGCATGATCCATTTGTATAGATGCTTCTCATCATCCTTCTGACAGTCATCGATTATAAGGGCATATGGGTATTTCCCTCTCACCAGGCCTGCAGTCCGGAAAGCGCGCTGTACCGGAAAACGAGGGAACAACCAAGAGTCCTGAAAGTCACCCGCAATCATCCAGCCTGCCCTTTTTGACCCTATCTGGTTAATTCCTGGGAAATCAAACGATGGCTTGTAAAGCGGCATCCATTCGCCATATTTTCTGGCGCTCTGATGGTATGCGGGGGATTTCTTTTCCTTGCCACCCCAGGAAAAACCGAACTTTACGTCGGCAGTTGCGAATGCCGCATCTTTACCGGCATCATATCGCACCATCGGACATGGTTCATAGCCGGTGCCGACATCATCAATCATCACTACCGAAAAATGCTTGGCGTCGGCAGCCGAACCAAGAGGGCCCCCGGAGTCCGCGACACGGGCATAATAGGACCACGGCCTTCCAAGTCCGTTGAGCTGGAATTTCCCGCGTCCGAATCTCGGATGGGCACTGTAATACTGCTGGCAATGCAGATATAGCTGTAGCGCGTTCGTCGTGTAGTCTGATCTTGCGATCATCAGTGCGCGTTGCGGACAGAACCAGCTCAAGGGTTTGTCAAGGGACTTGTACTGCTCCTCCCAGCTTGAGAGCTTGCTGTCATAATCCTGGGCGAAGATGGAGATCATGAGCAACTTTTCATATGCTGCATAATGGAAGGAAACCTTGGCCATATCCTTGAGAACGTCGTAGCCATCACCAACGGAACGGCGCCAGATGAAGTCGATGACCGGGTCTTTTGGGAATGCATATTTGAGAACAGCATTATTGTCCATCCATCTTGAAAATGAAAGTCCTGAGCCACCCCAGGCGCCATAGACCATTACCGTTCCCCACGGCTCCATCATGTTGAGTTCATATCCGGCGGCTGTATTATATATGTTTGGGATCGTGAGCATATTGTATCCGCGTTTCTGATACGGGATGCAGAATGTGGGATCCATTGTGCCCTTGCCCTGTCTTTCGTTCGGTGTGCCTGATTCGTAAATGCTATAGGCGAAATATGTCTTCAGGTTGTCAACGCTCCAGTCGGTGACACGCTTGTCGTACCCCTCTTCACCCTCGATCGCAAGCGCAGCCATTCCGAGATGAGTATGGAAAACATGCCAGTTGTGCCCGTTCGGCGTGTACAACCCCATGCCGATGGCGTTGCCGTTGTAGGTCTCCTTCGAAATCATTTTTCTGGTCGTGTCCCGCTGTTCGTCGTTCATGAAATTGAACGCGAAGTCATAGGCGAGAGCAAGATTCATGTGCTGGACGCGGTCCTGGATGTTGCCCTGCCAGTCATTCTCCGTGAAGGGAATCCCCTTCTCCAGTCCTATCTTGAGCAGATCCGGATGTAGGCAGGCCTTCTTTTTTATACCGTTCTTGTCCAAATCCCAATACACATAATGCGCATATGCCGCAAGCTGCTTCGCGACTTTTTTCCCGCCATCCTTGTCGTCTTCTACAAGGCAACGGAAGGATTCATACATCAGATAGAGTCCCAGTGCGGTTTTCGCCCCTTTGTCATATGTGTCATACTGATCCAGCGTCAATGAACGGCCAATCATTTTATCTGCGAATGCCGAAGCATTGGATTCATTCGAACGCTGTTCATCAAGAAATTTCTTAATAGTCTCGAAACAGATTCTGCCAGTCTTCGTCTCCTTCAGGCGGCGGCGCAGATCAGGCAGATCTGAAGGGCTGATAAAAACCCGGGGATGCTCGCCCGGCTTCGGCGGCGGGGAAAAACGATCGGCCGCGAACCCCTCCGTATGGGGTTTCATCGCATCCCGTGGAAAATCAACTGAAGTCTGCTTCCACATCTCCAACCGCTGCTCGGGAGTGAGTTCCAGCCAATCCGCATTGGCAAGCGGCAGGAGCAACATGAACAAGAAAAAAACTCGTATGAAACTGGTCATTCTTTACCTCTACTTGTTAATCAGTGGCCAGTCGTCAGTCCGAAAAGGTGACGCCGGCAACCCATCATTATTGTAAAGATTTGCATTTTCAGGATTCTGGCAGAATGCGTAACGGACAGCAACAGGTTTTGAAACTTGGGGTGAAGATACGACAACAGTCTTGCCGTCAATGACGGCAGTGGCCGGATGCCACAGCTTGTCTTCACCCGCAATCTCGAATTCGTGCAAAGGCTCTTCCGGAGTCTTTTCGAATTCCGACTCTGCCGGTTTTCTGCCGGAGACAAGTCCCGATTCCGAATAATCGAATGATATGGCCGCCTTGCCGTTCTCAAATTTGCAGCCGCTGTATAGCGGACCGGATACAACTATGTTTTTCCGCCCATAATCGTAATGCAGAGCCCATCTTGCCAGACGCAGTCCGACATCAAGCTTGTTCTTGGGATGCAGATCCCCTCCGATATCAACTGTCACTACCATTCCTGTCTTGGGAATGCCCATGGCTTTCAACTGCTGCTCCCGGACGATCGCGGTACCCGCCTCCGGAAGATAGGAAGGCCTTTTGTCAACCTTCCAGTTTGAAATCTGGACATAGTAGAAAGGGAAATCATAGCCCCACTTTTTCCGCCAGCCCTCGACAAGAGCCTTCTGCTTCAGTGCATATTGCTGATCGGTTCCGTTTGTCTCGCCCTGATACCAAAGCACTCCTCTTATCGGAAGCGGAATCAGCGGGTAAATCCTGTAGTTGTATCGGATGGAGGAGTTATTCCCCTTTGCGGAAGCGGAAAGTTCAGGATATTGAGCAAATCCTTCAGGGGGGATGAACGGCTCAATTCCGGATCCGGCCCAGGATGATTCCATAAACCCCACAGGCACATTCAGCTCCTCATGCAATTTTCTTCCGAAATAAAAACCTACGGCTGAAAACCATGTCGCCGTCTTCGGGGAACAGACTCGCCATTCAATCTCAATGTCATCGACGGGAACGGGTGATTCCTTCTTGGGTGTTGACATAATCCTTATGGAGGGATAATCCGCTTTTGCGCCGGCCTCCTTCCCGCCGGACGATTGGCAAAGGCCGACTCCCATGTTTGACTGCCCGCTGAGAAGCCAGACTTCTCCTACAACTATATTTTTGCACTCACGGGCACCCTCGACCTTGAGCGTCTGACCGGTACTGTTGGCTTCAATGGGATCAAGTTTGATCATCCATCGCCCGTCATCGCCTGCCTTGCATGATTTCTTCTGGCCTGCAAAATTTACAGAAACATTTTCTCCGGGATCCGCCTTTCCCCAGACCGGAACCGGCATTTCCCTCTGCAGGACCATGTTGTCCTGGAAAACTGAAGCCAAACTGACAGCCGCATGCATCTCAAGACATAGCGCCATCACCATAAGAACAGCGATTCCTTCAAAAACCGATCTGTTCACCGGATAAAATTTACTTTTCCCGAATTTTTCCATAAGTACACCTCTTCTCCCCACCGATCACCGATTACGTATCACTGAGCCTCGGCAGAAGACACTCTTCCGGAGGAATAAGCTCCTGCGTTATTCCGCACCGGGATTCCCGAAGCGGCGATCATCACCTTGGCAGCCTCGCGTCCAACCTGCTTAGGCGAAACTCCGACCGATATTCCATATATCGTCCCGATGGCAAGAGAAGCATGGAGAGCGTCCTCCCGTTGTTGTTGTAACTTACCTTAACTTACCTTCCAATCTTACTATAAATATTTATAATAGTCAAGTGTTGTTAATGTTTTATTTCCTTAATTTACTTATCAAGTCTGAAAAGCGCAGGCCTTTAATCTTCCATGCAGCTTCAAATGGATCCGGCAGGACGTACGGCTCCAGAATTATGCAGCCCCGGAGAGGGCTTCCGGCCTTACGAGCATCCTGCAATATTCCCTGGAGGGATTTTTAGCCGCTTATTTTATGATATTTATAATATACAGCTTGACTTATATAATGGGTTACGATATATGATAAACAATAGGTGAAAGCGCATTCGCAAGCACAAATAAAAATTAATGATACTTTTATGACACTTGTAGACATCGCGAAGATGACGGGCGTTTCCAAGAGCACGGTCTCCAAGGTGTTGAACAGGCCCGGCTGCCTTTCGCCGGAAACGGTGAGAATTGTCGAAAAGACCATGAGGGAGATGAAGTTCAACCCGAGGCCGAACAAGAGAAGAAGGCAGAAGGCCGACTTCTCGTCCTGCAAGCTTGAGAATGTCGCGCTGCTTTTCCCTGATCCGGACGCGGCCTCGATGAAGACGCTCCTCTCGGGTCGACTCATCCATGGCATCAATGACGTCCTCTTCAAAAAACAGATCAATTTCCTGTTGACGCATTATGAAGGTGAAAACCTCCTGCCGTCATGCATCAGAAACAGTCTGGTCGACGGCGTCATCATCAGGGGGGGCGCGTGCGGCGCGGACGTGCTACACGCGATAGCCCATCTCCCGGTTGTGTGCGCATTCTACGCGCCTCTTCCGCCGGAGGCAAACATCGACATGGTTCTTCCGGACAACGAAACGGTTGGAAGCATGGCGTGCGCGCATCTGATGGACGAAGGGGCCGAGCAGTTGATCTTCATCGACGTGAACGCGGGCGGCAGGCCGCATCCCGAGTTTGGCGTCAGAAGGCTTGCGTTCGGCAGTCACGCAACTGCGAACGGCATCAGGGTCGTCGAAATGGCGCACGACGAGAAGTCCGACATCGCCCCTACCGTCGAACGGATACGATCCGCCTCCTCAAAAAAGACCGGCGTCTTCATCCCTGGCGGAGACATCGTATTCGAGCAAATCGCCTGGGAGCTCAAGAAGGACATCCGCGAGGGGGAAATTCTGTTGACCGGATGCTACAACAACGATGATCGGCACCGGATCACAGGCGTCGGCGGCACCGTGATCGATCTGCAGGTCGAGAAAATCGGACAGGCCGCCGCCGAACAGCTCATCGCGAAGGCCGATAACCCAGGCGCGGAGCAACGGAAAATTCTTATAAAACCGACACTCATAAAAGCGGGCTGATTACATGATTCCCGCTCATGGTGATTGTTCAAATAGAAAGGCTCACGCATGAAAACACTCGTCAGGAATCTTTTCGCCGCCGCGGTATTCGCTTTGGGATCCGATTCGGTTTCCGCCCTGGAGGAGGTCCCCCTCGCGCCACCGCCCCAGGATCTGGGACTGCCCTATACCCGTTCGGCCCACAAGGCGGCGATGGAGAAGCTCAAGGATCAGATCGCGCTATTCGCCGGAAGCAGGTACGCGTATGTCTACGGGATCAGGGTCAGGCTTGATGACAACATCCCGCTGAAGGCGGAGGCGGTGATGCGGGACGGACAGCTCTTCGCTCCCGCGAGTTTCGCTGGCGTCATGCCAATGCGGAAGGATACCGTGAAATCCGACAAGGTGCCCGCCGATCTCGCGGCGCTCTCGGATCGCTGGGTGCATGTGATTGAACGGCCGAAATTTGAAATACCTTCATCCGTGAAGACCATCGAGCTCAAAGGGCGCAACTATTTTTCGGTCGCGGATCTCGCGGAAAAGCTCGGCAGGAAACTATATCGGCATCCGCGGGGATTGGTGGTTGTGGGCGACAAGGACTTTTCTTTCTCGGATGCCGAGGCAGTCCTGCTTGACACTGTCATATCGCAGTTCGACACGCCCGAGAAGCTTGCCGATCCGGATGTGGCGACAAACTATATTCCACTCCTGAAAAAGCAGGGAGCTTGGCATGAGCATGCGAAAGCCACGCCGGAACAGAGGAAACAACTCGCGGCGCCGGAGCCGGAATGGCCGCTCACCCCTGTCGCCCAGTACGATCTGACAGGTTTCAACACGTCCCTGCTCGGCTCCAAAGTCCCGCCTCCCGGCGTATATCCGCGCATACTTTTCAGCGCCGAGGACATTCCCATGCTCGCCGCGCGGATACAGGCCAACAAGTTGGCCCAGAAGTCCCTGATGGAGACAGAGGCGCTTCTGAAGAAGAGCTGGTGGGATCCGAAGACCAGCGACGGACAGGTCTTCGAGAAACTGTCGAAAGGTGATCTTGCGGGGCTTGAGTTTAATCCCGACAAGGAAGGCAGGACGAAGCCGCAGTTCGCGGGGACATTCAAGGACCAGAAGCCTGGCATACATTCCTCGCACATCAATTATAACGCCCAATGCCTGGTGACGATGGCGCTGTACTGCCTTCTCACCGGCAACGACGAACGCGGCAAACAGGTCGCGGACGCGATCAGCTCATACTGCAAACTCGGCGAGCCGGCGGTGGACGCGCACCTGGCGATATCCGACAGCGAATGGGGGATCAGCCATGAGCGTGCGAACAACGCGGCCACGCAATGGCGCGGCATGCATGGCGCGGTGCCGCACATGGATCTGGCGCTTCTCCTTGATTTCGGGGGGAAATGGATGTCCGCCGAGCAGAAGGACATGATGAGGCGCATCATCGCGAAGGCGACGTATGGCAGACGGACAGGCGGCGGGGACGGGCCCCGGCGCTGCTGGCGGGACATCAACCACGTCACCTGGCATCTCACGCACGGGCTCGCGATGACCGCGATAGAGGGACTGGATGGATTTGATCCTGAAGCGTATGACTCGCATGCCGAACTCACACGGGACTTCTGCGAATGGGGCGTTGACAAGTTCGGGCAGATATTCGAGAGCAACGGCAAAAACGGTGGAGGCATCCAGTACCAGATACTATCCATGATCGCGCTGGCGCGGCGCGGCGAGAATCTGTGGGGGCATCCCCATTGGCGCAAACTCCTGGAGGCACAGGTCTATGCGACCGCGCCGAATGGCAAGGCCATCGTCAGCGGCGGAACGTGGGGCGGCAGCGCGTTTTCTCCTCAGGCCGTGAACGAGATAAAGGCCTTCTATCCCGAAAACCTCTGCGCTGATTATCTTATGACACATGCGTATCCCGAGCTGGACCTGTCGAAATTCAACCCTGACGAATACCGGAGGAAGCTTGCCGCCCCCAAAGGCACGGAGCGCATGCGCCTTCCCGGGCCCTCGTATCCTGGATTCGGGTTCGCGCTCCTGTATGACACCGATTGGAAGAAAACGACAAGAGAGGAGCTGAAGCTTGCGCTTGATTGGAACGACACGGTCCACGGGATTCTTGCCACCGCAAGCGACACCACCTCTGACGCCTGCTGGCTCTGCCTCCACATCCGCGCCAACCATTACATGGGAGCGGGGCATCACCATGCCGACGAGGGGATGTTTTATTTCTCGGCGCGGGGAGTCAACTGGTTCACGGAATCACCGTATCCCAAGACCTATGACGGGAAATACCACAATCTGGTGCTGATAGACGGGATTGCGGAGCCGGACGGTCCTCCGGCGAGGGCGAGATATCTGGGCGCGGAGCTGTCCGACCTCGGCGCCTTCGGAACCGCGGATCTCAGCTATGCGTACTCATGGCGCTGGTGCGCCCAGGTCATGATGTGGACGAACGACTGGATGACAACGAGGAGCGGTGAAACGCAATGGGAGCTTGAGACCGATCCCGAGATCCTGGCGTATTACCAGGGAACCGAGCGCTACAAGATGCGTCCGTGGTGGCCCACGTACACGTTCGCCAATTTCATGCCGACTGTCCGCGCCCCGTACAATCCCGTCGCATACGTCTATCGCAGCGCGGGAATCCTGAGGGGGAAACATTCCTACGGGCTTATCGTCGACGACGCGAAAAAGGACGACACCGCCCGTCTTTACCAGTGGACCGCCTCCATGGGGCAAGGCGTGTGGCAGGCGCTCGGCGAGAATCTTCCCAAGAACCAGATGCTCCTCGCGCGCCACACAACCGACAAGACACACCATGCCGGGGAGCCGTTTCTGCGTCCGCGCGACGGCGAGCCGGTGCTGCTTCTCTGCGCGCTCGGCAACGAGGAGAGCGGAGTCCCCTCGCTGAAAGCTGTGCAAGGCAAAACGCTGGAAGGTGTCGAGGCAGCAGGGTCTGCGCAAAGTTTCTACGACATGGTGAGCGTGAATCTGAAGGCGGTGGAGGCCCATTTCAAAATTCTGCTCATCCCGATGAGATATGGAGACCCGTCACCCGAGATCAAATGGGATGCCAAAACTGGAACCGCTCAAGTTTCATGGAATGATCAGGCGGATGAGATTACATTCATGCGGGGGGCCGACGGCCGGACCAAAGCCGCTGTGTCGCGTGACGGGAAAGCGATCGCCAAGACAAAATAGTATTTTCGGAACAATTTTCATGTCATAATGGGGGCGCGTGAATGAAACAGGAACTTCAAGGACATTGTCGAGTCCACACACGCGGTGCTGACAGCGAATCCTTTGCCTGCCAAGGCTTCACCCTCATCGAGCTCCTCGTGGTGATCGCGATCATCGCGATTCTTGCGAGCATGCTGCTGCCCGCCCTGAGCGGCGTCAGAGGAGTGGCGAGGCAAATCGGCTGCGTCAACAACCTCAAGCAGCATGGACTGGCCTTCAACAACTACGTCATTGACTACAACGGCAGGCTTCCTCCGACATTTGTCGGAATAGATACGACAACTAATTTGGACGATACCCTGTACCGCCAGCTCGGCGTATACCTTGGAACATCACGCGGCGTGTATGAGTGTCCCGGATTCGACAGCAGAAGATATGGTGGAGGGGCTCCAGGCACGCTGAGCATTTATGAAGGGGGTACGGTCACCGCCTACCGCACCTATCACGATAATAATTTCAGATATTGGGAAACTGACGTCAACCATGCCAACGCCGGAACGAGCTGGCGGGCCAAAGTGGGACTTTTCAAGTGGAACTTCTCCAATGACATCAGCAAAGTCGCCCCCGACACGATCGCCATGGTCGACTATGTCCGGATGTGGTCTGCGGTCGCATCGACCATTAATAACATAAATTTCGCGTCCGATCTCCGCGGGGTAAGCATGGGGAACCACATGAACAGGGGCGCCTGCGCCGTGTTCGTCGACGGGTCGGCGAGATACGTGAACCTGAGCGACTGGATGTACCATGACGACTACAAAGTCACAAACAACCTCACCTACTGGACCGACAATTACGGTAGTTTCGGCGTGTATGTGGCCAATTTGGATCCTGCGGGAAAACGCTTTATATGGAACACGTCCGGGAGGTAGAGCGAGATGAACGCATTCCTGAAATCACTGGCTGGAATCTCACTGCTGACCGCATTCACAGAGGCGGCCGGAGCGGGGCAGGTATCGCCGTTCGCCGACAAGCCGTGTGACTCCTACAGCAACTTCACTGATGACAATGGCACCCCTGGCGTGCTTTTGTGGGGAAATGCCCCGCTCGCCGACTACGGTTCGCGGGAGGTGAAGTTCAACGTGGACGGTGTTCGGGAACTCCGTGAGCCTCCAAAGCCAGGAGTCCATCCACGCATCATCTTCACTCCCGACGATGTGCCGGACATCCGCAGGCGCCTCAAGCAGACGCGCTGCGGACAGGAGACCTGGAAGAACCTGCTCTGCTGGACGGAGATGCTGAAGGGCGTCTACGATGACCAGGCGGACTATGCGAAACCTGACGTGTGGAAGGGAAGTTACGGAGGGCTGCGCGGCAGGGTGCCGCTGTTCAGACTGAATGCTCCCAGGGAGCCTGGCAAGCCGAACTACAACAAAAACGCCAAGGCGGCGGAATTATACAAAAGTCTCGCCGACGGCACCGCCACTGATTTCCACGCCTTCTACTGGAACGCGTTCGCCCTCGAGGCGTTCCGCTGCCTGATCGAGGAGGACAAGACCGGCGCCGAGACGTTGGCCAAGGCCGTGATCACCGCGCTGAAGATCGACCAGGGTAAACGCGAAGCGGAACGGAAAGCAAAGAAGGAGAGCAAGCCGCCGTCGAGACCGATCGGTGGATTCCAGCTGTCATTCGTCTACGACTTCATATTCGACTGGCTTACCGCCGAGCAGCGCGGGGCCATCCACGATGAACTCGCCGCCACCACCTGGTCGCATGACAACTACGGCACCTTCAACTAGTCCACGACATCGCGCAGCAACTGGGCGACCTTCTCGTATTGGCTTTTCGAGGTGATGGGCATCGAGGGCGAAGAAGGTTTCAACGAGTTGAAGGTGCGCGGCATCTACCGCGGCTGGAGGAACATGCTCACGTACGGATGGTTCCAGTCTGGCGCGACCTATGAAGGCGAGGCCAAACAACAGCTGGGAATGGACGGAATAATCATGTTCGCCATGAGGGGGAGGCAGTACGGGTTCGAGAACCTCTGCGGCCATCCGTCTCTGCAGGCGTATGTGCGGAATTTCCTTCCGCACAGCGTCAATCCGATGCGGACGGGGTTCAACAAGTACGATCTGCTTGGCGGAAGCCGGGCCCCCACCCCCTCTTTCCAGGGATGCGACATGCTCGGCCTGAAATACATGTTCCCCGGCGACAAGCTCATTGACTGGGGCTACCGCAAGTCGGTCGGAGAGAACTATGAGAAGGTGCCGGACAGGCCGGACGGCTATTGCAACGCCCTTTTGTTCTTCGCGATCTTCGCAAGCGATTTCGACACGTCGAACGATGACCTTGCCGCCCTGAAGCCGGGGAACACGTTCTTCTGTGGCGAGCGCGCCCTGATGATGACGCGCAGCGGCTGGGACACGGACGCCATGATGTTGAACATGCACACCCGCCAGGCGAACGGAGGACATCCCTTCTCCGACCGCAATGCGATAATGCTGGCGGGCGCCGGACGGATATGGTCGCCCAACGGACATGCCAGCTTCCGCACCTGCGAGAACAGCGTCGTGTGCATCGACGGCACAAGCCAACAGGAATGGACTCCGGGAAGGATGCGTGACTTCATGGATACTCCGGAGGCGACATTCGCCGTTGGCGACTCGAAATACTGCTGGGACTGGACATGGCGTGTCTTGAATAGAAAACAGGGATTCTACACGATTGATGATGTGCGCGGCGGAAAGGTCGAAATCCCCCCCACCTGCGAGCCGGTGATGAGCTCCGTCAACGATTTCGCCTACACGAAACTGCCCTATGCATACCTGAACACGCCGATGTTCGAATGCCCCAGCTGGATACTCCCCAAGGGGGCGTTGTCGCCAGTCGTGCGAGAGCCGAATTTTCCTGTCAAAAAGGCCTTCCGCACAGCGGGACTTGTCAGGGGGCCGCGCCCATACGCGCTCGTCGTCGATGACATTCAAAAGGACGACAGCGCGCATCATTACGACTGGACACTGGCGCTCGAGTACGATGTTCAGATCGCGGATCTCGCGAAGAACGCCGATGGCACGCTGGATGTCATCCTCACGGGAGGCGATCCAAACCAGGAGAAAACGCGTCCGAAAGAGCCGCTGCCTTCCTCCATGGACGCGGGCGTGGGCATTCCGAATGGGCACCCGGCGCTGCTGTTGAAAGTTCTGAACAGGAACCAGGACGAGCTCAAACCAGCGCAGGATCCGCGGATAGTGGAGCTGCCCAATATGGCCAATCCCAAAAAATACGGGATGATGCGCCGGCTTGTGATACCTTCGGATTCAATAGCTCCCGACTTCAAGATTATTCTTTGCGCGTACCGCCAGGGAGATCCCTTGCCTGTGATAACGTGGAACAAGGAGCGCGCGGCGGCCACAGTGCGCATCGGTGATCAGACTGACACAATCTCATTCACGGCCACCGCGTCCGGAAAGACAGATGTGTCCGTCAGCAGGAACGGAGGCAAAAGCGTGATCACCGTCAACCGCGTGATCGAGCCTTTCAAGGACCATGCCGCGGTGGGACGAGAGTAAACTTCCAACGCTCACTTTCAACTCCCAACGTTCATCGGGAATTGTTATACGAATACCCCGGCGACGATGGAGTTGCCCCTTTAAGGCCTTAAGACCATGCGGCAAGTCTTGCCCGCGACGGAAGGTAAAGTTTGGTAAAGTTATTTGTTTTAGACTATTGCTTTATTCGTTTTTTTATATTATATATCTAAGTAAAGTAGATATAGGGTAATTAATATGGCAAACATATCTGATATCGCCACCCGTGCCGAGGTTTCGGAGGCCACGGTCTCCAAGGTCATCAACGGTACTGGCAGCATCTCTCGCGCGACCATTTCCAGAATCCGCCAGGTCATGGAAGAGGTCAACTATAAGCCGCGGCCGAACAAGCGCCGCCACCAGCATGTTGATTTCTCGAAAAAGCAGCTGCACATGGCCGCCTTTCTCGTCCCCGACTCACACGAGGCCGCGCTGCACACCTCCCTGTCAAGCGGGACGATCTACGGGATCGAGGACGTGCTGTACGCGCACGGGGCCAGCCTGATCGCCACCCATCTGCAGGATGACCGCAGACTTCCACCCAGCATTGAGAAGGGCCAGGTGGACGCCCTGTTCATCAGGGGAGGGGTGATCGACAGCATGCTGCAGGAGCGTGTGAGGGATTATCCGGTCGCATGGTTGTACAACTCGGCGCGGCCTACCGTCCTTCCCGGCGACCAGATCCAGCCCGACGATGAATCCATCGGACAGATGGCGGCCGATTATCTGTCGAGGCGCGGGTGCGGAAAATTCGTCTTCTTCAGTCCGAGCAACAGGCATCCGAGCTTTCACATGCGGGTTGAGGCGTTCCGCATCTCGGCGATCAACAAAGGCGTGGCCGTCGACGGACTGGCTGTCGCCGAGGGGGAGAGGTTCACGGACAAGATCGCGCAGTTCAAGAAGATGCTCGGCGCCGGCGCCGGGTTCTTCATCGCCGGATTCAACGCCGACAACAACGAGAGCGTGCTGGGGGAGGCGCGGCGCGGCTTGTTCCCGGACGTCACGACCATCGCCGCCACGGTGGGGAGGATGCCCGGGTGCGCCTCGATTGGCGTCTCGCCGGATGAGGTCGGGCGCGAGGCCGCGAGGGTGATGCTCCGTCGTTTCGAGAAGCCGGCCGAGGAATACCGTCGGATTTTAATTCCGCCGAAGCTGAGTGAACCGTGATTTAAAGTCGGAGAGGACAAGATACATCATGAAACCCATGAAGAGCTCATCGTATGACTTCCAAAGGTCGACTGCGAGTTGCGCAATGCGTTTCACGCTTATAGAGCTTTTGGTGGTGATCGCCATCATCGCGATCCTCGCGGCGCTCTTGCTCCCCGCGCTGCAGAACGCCCGGGAGTTGGTGCGGCTGACCCACTGCACGAACAATATGAAGCAGCTCGGGACCGCCATGAACCTGTATGCCGCCGACTACGATGGCAACATCTGCTGCGGCGCCAATAATTTTCTGCTGGATCTCGCCCCCTATGTCGGCCGCGAGGAGATGAAGACTGGCCCCAAAGGCTCTCCCGGCGTCATGCAGTGCCCGACGGCGTTGATGAAAATGCCCATCGTGCCGAGCAACGTGTACCATGCGACGGCGGCCTACAACGTCTCCTTGTTGGCCCAGAACGGCACCTACATGGGGGTGAGACTGAACAAGATCGCCATTCCCTCGAAATGCATGTTCCTGGCGGACACCAGCAACTGGAACACGACGTGGAGCAACTGGATGAACGGCGTGGGCGTCCCCAATGGTCCCATCAGCCGCTGCGTCCACGGCGGCGGCCTCAACCCGAGCACGGCGGGAATGGGCAGCGGCCTGTACTTCAAAGATGGCAAGGCCGTGTACGTCTATGCCGACAACCATGCGGCGGCGACCTTCCCCGAGGACTACCACGTCACCCGGCCGCCCGCGGGACAGCGGCTCGAGTTCAACCGCTTCTGGCTGGCTTCTGACACCCCGTAATTCACCCACACAGCATCACCACTGCGGAAAGCGAGGTTGCCGATGAGGCAAAGTATGATCATCACAGGGGTGTCGGTTCTGACGGGATTTGGTTTGACGGGCAGCCTGCGCGCGGACGCCTCGTTCAAGACCGGTCCGTGGTGACGCGGTCGGCGAGGAGGTCGGCAGGCGGAAGCTCTCCGAAAGGTCTGATGCTCACACCATTACCATTATCAACGAGGAGGTATGCATGAGCGGGTTATATCTTGGATTCGACAGCAGCACGCAAAGCATGAAGGCGATTGTCATTGATCCCGAGATGGGGCGTAGTGTCGCCGACGCGAACGTGAACTTCTCGTCCGACCTGCCGGAGTTCAAGTGCCAGAACGGCGTGCGTGAGAATCCCGATCCACTGGTCAAGCACTCCGATCCGCTCATGTGGCTGGCGGCCCTTGATCTCGTCCTGGAGCGGCTCGTCCGCAAGAACGCGCCTCTCTCCGACGTGGCCGCCATGAGTGGATCGGGGCAGCAGCATGGATCCGTGTATCTCACATCCGAATTCCCCGCCATCCTCAAGAAACTTTCACCATCGCTGCCCCTCGCCGCGCAGCTCTCATCGTGCTTCGCGCGGAAGACTTCCCCCATTTGGATGGACAGCTCGACGAGCGCCGAGTGCGCCGAGATCACGGCATGCATCGGCGATCGGGCGTTGCGTGAGACGACTGGCTCTGCGGCGATCGAGCGCTTCACCGGACCGCAGATCAGGAAATTCTTCAAGACCGACCCCGACGCCTATGCCCGCACATCGCACATCCATCTTGTCAGTTCCTTTTTGGCGTCGACGCTCTGCGGCGAATCGGCCCCCCTTGACTATGGGGATGGCGCCGGCATGAACCTGCTCAATCTCAAGACCTTGGACTGGGACGACCGCGTCGCGGACGCGACGGCGCCTGGCCTTCTCCAGAGACTTCCAAAGGCGTCGCCCAGCGGCGCCGTCGCCGGCGGACTGCATCCGTATTTCGCCAAGTACGGGCTCACGCCCGGATGCCCTGTCGTCGTGTGGTCGGGGGACAATCCCAACAGTCTCGTGGGGGTGGGGGCGTGTGAACCAGGAACAGCCGTGATCAGCCTCGGGACAAGCGACACCTTTTTCGCCGCCATGCGCTCGCCGCGGGTCGATCCGGAAGGATATGGACACGTCTTCGGCAACCCCGCGGGCGGATTCATGAGCCTCATCTGCTTCAAGAACGGCTCGCTGGCGAGGGAGAAGGTCAGGGACGACCACGGCGTCGATTGGCGGGGCTTCGACGCGGCGTTCGCCGAGACGCCCCCGGGCAACAACGGCACGTTGCTGCTGCCCTACTTCATCCCGGAGATCACCCCCCTTGTGCTGAGGGCAGGCGTTCGTCTGAGGAAGGCTGACACCTTCGCCTCGGGATCAGCCGCGGCTCCTATGATGATCCGGGCTGTGGTCGAAGCTCAAGCCTTGAGCATGCGTCTGCATTCGCAATGGATCGGAGAACGATTCACGCGTGTCCGCGTCACGGGCGGCGCCTCGCACGGCAATCAGATTTGCCAAACCATCGCGAACGTCTTCCAAACGCCGCTCGAGAGAATCGCGGTCACCGACTCGGCGGCTCTTGGAGCGGCTATGCGGGCGGCTCACGCGGACGGGCATTTCACCTGGAAACAACTCGAATCCGCTTTCGCCGCTCCCGCGTCAGTCATCGATCCAGACCGCTCGACCGCCACGGTGTATGATGACGCGGTCATGGCATATGAGGAATTTGAGAAGAAGGAGCGTTCATCCTAACTCAACGGTGCGCGCAAAAGGAGAAAGTCATGAGGATGTTCGTATTCGCTCTGCTGTCGCTTGCCGCCGCCGCCGTCTTCGCCGCGGAGGAGAAACCTCCCGTCGACAACGAGGGCAACTACCAGCGCTGGCTGCAGTCGTTCAAAGATTGGCCGACGGACAACGTCAAGCTGGATTTCGACGGACTCGACAAGGCGCGGTTCAAACCGCCACCGGCGCCGGGAGTCCATCCCCGCGTCTTCATCAATCCCGAGGACGTCCCCGAGATCCGGCGGAAGACGAAAGACACCAAGATCGGCCAAATCCTGATAGGAAAGCTCAGGGAGCAGGTGGCCGGCTTGAAAGACAATCCGGCGTTCCAGAAATTGGCCACAGGCGATGAGAGCGGGGCGGAAAAGGACGGGATCATTCGGCTTATGGCGAATGCCGCGCTGCTGTGTCTGATCGAAGATGACGCGGCCCGCGGGAAGGAGCTGGCGGCGGCGGTCGCCACCTACGCCAAAGCCCGCGAGAAGGAGATCCTCCGCAAAGGGGAAATCGAGGCTCGGCGAGGCAGTGTCAACTGGAAGCCCCTGATCAAAAAGGAGTTCAGCGGTGTTCTCGGGTGGCAGAATTGGACGATGAACCTCATCAACCACCACCACATCGGGTACGCCTACGACTTCCTCTACAACTGGATGACGGAGGAGCAGCGCGCGGCCGTCCGCCACGCCATCGCCACCGCCACCGCCAAACACTACTCGTGGAGCATGGGGATCGCCGGGCCGTCCACCCACAACTGGGACGTGATCCACGCCAATCTCGGCATCCTGACGCTGAGCATCGAGGGGGAAGAGGGATACGATCCCAAGGTCGCCGCCTGGACGAAACAGATCCTGGCGAACTATTACACCTACGGCCTCAACGACTCCGGCACCCCCCACGAGCGCGGCGGCAAGAACGCCATCGCGCTGGTTTACGGCTTGCCCTTCTCGCGCCGCGCCCTTGACGGCGTCATTCCGGTCGCCTATCCGCAAAATCTGATGGCGATCCCGAACGTGCGCCGATTCGTCACCGGCTACGTCATGAACCTCCAAACCCCTTGGCGCGGGACGATGCAGATCTACGGGGCCTGGGGCGGCAACGAGATGCCGCTGAGCCGCTGGCTGGGGGACATCATGGCGGTCCGTCACGCGTATCCCGACGACCCGGCGGTCGATTTCGTCTGGCGCTGCGCCGTCGGCGAGAACTACGAGACGCTACAGGCGATCAAAGTCAGCCAGCACACCTTTGGCGGCGACGAGCTTGTCCAACTGCTGCTCTTCGCCGACGACTACAGAAGCGCGGCGAGCCCGCAGGAGCAGGTGGACAGCCTCAAGGCGCCGCTGGACTACTTCTGCCCGCAGCGGCTTCTCTTGGAGACCCGAAGCGACTGGACGCCCGAGGCGCTCCAGTTCTACCTCCACGCCCAGGCGCTCTATTCCGCCCATCCCCGTTTTGGACGCGGCCATTTCCTGCTCAACGGCCTGGGGCGCCCGTGGACCTTCTACGCCCGCATCGCCGACGCCGGCGGACTGCTGGGACACGTCGGCGAGACCGAGCATTACAGCTGCGTGCTCATCGACGGCGTGGGAAACGGGTTTGAGAACTCGGTCGGCGTCGACTATGCGCACAACCAGAACGGAGCGTTCGTCAGCGTCGACAACAAAATCCCCTTCGCCTGGGAGCAGCAGGGGAAACCGCGGGAGGGCGCGCCCTCCTGGAACGACTGGGGACAACAAACGCAGGCGCAGATGATTCCCCTGTATAAACCGGCGCGCGATATCCCCGGCATCCGCCGCCCGAAGACCACGGTGCCGAACTGGGACTTTCCAGGCAACATCGGCAAGCCCGACGACAAGCTCGCCTTGTACGAGCGCTTCCCCATGGAATACGCCTTCCGCACGGGGGGGGTCGTCCGCGGCGCGCACTCCTACGCGCTCGTCGTCGACGACTATAAAAAGGATGGACAGACGCGCCGCTACAGCTGGCAGTTCATCGTCCAGCCCGATCTGTCGATCGAAAGCCAGAACGACTCCCGCGTGCTGCTCAAGGAAAAGGCGGGAGGCAGGCGGCTGCTCATCCATGCGCTCCAGATCGACGGCAAGGAGCCGACGCTGGCCTACCTCGAGGACTACGCCGGATACGGCTGGTCAAACAGGGACTTCGAACGTTTCCACGGCAAGCGCCTTGTCATATCCAGCCATTCCAGCGAGCCCAAGTTCAAATTCCTGATCATGCCATTGTCGAAAGGCGAGGAGCCGCCGAAAGTGGAGTCCTCGAGCGGCGCGGCTCAGATCATCTGGGCGGATCAAAAGGACAGTGTCGGCTTCACGAAACTCGCCAACGGGCTGACCAAGATGACGGTCTCCCGTGGCGGCCAGGAATTGATCTCCATCAACGGAGGTGGAAAATGAGCATGCGGAACCATGCCTGTCTCTTGTCATTCACTCTCTGCCTCGCGCATAGCCTCATGGGCGCGGCGGCGGACATCCCTGCGGAGAGCCCGTTCGTCCCCTATCTCCGCGGCCTCTCAGGGGGCAAGGAGGGAACGGACGCTGAACTGCTGCTCGACGGGGAGAAAATCTTCAAAGGAAAAGAGAAGACGAGGGAGGAGCGCGCACAGTCGTTCCTGATCGAGCAGTTCAAGCTGACCGCCGCGGGCGGGGTGGCCGCGGTCGAAACGGTCGTCCGGGCGGATCGTCCGGAATTCCCCTATGTCATTTCTATGTTCTCCGTCCACACAGGCGGGCAGGAGAAGGATCTGCAGCTCAGCTACCCTCTGGATGTCAACTTCGAGCCGATGACCTGGGTGTTTGAAAGCGGGAAGGACGACTATCGATGCGATCTGCTGCTTTACGACCGCAGACTCGATCCCGCGCTCTACGACACGTCGTATGGCATCAACAAGATTCCCCAGAACAAGGTGGCGGTGAAGGCAGGCGCGCCGGTCATGCTGGTGAGGATTCTCTATGCGAGTCAGAACCTCAAAGGGTTCAAGACGCATCCCGTGATCCGGTCGGACGGCACGAGCAAACGGCTGGTGGTGCCGCTGCTCGCCGCCGATCCGCGGCTGCGCGTCCTCTTCTATCCCATGAAATATCAGCAGGATTCAGTGGCCGCGATCCAGAACGCCGACTTCTCCAAGACAACCCTGCGCTTCCGGGGCTGTGACGACGTGTATCACTTCACCCCCACCTCGGACAACTTCATGCTCGCCTCCGTCCCGGCGGCGGGAGAGGCGGTCAAACTCGGTTTTGGGGTGGCCTACGCGGAGCCTCCGGAGCCGAAGGGGAAATTGATCGCCGAATTCGACTTTGGACGCATGGCGGGGAACACAAGCGGGGACAGCTCCGGCGCCTGCGAGGCCACCATCGAGGATGGACGCCTGGTGGATGGCGGAATACTGGGCGGCTCCTGCCTGTATCTCGGGCAGCGCCGCGAGTTCAGCAAGGCGAAAATCATCGTCCCCAAATCCATTCGGCAGAAGTTCGACAAGGATCAGTTCACGTTGTCCGCCTGGCTCAAGGTTCCTTGGGGGCAGCTTGGGACTCATGATTTGGTCTATTGGCCCTACCGCCGCGGCGCCGAGGGGTTGGAGAAGCCCTTTGCCTCCCCATGGAACTTCGGCACGTTCGGCGACCTGAACCTCCCCGTGTCACGCTGGGACGGCGGCGACAACTTTCGTGTCGGAGGCTTCAAAAACAAGTTCTTCCATGACACGTCCGTCACGTTGAAGCCGCCCGGCTGGCGGCATGTGGCGGTCACCGGCGACAAGGATCAGGTCAGATTCTACTTCAACGGCAGCCTGGCCTGGGAGGTGACCACGCCTTCCCCGATGACCCTCGCCTCCTTCCGGAATGGCGGCGACATGATCTTCATGGCGAATTTCTGGGGCATGCTCGGCAAACTCAGAATCCATGACTTCGCCCTGTCCGAGAAACAGATCGCCGCGATGATCGAAAAGGATCTGCCTTCCACGCTTCTCCACTACTCCATGGACAGCGTGACGGGCGACCTCACTCCCTGCGTCCCCTCCGGCGACTTCCCCGTGGACGCCTGGGACTGGAACGCCCGCGACTTCAAGAAGGAGGTCACCTTCGCCGCCGAGGTCGGCGCCGCGAAGGTTGTCGAGGGCAGGAACGGGAAAGGACTCCAACTTGATGGGCAAGGCGTAATCTTTCCCACGAAGGCCCTCATGGACCTCGGCATCAACCGCCTTTCCGTGGCCTTTTGGTTCAAGCCGGAAAGCGAGAAGGGGACGCTCCTCAGCTCCCGCGGCCATCCCAAACATGGATTCAACATCGGATACGGCAAATCCGGGATAGGCGGCTTCCTCTGCGGCAACTATCAGGCGCCGGCAGTCAAACACGGCATCCCCGCCGACGGCGCATGGCACCACTTCGTCTTCTGCTACGACAACTACGAACTGCGGATGTTCCTCGACGGCAAACTGCTCAAAAAGGAGATCTACATCCCGAACCTGACGATGAACTTGACCGACGGCCTTGCCGTCGGTCAAGGCGTCAAAGGGATTTTCGACGACATCCGCATCTTCAACCGGATGATCGGCGAGACGGAGGCGAAGGAGATGTTCGATGGGAAATAACCCGAAAATGGCTCCTCAGTTGGGCGGGTAAGGCAACATCCACGGCATGTACGGCCCGCCACCGGGCGCGCGGCATGCTTTTACAAACCCGCGACGTGACCATCAAAAACTGCGTATTCCGACGCTGCAACTTCGGCGTGGCCAAACGTGCCGCCGCCCTGGATGTCTTCTCCGACCGCAGTGAAAGGAAAGGGGGGAGTTGCCGTCCAAGGAAGCTCGGATCGGGCGACTATCAAAATCGACGATAATAACGGTTTCTGACAGTTGGTCAGAACAGACCTGTGAGTACTGTACGATCATGTGTTCGATGGTAGGGGGCCATACTGTTTGTGCTTCAGGAACCTCAGCATGGAGAACGTGCGCGCATGAGTGTTGAAATGAACCGAAGGACCTTCGTCGGATTGATAGGGGGTGCGATGGCGGCCAACTGTCTTCCGGCGCTGTCGACAGACAGGATGGATTCCGAAGGCGAAGCCTCCTCCGCGAAGACCAACCAGCTTCTGGTCGACTGGGAGTGGGGCGCGCTGCGGGAGACCGTCGTCGGATGCCCGTGGGCTCGCATCCCGACAAGCGGCTACAAGTTCTGGGGAAATTACACATCGAACGCTTCGCGGGAACTGCTTGAGCAGGCCATCCGCCAGTTTCCGGGCCAGTTGATTTCCGAGGTGATGCCGGATCTTTACGCGCTGATGGCCTACCAGATGGATCAAGCCATCGCGAAGCTTCAAGCGCTGGGAATCGTCGTCTACCAGACGCTTCCCATGGAGATCGACGAGGAAAGCTTTCTCTCCGAGTACTCCATGCGCGGGGCGATGCAGATCTTCCCCCGCAATCCGATAGTCGTGATCGGCTCGCGCCTGATCGAGACCGCCCCCTATGCGCCCATGCGGCGCAAGGAGAAGTTTCCCATACGAAGGACGATCAAGGAGCGTCTCGACACGGCGGACGCCGACGTGATCGAACAGCTGGCGGGGTTCGGCATCCGTCT
>CAYTFM010000136.1:14420-22798 GCA_964436735.1 uncultured Victivallales bacterium | reverse complement strand
GTGGGTCACAAGTGGCTTTTGGATGCCCGGTTTAATTGTAGGACAGGCTCATAGAGTATAACGAAAAGGAAGCACCCACCTCGGATGGTCGCTCCATCTGGGTCAACACAAACCACTTCCTTAGCTCCAAGTCCATCCAGTCCATCGAACCTGTTCCCAGCAAAACGAAGCCGGGCTACTACGACTTGAAGCTTAAACTTGACCGGCATGGCGCGCTTTCCTGGATGAATCTGAGTGTCCAGTCCGGGTACAAGCCGCTCGCCACAGGAATGATCCGGTAGAGGAGTGAATGATGATGGTTTTACTGCTCAAAACTCATAGTCGCAGTTCACGGTTGGGCATAATGTTGGTGCGCATTCTATTTTCAGGCCCTTAACTCGCCTTACCGCGGTTGACTTAAGTATCGTTGACACTATTTTATCGGCGGACTTATAATCTGGGGTGTGCCATGGGGTCTCCGTGGCGCAGGTTGACAGGAGGTCGGGCCGCCTCTTGAGCGTTCACTCGCAAGAGGTTTCCTATGCCAAACCAGCCCCCCAATGCCTCGTCCTTCACCGCCCTCCTCGTCCGTCTATTTTGGATGCTCCTTGCCCCCCCCGCCCTCTTCATCATCGCCGCATTCAAGATCCAGCGCAAGACAGGGGAAGTGGATCTGCTGGACCTTTTATTGATCTGCGTAGCCATCGCCGCCATCGCCGCCAGATATTGTGACACCCGCTTCTTTAATGGCCAAACGGCGACGGGTGAGGGTCAGGCGACACTCGCCCACTGGCGCGCCTACGCGCTCACGCTGGCGGCTGTCACCGCCGCAGCGCTTATAGGCGTCCGCCTCCTGATATGGCTGCATGTGTTCTGAAACGCAACAACAATATGTGGGGATATGCTACGATATTGGTGGTTTTTCGTGGTCGTGCCGTTGGGATTCATCTTCGCCGGAGCATATAAACGTCTCCTGTACTTGCTCAATCCCGAGGAGCCTGTCCCTCATCCGTGGGGACAGGCTCTCGCGTCTCTCCTGACGATGATCGCCACCACCGCAATATTCGCGCTCTTCCTGCCTTTGCCGCGGTTTGGCGGCAAGAAGGATGCGACAAAGGGAAAGGCACCAGAGTCTGATCGATTGCACAAGGATGAGAAGGACCAATAATCCCCGCACTATCAACATGTGAATCCGCAGGTTAGAGTATGATTAAAGTCATCGACTTTGGCGGCCAGGTCAAATACCTGAACCCAGATCTGATCGAACGAATCGAGAGTGTCCCAGACACCTTGCTCATCCTCGTGAACGGGTCGAGACACCGTGTCCGCGGCTCTGCCGATGAAATTGTCCAGGAGATCGTCGCGTTTCGAAGGCATATTTCCTGCGGTTCACATCAGCAGGCCATCCCCGTCCGGGAAATGGTGTCGACTTCCGCAGTTGACGAGGGGAACGCGGCTGAAACTGATACATTTGAGGAGAAGTCCGAAGGCGGGCCGAGCCCGCAACCCAAGTGTCGATAGAATAGTACCGAAGACAATTTTGGCGACAAGATTTTCTTCTCATACATTTCCGTCGTGACACGTGCGGCAACTATTTTTTCACAAACGCTTTAGGCTTAGAATACGTAAAGGAAATGCATATGGATATAGGCACACTGATCGGCATCGCGGCGGGAACATTTCTCATTCTCGGCTCCATTATCTACGGCGGCGGCATGAACATCGGCGCCCTTGGCGCGTTCATCGACTACCCCTCCATGGGTATCGTGTTCGGAGGAACGATCGCCGCCCTGCTCATCAACTTTCCCCTGCCCAAGGTGAGGGCGGTCCTCAGTGTCACCATGAAGACCATCAGCGCGGGAAAGCTTGAGATTATGCCATGGTACGGCACGATCGTCGAAATGGCCACGATCGCCCGCCGCGACGGCATCCTCGCCCTTGAGGATCGCCTGCCCGAGATCAGCGACACCTTCCTGCGGAAAGGGTTGCAGATGATGGTGGACGGCAGTGGCCCCGACGCTGTCGTGGCCATCATGGAGAAGGAGATCGCCAACATGGAGGAGCGGCACATGGTGGGGCAGGCCATCTGGGGCGGCATCGGCAACTTCGCGCCCGCCTTCGGCATGGTGGGCACCCTTGTGGGACTTGTCCAGATGCTGCAGAACATGTCCGATCCTTCAAGCATTGGAGCGGGGATGGCCGTGGCCCTCATCACGACCTTCTACGGCGCGGTCATCGCCAACCTCTTCGCCCTTCCCATCAAGGGTAAGCTTGAGCAGCGCTCCAATGAGGAATTGTATCTAAAGAGGATGCTGCTGATGGGCATCATGGCCATACAAGCGGGAGACAGTCCGCGCATCGTCGGCGAGAAACTGCTTGTCTTCATCCCGCCAAGCGAACGGGAAAAGATCATCGCGAAATAACGTAAAAGGAGTCACCCCATGGCGAAGAAGGCTCCAGAAGCCACATGTCCTGGATGGATGCTCACCTTCGGTGACTGCATGTCGCTTTTACTGACCTTCTTTGTGATGCTGATGACGTTCTCGACATTCAACACGAATAAGCTACTTGACGCCATGGGAGGTATACAAGGCGCACTCGGTTCGCGCGAGCCAATCGTCCTCAAGTTCTCACAGCTGTCGACCACCCCAGAGGCGCCAGTGCCTGACGAGGCGGGCAAGATAATCACAAAAATCCAGGCTGAACTGGTCGCGCCAGGGCAGCTATCCCCCGTCAACTTAAGAGATATCGCCATATACAACAGGTTCAATGAGTTCCGCCAGAGAATCGAGGGTCTCGGCTACGCCAGGCACATCACGATCGCGGAAGTTGACGAGGGGGTTATGATGAAGCTTGACTGCTCGATCATTTTCACCGATAAAAACTCGGCGGAGACGAACAAGGTTTTCTTTCAAACGATCGAGGGGTTCGCGAACGTGGCCTACGACATTGGCAACGAGGTGCGCATCACGTCCAATTACGCCGTCCCCACGAACTTCTCCGGATCGAGCGATGGCAAAGGCGCCGAGCGCCTCGCCTCCCAAAGAGCCGCGGTGGTTGGCGCCACTCTCATATCGAAATACAAGATCGCTCCCGACCGTCTAGGGTATTCAACGGAGGTGATCACGGACAAATCAGAAAACAACATTCAACTTGAATTGGTGGAGAAGTTCGGCATCCGTGAGGTCAGCGTCGAGGATCTTGTCAAGATACGTTAGAATCCCCCATAGCTCCAGTTTTTTCCCGATATTCATGTGATGGAACCAAGTCACTATGGCAAAGAAAAAGGCAGAAGAAGGTGCTCCCGCCTACATGGCGCTCATGGCCGGCCTGTGGATCATCATGCTCGCCTTTTTCATCCTTTTGAACACGATGGCGACAGTCCAGGAGGCTGGCTTCAAAGCCGGTATCGGCAAAGTTAAAAACGCCTTTGGCCATATGGGCGGCATGGGTATCCTGAACAACCTTTTCCTGGGGAAAGGCGGCGCGGCAAGCATCGGCGACAGCCCCACGGGGGAGCAAGGGATGGACGATAAATCGATGCGGGGCAAAGGCGGGGGGAACAACACCGACCTTCGTTTCGAGAACTCGAAGGTGGGAGAATATGTCCGCATCAAGATCCCCTATTCCTTCCCCCCCGGCTCCGCCACGCTCACACCCGAGATTGAGGACTATCTCGACAAGGCCGGTGGCGGTTTCTCTTTGCTTGAATTATCTCTCGCCGTGAAGAACTACTCCGGAGACGCCGACTCGTACGAGAAGCGGGTGGATCTCTCGATGGAGCGGGCAAACAACATCAAAGCTCGCCTGAAGTCGACATTCCGATACCCCGAGGACATGATAAAAGCCGAAGGCTATCCCGATGTGCGCTACCTCAGTTCTCAAGAGACCGAACGTAAAGAGCTTGCGGATTCCCGCCAAGCGACCTTTTTTTTCATTTTCCAGAAACGCTGACATGTTTGCACACCACAACGTCAGACTTCCCGCCCTCCGCACACGCGCCGAACTGTGGGAAAAGGGCATGTGCCCTTTTTCCGCGGTGTGAGTTTTTCTTGTGGCGCGCGCTACTTCAGGAGTTCGACGGCGCCGGAGTCGAGATCGTAGCGGGCGGGAATGATGGTCAACTTGCCGCTCTTCACCAATTCGGCGAGGATCGGCTCGCTGTTTTTGAGCTTCTCGACGACGGTAAGAATGTTGGCTTTGACGGCGTTGTCAACGGGATCCCCCTCCATCGTCTTCGCCTTCTCGGCGGCGGGACGGATGGCGGCGACGACGGCGGCGATGTGCCCGGGCGCCTCCGCCCCCTTGACGGTCAACGTCACCGCGGCGCAGCTCTCATGCCCCATGACGACGAGGAGCGGCGTCCGCAGTTGATCCGCCGCGTATTCGATGCTCCCCAGCGCGACGTCGTCGACGACGTTGCCCGCCGTGCGCACCACGAAAATGTCGCCGAACCCCTTGTCGAAAATCAGCTCCGGGGGGATACGGGAGTCGGAGCAGGTGACAACGATGGCGATCGGCTGCTGCCCCTTGGCCAGTTCCGCGCGCCGCGCCTTGCTTTGACCCGGCCTTATCACGGCACCGTTCACGAACCGCTTGTTGCCCTCCATCAGGCAGGTGAGCGCCTCGTCTGCCGTCGGGGTCTCGCCCGCCGCCACGGCGACGCCCGCGCATACCGCGATGGCGGCGACCGTCGTCCACAACCTTCTCAGCTTGTCCATTGTCCGTCTCCTCGTCGTTATTTCAGCCTTTACAGAGCATAGATTACGGTTTCGCGCCACCGTGCGAGTTGATTTTGACATTATCGAAAAGATAGACGCCCGGCGGAAAATAAGCGAACAGCATGACCCGAATCTCGGTGACCGCCGGCGTGCGCTTCGTCGGACTGAACTCCTGTGTGAACGCACGCCACTTGTCGTCGTCGACGCGGCAATTGACAATGGTCTCGTAGAGCTTCCGCCTCTCCTGCGAGGCCTCATTGACCCCATAGCCACGCACCCAGACCTTGGCGCCGGCGCCCTTGCGGGGGCCTTTGAAATCGAAGGAGATCGTGTAGGCGCATCCCGGCTCGACGGGGATCGGATTGGAGTAGAAGGAAAGGCCATAGGTCTCAGCGACCGCATTGTCGGCAGGCTTCGGGATGTCCCATTGCGTGATGCCGACTTTCTTCCACTGCTCAACCATCGCTTTTTCGGAGACACGGGTGTCCATCTGGATCACGTTGCCATGCCCTCCTTCCTCGCATCTCACCACCCGGACACCGAGACCGTCAGGCCTGTCCCACGCGGTCGGCGCGCCGTCGTTCCCCACCTCGTCGAAGCCGCCGTTGGGCAGAAGAGTGTCAGCGGAACGCGCCTCCTCCGCGGCGGCGGCTGACACAAGCCACAGGCCCCCAAAAGACAGGGCAAGAAAGGCCAACAACCGGCACGCGCCCCGCGCAATGTGGCACACGTCTCTTAGCAATCCGAACGAACGCATATTGAAACCATGCATATTACCGCTATAATTAGCTTCTTATCCCTTTGCACTTCAACCATTTTTAGGACCCGCATGCAGAACTATACCACGCCACCCGCCCAACCGACAAACGAACCGAACGACCAACCACCCGAACAGCGGCGGCCGAAACAACCGCCTTTCGAGAAATCGGGCATCCTGCTCGTCGACAAGCCCAAGGAGTGGACCAGCCACGACGTGGTCAATTTCGTCCGCCGCCGCTTCAACATCAAGAAAACCGGCCACTGCGGAACGCTCGATCCCGCCGCGACCGGTCTGCTCGTGCTCGTCCTCGGCCACGCCACCAAGATGAGCGCGCGGCTGACAGGCGACGACAAGGTCTACGAATGCGTGGGACTTCTCGGCGTCACCACCGATTCGCAGGACATGGACGGCAAGATCGTCACCGAGAAGGACTGGTCCGGTGTGACCCCCGAGGAGCTTGAGCGCGTCTGCGCGGAGTTCATCGGCCCTCAAGACCAACTGCCCCCGATGGTCTCCGCGGTGAAGAAGGACGGCAAGCGCCTTTACGAACTCGCCCGCAAGGGCCAGGAGGTCGAGCGCGAGCCCAAGAAGATCATCATCCACTCGCTGCGTATGACCAAGATCGAGTTACCCTATTTCCACTTCACCCTTTGCTGCTCGAAAGGCACCTATGTGAGGACGCTCTGCGCCGATATCGGCGAACGACTCGGGTGTGGCGCGGCGCTGTATGGTCTCCGCCGCGCGAGAAGCGGCACCTTCACCGTCGACAAAGCGGTCACCGTCGACGCCATGCGTGAGTGGACGCAAGCCGATCTCGCCGCCAGGCTGACGCACGACTTTTGAGACGGCGTGACGCAGTGGCCGCAAAGGAAACACAATGCGCGCACAAACAATGATGCCATGAAGAAACGGCTTCCACCTACAAAGCAACCATCCGCCGCCTTGGCGCCGATCGCCGTGGTCGACGTCGGCTCGCACTTCGTCCGCCTCGAGATTGTCCAACTGAACGCCGAGGGGGGGTACACGACGCTGGAGAGTCTCACCCAGGAGGTTCCCCTGGGGATCGACGTCTTCACGAAATGGCGCATCAGCTTCGACAACATCCTCCTGGTCTCTGAGATACTCAAGGACTTCTCGAAGGTCGTCGCCGAGTACGGTATTGTGGAAATGGAGGCGCTCGCCACCTCCGCCGTGCGCGAGGCCGCCAACAGCGACCTCTTCATCGACACCGTCCGCCGCGTCAGCGGGATCACCCTCAAGCTGTTCGAGGCGCCGGAGGAGTCGCGGATGCTGTTCCAGGCGGTCAAAGCCTCACTCGGCACGTCGTCCGGCTTCCTCAAAGGCAAGTCCGCCATCTGCAACATCGGGACCGGTTCGACGCAAATATCCTTCATCGACAAAGGCATGTTGATGAGTTCGGAGACTGTCAGCCTCGGCTCGCTGCGGCTCCTCGAGGAGCTTGAAGAACCCTTCAGCTCGCGTAAACTGCGGGAGACCATGGATCCGTTCGTCGGCTCGATGGTGCGGAACGTGGTCGCGCAGTCCCCCGAGCGCTGGGCGCGGCGCGACACCTCGATCATCGCCGCCGGCTCGGCGGTCAGGACCCTCCTCGCCATCGCCACCGGCCGGAAACGGGAACAGGAGACGACAGGCACGCTGTCGAAGAAAAGCTTCGAGAAGGTGTTCGACGAGATCGCCGGCGTCGAACCGTATGAGCTTGCCGAACGACACGATATCTCCGACATGCTCGCCCGCAGTCTTGAACCCACCTGCGTGATACTCCACCATTTCATCTTGGTGGCCGACGCCGAACGCCTCATCATCCCCGCCGTCACCACTCGTGACGCCATCATCCAGGATATCATCCGCCGCAAAAGGGGGGAGGCCGACACCTTCTCACGCCAGCTCATCTCCTGCGCGATGAACCTCGGCGAAAAGTTCAACTACGACCGGCAGCACTGCCACGCCGTCATGAAACTCGCCGAACTCGTCTTCGAGAAGACACAACAGCTTCACGAGCTCGGCCCCCGCGACCTCGAACTCTTGAAGGTGGCGGCCCTCCTCCACGACATTGGGCTCTACCTGAACAGCCGACAGCACCACAAGCACAGCTATTACCTGATCAACAACAGCCAGCTGCCGGGGCTCAGCCGCCGCGAGCAGGAGATCATCGCCGTCACCGCCCGCTATCACCGACGCTCACTGCCGAAAAGCTCGCACCCCGAGTATGTCGCGCTGCCGCCCGAGGACAAAATCCTGATGAGCAAACTCGCCGCCATTTTGCGGATCGCCGACTCCCTCGACTTCATCCAAAAATGGACCGTCACCGGCATCGACGCCAACCTTGAGACGCGTTGCCTCGAGATCATCGTCGACGGCCCGCAGGACATGGCGCTCGAGAACTGGACCGTCCGCCGGAAGGCCAACTTCTTCAGAGAGGTCTTCGGCTTGAAAGTACTCATCCTTGGAGGAAAAAATGCCTAAGATCGGCCCCTCCCACTTCATCAACCGCGAGCTGAGCTGGCTCGACTTCAACACCCGCGTCCTCGACCAGGCCTTCGACAAAGGCACCCCACTTCTCGAACGCCTCAAGTTCATGGCCATCTGCAGCAACAACCTCGACGAGTTCTTCATGGTGCGCGTGGCCGGCCTGCGCCAACTGCTCAAGGCCAGGAAGAGAAGCAACTGCCCGACCGGCATGAGCGCCCGCGAGCAGATCGACGCCATCCGCGTCAAGACCACCGAGCTTGTCGCACGGCAGTACGCCCATCTCCACAACGCCATCCTCCCGGAGCTCGCCTCGTCCGGCGTTCATCTGCTCGCCATCAGCCAGGTGAGCCAGAAGGACAAGGAGCGTCTGCGCCATTATTTCGAAGAGGACATCTACCCCGAGATGGACACGATGAAGGGCGACGACC
>CAYTFM010000136.1:0-14410 GCA_964436735.1 uncultured Victivallales bacterium | reverse complement strand
CCCACCCATCCCTTCCCCGTCATCGACGACCGGGTGATTCAAATCGCCGTCCGCCTCCACCACCCCTCGCACCCGCGGAAGCAGTTCTACGCCTTCGTTCCCGTTCCCTCGAAACGCCCCAACTTTCTACGGGTCGCCCCGCCTGAGCAACTCGGCACCGGCACCGCCTTCGTGCTCCTCGAGGACCTCATCCTCGAACATCTGGGACAGCTCTTCCTGGGATATGAGATCCTCGACAAGTTCCTCTTTCGCATCACCAAGGACATGGACTACACCGTCGACGAGGAGGAAGCCTCGGATCTGCTGGCGCACATGGAGCGCGAACTGCTCCACACGCGCCGCCGCGAGCCATTGCGCATCGAGATGCTTGACACGAGCAGAGGACGGCTCCCACCCTGGCTTGTGCGGAAACTCGGTCTGAAACTTGAGGACGTCTACAAGGTTCCAGGCCCCCTCAACCTCGCCCGCCTGTTCGAACTCATCCCACTCGTCTCCCGTCCGGACCTGCTCGACACTCCTCTTCCTCCCGTCATGCCCGCCGTCCTCAAGTCGGAGCTTCCGATCTTCGACGTGATACGCCAGCACCGCGCCATCCCGCTCTTCCACCCTTACGAGAGCTTTGAGCCCGTGGTGCGGCTCGTCAGCGAGGCGGCCGACGATCCGAACGTGCTCGCCATCAAGCAGACGCTCTACCGGGTCAGCGGCGACTCGCCGATCGTCAACGCCCTCCAGCGCGCCGCGGAGAACGGCAAGAAGGTCACGGTCGTCGTCGAACTCCGCGCCCGTTTCGACGAGCGGCGCAATATCGCCTGGGTGAAAAAACTCCAGGAGTCCGGCGCGCACGTCACCTATGGGATGAAGGGACTCAAGGTGCACTGCAAGGCCCTGCTGATCGTCCGCCGCGAGGAGGAGGGCGCGATCCACCGCTACGCCCACGTCTCGACCGGCAACTACAACGACAAGACGGCCCAGCTCTATTCCGACATCGGCCTCCTCCTTGACGACCCGCTGATCTGCGCCGACCTCTCCGCCATGTTCAACATCATGACCGGCTACTCCGATCCGCCGACCTGGAACAAGGTCGCCGTGGCCCCCTTCAACCTCCGCGAGAAGTTCGTCGAGTTGATCGAGCGTGAGGCGCGCCTCTCCACCCCGCACCATCCTGGCCATATCATCGCCAAGCTGAACTCGCTGGTGGACAAACAGATCATCGAGCAGCTCTACGAAGCCGCCTACAAAGGCGTAAGAGTCGACCTGCTGGTCAGGGGGATCTGCTGCCTCAAGCCGGGAAAAGGGACAAGAAACATCTCGGTCACGAGCGTGGTCGACCGCTTCCTCGAGCACACGCGGGTCTACTATTTCCAGAACGGCGGGAACCCTGAATATTACCTTTCCAGCGCGGACTGGATGCCGCGCAACCTCGACCGCCGCCTGGAACTGCTCTTCCCCGTCGAGAATCAGGACGTCGCCGCGCTCCTGCGACATGTTCTCGACGCCGGACTCGCCGACCGCCGCAAAGGACGCCGCCTCGACTCCAGCGGGACCTACTCGCTCCCGCTCGTCAAGCACAGTCAGACGCGCAGCCAGCTCAAGCTGTACGAGTTCTTCGCCAGCCGGACGCCGCAGGAGCCAAGGCGTAAACTTTTCGTCTTCAAAAGGAAAGAGCGCGCCACCTCATAAGACGCCGAACTCCTCAACGGCATGGTAGAACGCCTCAATGTTCGCCCACGGCACATCCTCTTTGATGGCGTGGGTCGGACCAATCACATAGCCTCCGCCCTTGCCCAACGCGGCACAATACTCCTTGACGGTGCGTCGCACTTCCTGGGGCGTGAAGAACGGGAACACGGACTGCGTGCCAATAGTTCCCCACAGCGTGACCCGTTCGCCATAACGCCGCTTCACCTCAAACGGATCCATGACCTCCGGCTGCACGGGATTCAGGATCGTGACGCCAACCTCGATTAAATCATCGATCACCGCGCTGACGTTGCCGCAACTGTGATAGAATACCGGGACCTCTGGACGAATGGCTCGGGCGGCGGCGATTACCGAGGCGAGCCGCGGCTTGAGCAGCAACCGCCACATCTCGGGAGACATCATCATGCCGCGCTGGACGGCGATGTCGTCACTCAGTTTGAGAATGTCCACGCCGGCGCGGACATACTGGCAGGCGCACGCCTTCACGACATCCGTGACGTTGTCGAGGAGCCGCAGGGCGAGATCCACGTCGGCATAAAACGCCATCAACAACCTCTCCATGCCAAACAGGTACCAGGACTGCTCGAAGATGCTGCTGCCTGCGCCGCTTCCCACCGCCACTCTTTGCGCATGCAACTCGGCCACGCGGGCGGATAGACTTGCGTCGTCATCGAAGACGGGCCAAGGAAACGATTCGATGTCGGTGATCTGTTCGGCGTTCCTGAGGGGGCCGACGACACTGTGGGACTCCCCGGTCGGACTGTGCCAGCGCGCCACGCCCCATGCGTCGATCTGGACATCGGCGGGAAACTCCGTGTCGCTGAAATAACGTCCGCGGATATCCTCGGGGGGCGGCGGTTGCCGCATGGAAACCGTTTGAATATCCTGCCGCATGCCCAGATCGGCCGCAGTTTTGCCGTAGCGCGCAAGAATACCCTCTGGCGTCTCATACGCAAGCGTCACGGGAATTCGATCAGGCTCCTCATGACGCAGCGTCATCAACACTCGTTCTCGTGAATCCATCTACCCACTCCTTTCCCTGCGAGCCGCGGCCGGCACCTGCGAGGTGTGTTCATACTGCCCACATATGCTGTCCGTATTGTAGTATAATAACGCGCAGCTGAACATGGACGCCGCAGGGATTCTTGATGGACAATTCGGCGACCATAAAGCTTCAAGAGACTCATGCCGATAGACGCCGATCAACTAATGCCGCCTGGGAAATAGAGCAGACGGGAGTTGTCTTGAGGTTGAGATCTTCCGGATATCGCCGCAGGAACGGCGGATTTGAAACATGTGGCCGCGGTGACTACATTATGGCTGGTGCATGTATGAGTGCGGGAATTCTACAGACGACGAGGAGACCATACCATGGAAATCGGCATCCGCGAGGTCAAAACCAAGTGTTCAGCACTTCTGGAACTGGCGCACCGAGGACAACGTGTCGTCGTCACCAAACACGGCGTGCCATGGGCTGACATCGTGCCGCACCGCTCCCACCCGCGCAAGCTCAAACCACTACCAGAAGTCACCGGACACATCACCTTGCCCAATGCGGTCGCCCCCCTGGAGGAGGAGGAGCTGGCCGCATGGGAATGAACTATGTCCTTGACACATGCGTGATACTATCTCTCAGTGGCATCGCCGACCGTGCGGTCAGCCCGGCGACGTTACGGGATCTCGCGGAGGCCGATGATTTGTTTGTGTCCCCTATTTCGCTCTATGAAATAGGCGTCAAATGGAAGAAGGGGCTTCTCACCTTGTCGCTTCAGCCGGAACGCTATTGGAACCGCTGCGTCAAGGCGTATGACTTGCGTTCCGTGCCGATCGAGGCGCCTGTCCTGGCAAAAGCCTTCAGCCTGCCGGATCTTCACCGTGACCCGTTTGACCGGATCATCATCGCTCAATCCATGCTCCTCTCACTTCCCGTCGTGACGTTTGACGCGGCATTCGCACCCTACGGCGTTCAAACCCTTTGCTGACGCGGCCCATTTGACGGGATCCTGCATTCCGAGCGCAATCGCATGAGACCGCTTTTGAAAGTCATCCAGACCTCAGGCTGCCCAGAGCGAATGTGTCGCAAATGGGACGCCCGCGGTTAGCAGAACGCAGCAAAGAGAGACATCCATGACTCCAGAAACAATGCTCCACCAAGCGCAGCTTGACACTCCCTGCCTCGCGCTCGATCTGGATCTGCTCGACGGCAATCTGAAGAAGATGCAGACCATGGTCGACCGCGCGGGCAAGAAACTCCGCCCCCACGCCAAGACGCATAAATGCTCCGCGCTGGCGAAACGACAATTAGAACTCGGGGCGATCGGCGTATGCGTGGCAAAGGTCTCCGAGGCCGAGGCATTGATCCGCTCCGGCATCACGGAGATCCTCGTCACCGGTCCCGTGGCGACGCCGATGAAAATCCAGCGACTGGTCGGACTCCTCGACCACGCGCCTTCGCTGATGACCGTCGTCGACCACCCTGAGGGCGTCGACCTGCTAAACGCCGCGGCGCAGGAACACAGCAAGACGATGGATGTCCTACTCGACATCGACGTCGGACTGCGCCGCACAGGCGCGCGGCTGAACGACGCAAGGCACCTCTCCGACCATATCCTCGCCTGCGGCAATCTGCGGATCAGGGGCATCCAGGCGTACGCCGGACACCTGCAGCACGTCAGCTCCTACGAAGAGCGCGCGGCACAGTCACTCCACAGCCTGCGCGAGGTGGTGCCGCTATTCCACGAACTCACGCGCAAGACTCCTGACTGCGTCATCTTCAGCGCCACGGGAACCGGAACAGCGGACATCGACTTCGCCGTCGCCGAACTGACCGAGATTCAGGCCGGCTCCTACACCTGCATGGACGAGGAATATTTCAGCATCGGCGCAGCCGACCATCCCACGCGGTTCGAGGCGTTCGCCCCGGCTCTGCGACTGCTCACCACTGTCGTCAGCGTCAACCAGTCAGGATTCGTCACGGTTGACGCGGGATTGAAAGCCCTCTATCACGATGGAGCCGTCCCGCGCGTTCTGTCAACCGAATACGTCGGCATGACCTATGACTGGTTCGGCGACGAGTACGGCAAGCTCAGCTTCCCTCCCGGAGTCAGACCACCAGCGCTCGGGGCAGTGGTCGAGTTGGTGGTCTCCCATTGCGATCCCACGATCAACCTCTTCGACCACTTCCACCTCGTCCGCGGCAACGAGGTCGTCGGCTGCTGGTCCATCGACCTGCGAGGCTGCAGCCAGTAAGATCCGCTCAGAATGGCAGTGGAAACGCCTTCCGGAAAAACCGCGATGAAATGTGGTCTGGATGGTAACTCTGTTTCGCCTGGCGCACCCCCGGAATGCCAAGCTCCACCTCCCGGTTCACATACTCGAACCGCCTCATTCTACGGCGTCGGTGATCATGCGCATGTCGATCTCAGGAGGACGCTGGCCGGTGGTGAGGTAGCCGCCGATCATCACGGCGTTGGCGCCGGCGGCGAAGATCCACGACTGCAGGTCGCGCAGGTTGCTCTCACGCCCGCCGCAGACGCGGATGGTCTTGTCCGGCATCAACAACCGCGCCACGGCAATCAGCCGCAGGCAGTCGAACGGCGTCAAGCGCTCGACTGATTCCAGGCGGGTGCCTTGGATGGGAACGAGGAAGTTCACCGGAACGGACTCCACGTCGAGCGAGCGGATCGTCGCCAGCAGGTCGATTCGATCTTGTACTGTCTCGCCGATGCCGAAGATTCCGCCAGAGCAGACGCTGAGTCCCGCCTCCTTCGCCGCGAGAACCGTACCAATCTGCTCGTCATAGCTCCTGGTGGTGCAGACCTTCGCGAAATGCGCCCGGGACGCCTCGAGGTTGTGGTGGTAGCGAGTCAGACCAGCATCGCGCAGCCGGCGCAAGACCTTCACGTCAAGCACCCCCAGCGAGGCGCACGGTTTGATCGCGAGGGTGGCGGCGATCTCCTCGACGGCGGCGAGCACGATGTCCACTTCCCTTTTCGTCCGCAGCGCCTTGCCCGAGGTGACAATCCCGTAGCGCACGGCGCCATAGTCCTGCGCGCGCCTCGCGGCGTCGACGATCACCTTCTTCGAAACCAGCGAATACGGGTCGATCTTCGCCCGCGAGCTGCGCGACTGCGCGCAGAAGGCGCAGTCCTCGCCGCAGAGCCCCGACTTGGCGTTGATGATCGCGCAGGTTTTGACGTCTTAGCCGAAATGCCGGCGGCGCGCCTCGGCGGCTTTCAGCATCAGGCGCAGCGTCGAAAGCTCGTCGACCTTACCTTTCAGAATCTTCACCGCCTCGGCCGACGATATTCCGCGGTCCGCGCGGAGCTTCCGGTTTGCGCCCTCTTGTACGGCATGACTCATTGCCGTTCAGCCCCCTTTGCCGACACGCTGATCGTCTCTCTCATGAAACAAACGACCACAAAACCAAAGTGCGCCCACGGGAGCGCGGCGAAGCCGGACGCTCCCCGCGTCATTCCCGGGAGCGGTGGTGTTTCTCTCATGGTTGAACCTTGCCTCGGCGAAGGTGGGCGCGCTGATTTGAATAAGCGTCGCCATTGGTTTGCCGATCCCCTCATTTCGATGCGTAATGCATGCAAGATGCCTACCTAATAGCACTCCGCATGAGCCTCTTCAAGAGCCGCAAGGTATGCGGGGCTCCGGATCAGTCGAGCTGCTCCCCCAGCTCCAGCGTCAACTGCTCGATGATCGCCGCGGACAACTCGACGGACGACATCGCTTTCTCGACATCATCCTTGGTGATATCCTCCACCTCGATCAACCGCAACATGTCGTCAAGCAGGCGGGTGATATGGACAAACGCGTTGATCTTCACCTTGGGCAGGCTTTCCGGGCCGACGCCACGGTCCTCGAGAAATCGGATGAAACGAAGCTGCTTCTCCTTGATCGTCAGGAGCTCGGAGCGGAGTTTGCCGCGCTCGTTGTCGGCAAAGCGGTTGTAGCCGCCCTTGAGACGGGCCCAGTGCTCGCTGATCGCATCAAGAAGCTTGCCGCCGAACCCCGAGGGCTCGGCGTCGATGAGCGGCAGTTTGTCGCCGAAGCATCTCGCGAGGGCATTTCCCAGATCGCCGCGCCCGCTATGCAACTCGTCAAGGAGGAAGGCGTCGACATCGGTCTCGCTCAAGTCGAACCCGAGGAAACTCAGGAACCATTGCATAGATCCTGGCTCGGCGTCGATGTCAGCGCCATCGTCTTCGCCGTCGCTTATGTACTCGATCAGCGCCGCAGGATCCTCACCCTTGCGCCACAGAATGGTGAACTCCGGCTGACACACCAGATCGACGGTCTGGTTTTGGGCGAGGAAACCACCCACGTGCACATAGGGATTCTCAAGCAGGAACCGTCCTCCCGAGTAGAACGCCTCGGCAAGCTGCTGCTCAATGCTGACATTCGGCCCTGACACCTGGAACGAGGACTCGCAGCCAGCCGCGAGCCGCTCGGTCCACTCCTTGATCTCGGAGAACTTGTCGAGCCGCTCGGCCTCGGGCAAATGCGACACCATGAACGTGCCGTTGCTCCAGTCGACGCACGTCATGACGAGACAGTCGCCTGAGGAGAAGGCGAGATGCGGGTAGAGCTCGGACATGTCGATGACGCTGACCGTGACCACGGGATCCTCCTCGCCGGCGTCGATGACATCGAGGTTACCCGATTCCTCGGGAGCCATCAGACCAGCCGCATCGCTGCCGAACATCGAATAATAGACAAGTACCTCACTGACCTTCAGCTTCAGCTCCTTCATCGGCAGTGGCGTCTTACTCCCGGAACAGTGAACCCGCAGTTGGTACGGCATAAGATCCGGATCGTGGAACGGCAAGAAGCGGTGACCTGGGAACAGGATGCGGTGCTCTATCTCGAAAGACAACGGCTTCACGCAGAACTTGCCTCCCTCAAAATAATCCCAGGGTTTAATGAAGAATTGCGTGCCGTCCTTGTCTTCCTTCCGCTCGACGAGCTCAGGAAACGGGTACTCGTCGAAAAGATAGTCAAGAATATCCTCGGCAAGCCGCGTGCGCGCCTTCTCCTCCCGGATCTTCAATGCGCCGCCAACCTTCTCAAGCACGTCATCGAAGACGAATTCACCCTCCGCACCCTTATAATAAGCGTCGACCAGCTTCTCCATCCGCGGAACGCCTTTCGCCTTTCCGCCTGCCTTTCTTACCTTAGCCATGCGGCACCTCATAGTTTTTCTGATATTTACGCTCGCAAGCTGGCTTCCGCCAGCGTTTGTGAACTTAATTATCGAAAAACTGTACTTTGACAGACAGCCCGCGTTGCGCGCGCAGGATTCCGTTCGCCAAATGCGTCCATAGGTTGAAAACGCCTCTTTTTCAACCTATAATTACGCCTTGCCGCTCGTCACGGCGGCCGGTCATTCGGAGATGTGGCGGTCTCATCTAATTTTGTGGAGGTCAGGGATGAAAAGTCTTGACGAGCTTCGGAAGATCCGTGAGGAAGTGAAGAAGAGCATGGAGATGCGTTCAAGCGGGCAAAGCCGTAAGATCGTTGTGGGAATGGGAACCTGCGGAATCGCCGCTGGAGCGCGTGACACCATGAAGGCATTTATGGAGGCATTGGACAAGGCTGGAGCCACGGACGTGGCCATGACCGCCACCGGCTGCGCGGGCTTCTGCGACAAGGAACCGTTGGTGAACGTGGAGATCCAAGGCCAGAAACCGGTGCGGTACGGCAACGTCGACAAGGCGGCGGCCGAAAAGATCGTCACTGAGCACATCATGGGCGGCAAAGTCGTCGCCTCTCTCGTTTTTTGAGCAACACTGAAGGATGCGCACCATGTCGAATGCACACTGTGATACCGCCCCCCAGACTTGCGCCTGCGGAAGCCCGTTATTCAAGGAGCTTGACGCCTTCATCGTCACCCAGAAAAAAGGGCGAGACTCCCTGATTCCCGTCCTGCACAAGGCTCAGGAGTTGTTTGGCTTCCTTCCCCTCGACGTCCAGGAGCATGTGGCCTCCGCCCTCGGGCTGACGACAGGCGAGGTGCTTGGCGTCGTGACGTTCTACCACTATTTCTCGATGCAACCGCGGGGCCGCCACACGGTCAATGTCTGCCTCGGCACGGCCTGCTACGTGCGAGGAGCCAAGAAGGTGCTGGAGGCCATCACCAAAGAGCTTAAAGTGAAAATGGGAGAGACCACGCCCGACCGGCGCTTCTCCCTTACCTCGCAACGTTGCTTCGGCGCCTGCGGCCTGGCTCCCGTCATCATGGTCAACAACAACGTCCACGGCCGCGTCACCCCGAAGAAACTGCCCGCCATCCTGGCCCAGTACGAGTGATCCTCCAGTGCCCCACTCCAGTCGACCTTTGAACGTGGTGCTCAACAAACGAAACTGACATAAAGGCTTCGTCACTATGAAGATGAAAAGGACAAGAGCGCAAATCCTTGTGTGCGCCGGAGGAGCCTGCATCTCCTCTGGCTGCGAGAGCGTGAAAAGCTCCTTTGAGAAGCAGTTGGCCGCGCACGGCCTTGCCGAGGAGATCGAGGTGGTGGCCACCGGGTGCGTCGGCATGTGCGAGGTCGGGCCGATCGCCATTGTCTACCCTGAGGGGGTTTTCTACCAGAAAGTCAAACCCGACGACGCCAAGGAGATCATCGAGGAGCACCTGCTGAAGGGGCGCGTCGTCCAACGTCTTTTCTACAAGAAGCCGAGCACGCAGGAGCTCATCCAGACCATCTCCGACATCGACTTCTTCAAACTCCAGCAGAAGATCGCGCTGCGCAATTGCGGTATCATCGACCCCGAAAGCCTGAACGAATACATCGCCGTGGGCGGCTACGAGGCGCTGGGCAAGGCGCTGACCACCATGACGTCGGAGCAGATCCTCGCCGAGGTCAAGACCTCCGGGCTGCGGGGGCGCGGCGGCGCCGGGTTCCCCACCGGACTCAAGTGGGAGGCGGCGGCGAAGGAGAAGTCGGAGGTGAAGTACGTGGTGTGCAACGCCGACGAGGGAGACCCGGGCGCGTTCATGGACCGAAGCCTGCTTGAGGGCGATCCGCACAGCGTCATCGAGGCGATGGCGATCTGCGGGAAGGCTATCGGCTCCAGCCAGGGGTATGTGTACGTCAGGGCCGAATATCCGTTGGCCATCGAACGACTCAGCAAGGCGATCACGCAGGCGCGGGAACTCGAACTCCTTGGCAAGAACATCTTCTCGTCAGGATTCGACTTCGACCTTGAGATCCGCATGGGAGCGGGGGCGTTCGTCTGCGGCGAAGAGACCGCCCTGATGCATTCGATCGAGGGTAAACGCGGCGAGCCGCGTCCGAAACCTCCCTTCCCCGCCCAACGCGGACTCTTCGACAAACCGACCGTTCTCAACAACGTCGAGACGTTTGCCAACATTCCCTACATCGTCATGCAAGGTGGGGCGGAATACGCGAAACTGGGGACTGAAAAGAGCAAGGGAACCAAGGTCTTCGCCCTCGCCGGCGACGTCAACAACACGGGGTTGGTCGAGGTGCCGATGGGCATCCCGCTCGGCAGCGTTATCTACGACCTTGGCGGCGGCATTCCGAAGGACAAGAAATTCAAGGCCGTCCAGATCGGCGGTCCCTCCGGCGGCTGCATACCGAAGGAGTACCTCAACACTCCCGTCACGTACGAGTCTCTCCCGGCACTTGGCGCCATCATGGGGTCGGGTGGCCTGATCGTCATGAATGAGGACACCTGTATGGTGGACCTCGCCCGCTACTTCCTCGAGTTCATCGCCGACGAGTCGTGCGGCAAATGCACGCCGTGCCGCATCGGCACCAAGATCATGCTCAACCTCGTCACCCGCATCTGCGAGGGCAGAGGCACGATGGCTGATCTGGCCCGACTGGAGGAACTGGCCAACACCGTCGGGAAAACATCCTTGTGCGGCCTCGGCCAAACCGCCCCCAACCCCGTGCTCTCGACCCTCCGCTATTTCCGCGAGGAGTATCTCGAGCACATCAACGAACGCAAATGCCGCGCCGGCGTCTGCGGCTCGATGATGTACGCGCCCTGCGTGAACGCCTGCCCGGCGGCGGTCAACGTGCCCGCCTACCTCGCCTACGCGAAGGACGGCCGGTTCGACGACGCGCTGCGCATTCATCTGATCAACAACCCCTTCCCGTCGGTCTGCGGCCGCGTCTGCCCGCAATGGTGCATCGACAAATGCCGCCGCGACGATCTCGAAGGCCCCCTGGCGGTCCGCGCGGTGAAGCGCTTCCTTGGCGACCTCCGGGAGGATTACACCGACCTGTACCCGCCTAAGGAAAAGCTGAATGGCAAAAAGGTCGCGGTCATCGGCGCGGGACCGTCAGGTCTCAGTTGCGGCTACTATCTCACGTTGTTAGGCTACGACGTCACCATCTTCGAAAAACAGCCCGAGGCGGGGGGGTTGATGCGCTATGCAATCCCCGACTACCGCCTCCCCCGGGAGAAACTTGCCAAGGAGGTCCGCAACCTCGAACGCCTTGGCGTGAAGATAAAAACTGGTGTCGACATCGGCGCCAAGAAAACGCTCGCCCAGTTGCGCAAACAGGGGTTCGACGCCATCTACGCCGCCGTGGGAGCGGAACGCGAGATCATGCCCGAGATCGAGGGACTCGACCTCCCTGGCGTCATGCCGGGCACAAAGTTTCTTGAGCGCGCCGCGAAAGGCGAAAAAATCAAGGTCGGCAAGGACGTGATGGTCATCGGAGGCGGCGACGCCGCCATCGACTGCTCGCGCATCGCGCAACGCTTCGGAGCCAAACACGTCACCATCATCTACCGACGCACCCGCAAGGAGATGCCGACCAACCCGATCGAGATACGCGAGGCGGAAGTGGAAGGCGTCAAAGTGGAATTCCTCGAAAACATCGTCCGCATCAAGAAGTCGCCGAAAGGGCGCCTTGTCGCCACCATCCGTAAATACCGTCTCGGCGAGTTCGACAAAGGCGGTCGCCGCCGCCCCGTCGAAATTCCCGCCTCCGACGAGGACCGCGAAGTCGACTCCATCCTCATCGCGGTCGGGCACCAACCCGACCCGGGCAAGATCCTCACCGATGCCGACCTCGATGCGATGAAGGACGGCAAGCTCAGTGTCGACGTCAAAACTGGGACGACTCCCGTCAAAGGCCTTTTCGCTGGCGGCGACCTCGTCGTCGGCCCCTCGACGGTCATCGAGGCGATCGCCGCCGGCCAGAAGGCGGCGAAGTCGATCGACCACCTGCTCTCCCCCGGGAGGAAAGAGTACTTCTGGGAAAAGCACGAGATGCCTGAAGTCAAGGTCGACCTCGACCGCGAGATCGCAGATCAAGCTCCCGTCGATTTCCCGCTTCTCGCCCCCGAGGAGCGGCTCATCAGCGTCGAGGTGGAGAAAACCATCACCAAAGAGCAGGCATGCAGAGAGGCCGGCCGCTGCCTGCGGTGCGACTACAAGCAGTGATCGACAGAAGAACAATCTTCAAGCACTATTTGAAACTGGTGAATCACGAGGGCTCGCCGGACTACACGGCGAGAGGCGTGGCAATTGGGCTATTTGCGTGTTTTTTCGCACCGACATTCACGCAGGTCATCACTGCGCTTGCGTTGGCGTATCTGTTCAGAGGCAACAAGATTCTCGCCGTCGCCCTCACCTTCATCACCAATCCCTACACTTCGCCCGTCCTCTGCCCCTTCCAGTGCTGGGTTGGCAGTGTGGCACTGGGAGCGCCAATCACCTACGCGGAGATCGCGCATACGTTTCAATCCATCCTCAGCGCCCACACGATGGCCGATCTGCTCATCATCGGCAAGGAGCTTGGCAAGGAGTACCTGATTCCCTTCATCGTCGGGGGTGCGCTGCTTGGCGTCGTCTCGGGGGTGATAGGCTACTTCGTCACGTTGTGGCTTGTCGCCATCTATCGGCGGAGGAGGAAACTCCGCAGAGACTCGCCAGCAGCGGCCAAGGCAAAGCTTCCACCAGTCGCAAAATCGATCATGTCAGACCCAGGTTAACCGGCTCCGCCGGGACTCAGGCACATTTCCAGATGAGGCTGAAGCCCTATTTCCACTTTCCGCCTGAAAAACCAGCCTCTCAAGCGTTTGCGTATATGGGGGGGAGTTCGCTTCTCCCTCCTCGGGAAGCACGGATCCGGCTCTCCGGAGAGGGGGAAAATCAGAAAAGACAGGGGAATCCACCTTTCGCTCTTGACCTTCCGGGTCTTCACTCTACTTTACTCATGCGCTCGGAAAGCAATTTCCTATCACTTTCCTATCACTTATTTGATCTTTCAGATCGGGGGATCGTATGGACGATAAAATCAGGGAACTAACGGAGAAACTCCTCAAAGAGGGAGTGGGGAAAGGTGAGGCTGAGGCGGCCCGGATTGTCGCGGATGCTAAAAAGGTGGCGGACGCTATACTTGCCGAGGCGAAAAAGAACGGCGAGGAGGTTATTGCCAAAGCCCGTTCCGGCGCCGAGGAGTTCCGCGCCAAAACCGAGTCCGAGCTCCGGCTTTCGGCGACGCAGGCCATGAGCGCTTTCAAACAGGCATTGGCCACGGCGGTGACAGCCAAGATCGTCCAGGAGTCCGTTGGCCCCTCTCTCATGGATCCGGGCACTGTCGCTGGCTTTGTGAGGACCATCTTTGAAAACTGGCGCGCAACCGAGGGGCGGAGCGTCGACCTGATCTGCCTTCTGCCTGAAGCCCGCCGTTCAGAGTTCGAGGCGGCGGCGCAAAAAGCTCTATCCCACGTTCTTGGGCAAGGGCTGGATGTCCGTTTCTCCGATCGGATAAAAGGCGGATTCCGCATCGGCCCGAAAGATGGCTCGTTCGTCGTCAGTTTGACCGACGAGGACTTCAAGTCCTTTTTTCAAGCCTATCTACGTCCGCGCGCCAAAGCGTTTCTTTTCGGTGAGTGATTTCAAGGATTTCCGTGGCACCCCAGTACTACTATATCGTGTCAGGTCTGGTCGACCTCGCCATAGACGGGCGCGGGCCGTTCCCTCCATTCGCCGAGTTCATCGCCTCGACCACCAGCCAGCTTTCACCGGATGACGCCGCTTTGGCGGCCTATGTCAGGCACCCCTTCGACAATACGAACATCATCACGCTGCTCGAAAATCGGAGCCGTCCCTTCGACGACCGGGGGTGTTTCGGGAAGGATGAGCTTGCCGCCGAGTTGAAAAGCCCTTCCCGGCTTCCGTCCTATGCGGTTGAATACCTTGCCAGCATCCAGGGCACCCGCCCGTTGTTCCCCGGCTCCTCAGGGGATGATCAGCTCGCATGGGCTTTCCACGAGGAAGCCTGCGCCCATCCAAACTGCTTTCTTGCCTCGTGGTTCTCGTTCGACCTGAACCTGCGCAATATCCTGGCGGCTCTGAATTGCAAAACCATCTCCTTCACCGACAGCATGGCGGCGGAGCCGCTCATCGAGAAGGCGGTTATCGGGAAAAACGAGATATCCGAGCGGCTTGCGAAGTCCAACTCCCCTGATTTCGGATTGGCCAGTCTTTTCCCCATGGTCGAACAGATCCTCTCTCTGTCGCATGGCCGACTGATCGATTTCGAGAAAGGGATAGACGAATTGCGTTGGGGCAGGTTAGACGAGCTCGTGTTCTTAACGCCTTTTGGCATTGAGAGAATTCTTGCTTACATCATAAAACTGACTATAGTCCACCGCTGGGCGGGGCTTGACCAGGCCGAGGGCAGGAAAATGCTCGACGGCCTTGTCG
>CAYTFM010000135.1:0-23256 GCA_964436735.1 uncultured Victivallales bacterium | reverse complement strand
TTGTGACGTTCGTGTGAACTGTCAAATCTCCCGAAGCCAGCCTCTCAAGCTCCGCGGAGACCGCGACGACGGGCTTGACGACCGACTTGACCTGGATGGCGAGAAAAAATAGTGCGACAACAAGACAGAGCGCACCAACCACGATGGAGACCAGCCGAATGTTGATCATCGCCTTGGAATACACCGCGTCACAGGATCGTAGGGCTGAGACGACACTTTCTTTATTTTTCGCCACTAACTGGTTGCTCATCGTCTTGTCGAGGCGGATCATGAGGAGCCCATAGAATTGTCCCTCGCGCAAGTCGGCCCGGAAACGCACATTGTCGGACGTGGCGAACAAAGGGTCATACGCCGTGATGACATTCTCATCCTCGGAGAAAAAAAGACTTTTCGCCTTCAAGGCCTCGTCCCAGAGGGATTTGGAGGCGTCGGATCCCAAGCGGGCGCTGTCCGACGAAAGCAGAATTTTGCCGTCCACCCCATGAAAGGAAAGCTCAAGGAGATTGGGAATGTATTTCTTCTGCTGGTCAACGAGGTACTTGAATTTGCTTCCCTCCCATTTCGGATTGATGAGGGCGGCCTCCACCGACATTTCCACTTGCTTGATGATGTTTTGAGCGGCCAAACGGCCAAACTGGCTGAAGTCGATCTGCGTCTGCTTGGCGATCTCCTGCATCGAATCGCCAAACACGGCGTTGACCTTGGCGAAGTTCTGCTTGGTCATATAGTAGACGACGATCTGATTGACTACCGAATAGGCGATAAAGACGACCGACAGCAACAGCAGCATTTTCTTTAGAAGGCTCATTTCCCCGCTCCCCCCTTGCGCGAAGCTTCGTCGTACGACACCGATCTGACTTTCTCGCACTTCCTGTAGAACGGAAAACTTTTCTGGCGGGCGAAATTCTCGTTGCTGCAGGCGATGCATGGCGCGGAGGCGCGCACGCACCAGTTCACGCCACTATTCCACTGGCGTTTCGGGCATTCCGTGTGGGCGAGCGCGCCGACGCAGCCGAGTTCGAAGAGACACCCGTCCTCGCCGAACTTTTTGGCGAAAATCTTCTTTGAATAGTAATGATACCGTGGACAGTCGTCATGCGTCGAATGCGAGAAGAACATATCCGGGGTGAAGAGCTCGGCGTTGACTTTCGGATAGCCTTTTCCGGCAAGATACGCCATCGTGCCAATCATTGATTCCGGGTGATCGGGGCACAGGGGGCAGTTCGCCAGCTTTCCCTCCGGCTTCATGCCGATCTTGCGCATGAATTCCATGACGCTCACGGCGCCGGTGAGATTGCCTTCGGCGGCGGGGATGCCGCCAAACGCCGCGCAGGTTCCTATCGCCACGACGTATTTGGCCTTTTCTATAAGCGGGGGAAGCAGTTCCGTAAGGGGTTTGCCACAGACGACGCACGCTTCAGGCATACCGACGGGGATGGCACCTTCGACGGCGAGGATGTAGTCTGTCTTCGACGCCACAACCGTCTCCAGGATCTTCCCGACTGTGTCTCCCTGCGCGGCGCTTACCGTCTGATGGAACACAAGAGAGATATAACGGGTGAGGAGTTCGAGCGCGTCGGGGCTGTCGGAGTTCAACAAGGAGACCGAACAACCGCTGCATGATTGCCCTTGTATCCACAGGACTTTGACATTGCCTTTCGCCAGTCGTTCCAACCCCTCGGCGAACAATGAGGCGTTTCCCCCCATTCCCGCGGCGGCGGCGAGAATGCCGCCGAGTTTTAAAAAATCACGTCTGCTGAGTGTCCGCATTCGTTAACTCCTTAAACATTTCCATTGCATATCAGTGGATGGCGCACGCCAGGCATGGATCGAATGATCGGACCAGCCGCGCCGCTTCAATGGGTTGGTCAGGATTCGCCACGACCACGCCTTCCAGGGCTTTCTCGACCGGTCCTGGCGTTCCTTTGTCGTCGCGGGGCGAGCAGTTCCATGTGGTCGGAACAATGCACTGGTAGTTTTTGATAAGATGATTTTCGATTGTGAGCCAATGCCCGAGCGCGCCGCGCGGCGCTTCTACAAAGCCATATCCCGAACCCGTTTTCGGGATCTCGAAATCTTGCGCGGGGACACCGTCGATCTCAATCTCGTCGAGGAACTTACGGGCCTGTTTGATAATCCAAAGAGCCTCCATTCCTCTGCTGAGGTGGCGGCCTAAGGCGGAGAACATCTTGTCTGGAGTCAGTTGAAGTGTTCCCAAGGTGGCGTCGACCTCCGCTTTGATCCACGAGCCTGGAGCGTAATAGTTCACCATGACGCGGGCGAGCGGACCGACCTCCATGGGAAGCCCTTTGTACCGCGGGGCCTTCAGCCAGGTGTAGGCGCCGCTCTTTTTCGGCGCGGGTGTTGTCTCCCCCTTTGACGGATGCAGACCGGTTTGAGAGGAGAAACGGGAATATCCCGTCTGCTCGGTGATGAGCTGCTGGTCAAACGGCGCCCATTTCCCGTCGATGAGAACGCCTGGCGGGATCAGGCGTCCTCCGCTCCCGTCCACATCAATGAGACCACAGCACAGCAGATTCCCATATCCTTTGCCGACGTTCCAGTATTGCGGAAACGCCTTGGCGGCAATCACGATGTCGTTGAAATACACATCTTGGACGAAATCGGCGACTCTGTCGAAGAAGGTTCTGTAGGCGAGAACACGCTCGGTGGTGGGGATTTGCGTGCAGCCACCCGGCACCAGCGAGGTGCTGTGTGGCATTTTCGCGGCGAAAACCGCCGCCGCCTGGTGGGCGACCCTCCTGATGTCCAACGCCTGCAGATAATGCGAGATCAATTCGCAGTTGATCCCCACATCGTCGATATAGTCCACGTTCTCCCAGCGGGGTAGGAACGGTGCCGCAGGCGAGACCTTGTTGGTGGCGAGCTCGGACTCGACCCAACGCTTGACGGACTTCAGCGTGCGGTCCTTCCCTGAATACTTGAGCACGGCGGTGATGTCGACGAAGTCAAGCGCCGACAATTGATAGAAGTGTATGACGTGCGATTGGAGGTAGTTTGCGGCGAGGATGAGATTTTGTAGAAGCCTCCCATTGGTGGTTGGCTTGATGCCGTAGGCCATCTCCTGCGCCTTGATGGAACTAAGCCCGTGCGAAATAGGACAAACACCGCAAATCCGCTGAACGATTTGTTGCGCATCCAAAGGGTCGCGCCCAGTGAGAATGTTTTCAAACCCCCTGAACATCTCGCCTTCGCAGAAGGCCTGCGATACCGTGAAACCTTTATCGCCTGTCTGCTCGGTCTCGATGTGGACTGAAAGATGCCCTTCAATTCTCGTCAAAGGGCTGATGTTGATTTTTCTGCTCACTTCACCCCTCCCTTTGTTGTGGCTATTTTTTCTTGAGTGTTAAAAATTTAACAAAACATGCTTCAAAGCTGCCCTTCAGTCGAGAACATGGATGACGAACCGCGTCTTCGGACGTATTATGCTAAGGTGCCCAAGTAAGTGCAACAAACAAAAATGTAACTGACTACAATAATGGATTACATAACAACGATTTTGATAATAATCAATATCATTATCTATATCGCTTAGAAGAAATTGTTATTTTGTGGCTGTCTGTCTTAGGATTAAGACTTCCTCACCCGCGCTCCACGCATGCGCCGAATTATGAAAAAAGGGCATGTGCTTTTTTCCGCAGTTCGGCAAGCTTCGCCCTCCACTTCAGGCGTGAAATTCATGCGTATGTTGGAGGGTGAGGCTTGCCGAGCCGCGGTGGGCGACAAGGGCATTTTCTACGAACAGGAAGTCTGAGGATTAAGATCACCCGGCCTTGTGCCGTGGGTGAATGAAATCAGGTGCCTACATACGGGTACACAAAATCTCCCTGTCCCTGCGGCGCAAAATGCGGCAGAGACGGGGAGAGGGTTTGTGGCTGGCAGGGTCGCTTGTGATCTTGCTCACCCACGGCACAAGGCCGTCGGGGTCTAACATGGAGCTTAAGTTCCGGCGGAGCCGGCTACATTAGAGAGACAGGAAGAACTTCCGCGCCTCTTCGAGTTCGGCGAGGCAGTCGTCACTTGGGATGAATTCCATCCCCCAGAAGCCGGAATAGCCCGCTTTTTTCACCGCCGGGACGATCTTGGCGTAATTAATGACGCCACCCGCCTTCGGACGGTCGCGGCGGGGGCTTTCCGCCAGATGAAGATGCGCGATCGCCTTCAGGTTGGCCGGAATGTCCTTGGCACTGTCGTCACCCATCCGTTCCATGTGGTATATGTCGTAGACGAGCTTGAGGGAGGTGGAATTGATCTGCGTGGTGAGTTCGAAGCCATATGCTCCATGATCGGCCTGATAGTCTTTATGCTCATAGGAGTTAAGCATTTCAAAAACCAGTGTGACCTTGTTCTTCTCGGCGTCGCCGAGGAGTTTCTCGAGGGCCAGACGGCAATTGGCGATGCCTTCGGCGTCGGCCTGGCCGTCACGATTGCCGCTGAAGACGATCACGTGCGGGATGTTATTTCCGCCGGCGGTGGCGATGGCGTCTTTGATTTTCGGGAGCAGTTCAGCGTGGTGCTCTTTCCTGTTGAGCCCCTTCTCCATGCCAGGACCGCTGAGATTGAGGATCTTCAGCCCGGCGGCGCGCGCCTTCTCCCAACGGGACGGGTCGACCATCTCGATCCCCTCGTAGCCGATCTCCCGCAACGTCTCGTAATAGGAATCCTGATTTTTCGCCTTCGAATAATACGCCCAATCCGCTGCGCTGAATTTCATGCCGCTCATATGCAGTCTTCCTTTTGGTTATGGTTACTGTAATCCTAATAATGTGTAATCCTGTCAGAATCCGTATTCTCACGACTTCCAGTCGAAGACAATGCCCATGGTTTCCTGGCGGCGCGTTGAGGCGAGATCGTACGCCTTGACACACTCCTCCGGGCGGAAGGTGTGGGTGTTGAGTCCATCCAGGCATATGCGCCCATCGGCCACCAGCGTGAAGAAAAGCCGTCCAATGCGCGGCGTGTCCCACTCGGCGGTCTCATGGCAGTCATGAGCGGCGACAACTCGCAGCCCTTTCATCATCAGATCCGGCGTGAGATGCTGGTTGGCTGGACTACCAGTGTCGCCCATCACCACAACTTTACCATATTTCGCCGTGACGGAAAGGGCGGCCGAGAACACGGTGGCATTGCCGGTGGTGTCGATGACGATTTCCGGCTCAAGCCCGCCATTCGCCTGCTTGATGTCCTCGATGGCGTCGCCGATCGGCTTTGCGATTGTGGCCGTCGCCCCGCCCTTCTTGGCGAGTTCAAGGCGGAGTGGAACCGTGTCGTTGACGATGAGGTGTTCCACGCCGGCGGCCCGCGCCCAGCGGAGCGTCATTTGTCCGATGGGGCCCGCTCCGATCACCAGCACGCTCGAACCAAGTTTGTATTCCGCCACTTTCGCTCCCATGGCGGCGATCTTCGCCAAGGCGAACCATATCGCCTGATCGTCCGGAACCGATGCCGGAACGGGAACACACTTGTCGGCGGTGATGGTATGATAGCTGGCATGTCCGCAGCGCGTCATCACCCTGTCTCCTTTGTGGAGCGTCGTCACATCAGATGCGACGGCGACCACGGTGCCCACTGCGGCATAGCCTGGATAGAAAGGATACTTGACCCATTTGTCCCAGTGCGTTCCGGCATCGAACAAGCGATTGAAAACGATCCCCTCGGTTCCTGTGCTCATCAGCGAGCGGGTCGTCCGTATCGCCACCTCCCCCGCCTTAGGCTCCGCCGCCTCGAACGTCTCCATCTCGACCTTGCCCTTGCCCGTGAACACCAGCTTCCGTTCCATGTGATACCCCGTTTGTTAGTGACCTAAAACACAACAATAGCTATAAGCAACAAGATAAACTCAACCACACTACTGCAAGGCGGGCCGTCCGTCCGGATGCACGGAGAGCTTGGCGACTTAGGAAACCCCGCTCAATCTGATGGCGGGCAAGCTCCGCATTGCTTTGATTGTTTTAATTATAGGTTATTAATGAGGCTTATCGCAATTTCATTCATGGGTTATATATTTCAAAATAAGGTTGTTATCGGTAGGAACACACGAAGAGCGGCGATGATGGGCACACGCAGGATCACGATTCCAGAGATAGACGAGAAAGTCGGCTTTCCGGCATGTCATCAGGGACTTCATTACAAGACGAATGTGATCAACCACATTACGGCGGGTCATTACTGCCGCTACCACCGGCATGACGCCATAGAGGTCGTCTACCATCCCAAGGGAGCGGGCACCACGACGGTTCGCCTTGAAGACCGCACGATCGTTTTCAAGGCGGGGTCGGTGGTGGTCTATCCGCCGAGGGCCGAGCATGACCAGCGGATGACGGAGACGGGGGAAGATCTATGCATCTTAATCACGCTTGATCCGGAGATGAAGCCATGGCCGCAGGCGATGCTGCACATCCCCGACGTTTTCGATCCGTATATCCTACGGGAGCTTGTCGCCCTCTCCTCCCCCCAACATCTTGCCGATCCCGCTCAACGTCATGTGCTGGATCTGCGTTGTCTCGCCTTGTGCGCCGCCCTCGCCGCGGAGGAGCGGAGCCGAATCACGGCGGCTTCTGGCTCGCCTGGCGAGCGGCATGTCCGCGAGGCGGTTCGTCAGATAGAGACGAAGCTCTCGAAGATCTCGGGAATCGGCGATATCGCCCAAGAGGTGGGAGTTGGCGGCGAGCATCTGCGGCATTTGTTCGCATTACACACCGGAACGCCGTTGTCGACGTTCCTTGCCGAGTCTCGTGTAAGACGCGCCACCGAATTGCTGGCGCATTCGACAATGTCGCTCAAGCGTGTTGCGGAGGCGTGCGGCTTCAGCAACGAGCGCTACTTCTGCACGGCTTTCCGCAAATCAAAGGGCGTTCCTCCCGGGAGATGGCGCACTGAGCATGCGAGGCAATAACCAAATGAACACACCGCGGGGGATACTGCGTTCGATTGCGTCCATAGGCTCGGACTGGCCTCTCTACGAGATAGACCAGGAAGGAAGTCCCAGTTCTGTCGGACGTCTTCATGCGTTGACGTCTGGGCAATGGCTCTTTACGCAAGATGTCCCATGGGATACCGCGCAGGGGGACGAACTTCCTGACGGTCTCCATCTCGGATTGCCATGGTTTTTACATGATCTTCGTCCGCAAGGATTCCTTGGGCACATTTTTGGAAGAGGACACGGACAGGTGCTTGGCCTTCCCGTGGATCCACGGCAATGGAGCGATGACGACGTCGTCACGTTGCTCATCCGCCACGGCCATGACTTGCCGGGTTCGTTCATCCTTGGAGAGGACATGTTGGAGCGGTTTCAGAAAAACCTGTGCGGCGATTCGGGCGCCATCTCTGCCTCGTCGCGCGTCGAGGTGTATCCCGCTTTGGCGGATTCCGTTCTTAATGGTACATGCCCCAGTTCGCTTGCGGGTGGAGAGCAACCGAAGTTCACCGCCGCAATTATTGACGACGACGGTGCTGTCCGTCATGTCGTCGTCAAATTCTCCGGATGCGCCGGAAGTCCGAAGGACAGGCGGTGGGCCGATTTGCTTGCCGCTGAGCATGTCGCCGGGTGCGTTCTTGCGGAGAATGGCATTCCGGCCGCACGCACGGAGATAGTCGATGCGGGTGGGCGACGTTTTCTTGAATCGGAGCGGTTTGATCGGGTGGGAGCGGGTGGCCGCCGCGGGGTGGTTTCCCTCGCCGCGGTGGACTCCGAGTATTTCGGCCAGATTGACACACCCTGGACGGCGGCGGCGGACCGCCTTTACGGTGACGGTTGGATGACAAAGGAGGACGCCAGCAGGTTAACCCTCCTCTGGTGGTTTGGAAAAATGATCGGCAACACCGACATGCACTACGGCAATGCCAGCCTCTTTTTTAGAAAGGACCGTCCTTTGGCGTTGGCGCCTTCGTACGACATGCTTCCCATGCTCTATCACCCGGACCACCACGGAACCACTCCTGCTCACGCCCTTGAAATTCCCCCCCCCATTCCGGAGGCGGAAGGGCATTGGCGTACAGCCAGCGCCATGGCCGAGACATTCTGGTCAAAAGTTGCCGCTCTGCCTTCCGTCTCGAAAGAATTCAGGCTGATAGCCGAAGGCAATGCCACCATCGTGGCCCAAAACCGCAAAAGATTCGCACCTTGATTTTATAACAATAGGGAGGCACGTCCATGGTGAAGCAAGGAAAAATCGTATGGCATGACATCGCGGCGTGGGGCGTCGAAGGCAAAGGGTGGAACGACACCACACGCTTCTATGATCGACTTCCGGCGAAAGCCGAGAAACTGCTACCCCCCGAGCTTTGGGAGCTGAGCCGTTCGGCGACGGGCATGAGCGTGATGTTTGAAACGAACGCGACGCGGATACACGCCCGCTGGAAGCTGTTGACGTCCCAGTTGGGAGAACCTAATTTTCCCGTGGCCGGTTTCAGCGGACTTGATCTCTACGCCGACGACCATGGCGTGTGGCGCTGGGCCGGAGCCTCGCAAAACCATAAAGAGCAGAACGCTCAGGCGATTTTGATCGACGGGATGGCTCCCGCCACACGCAAGTTCCTTCTGTATCTGCCGCTGAGAAATGGGATTGAGAAAGCCGAGATCGGTGTCGAGCAGGGATTCCGCCTCAAGCCAATTTCACCGAGACGCGCGAAGCCGATTGTCTATTACGGCACCTCTATCGTCCATGGGGCCTACGCCTCGCATGCGGGCATGGTGCATCCCTCGATTCTCGGGCGTCGACTTGGTGTTCCGATGATCAACCTTGGCTTCTCGGGAAGGGCGAAGATGGAACCTGAACTTGCCGATCTACTCGGAGAATTGAAGGCGTCCGTTTTTGTGATCGACGCTTTGCCGAACATGGATTTTGCGCAGGTTCGGGAACGCGCCGAGACGTTCATCCGTCGTCTTGTCAAGGCGCGTCCTTCGACCCCCATCGTGCTTGTCGAGGATAGGCCCCACACCAACGCTTGGATCAGACCCGCCCTCCTGGCGGAGCATGAAAGAAAGTGGTCGGAGTTCAACACGATATATAAAAAGCTGAGGCGGGAAGGTTTTGAGACGTTGCACTACGTGGAAGGAAGAATCCTTTTCGGCGATGACAACGAGGCGTCACTCGACTCGTCGCATCCAAGCGACCTTGGCTACATGCGCATGGCGGAGCAGCTCTATCCCGTTCTCGCAGAGTTGCTATAAGTTATCGTGTGGGCAATCTGGACGGGGACGCTTAGAACTCGTGGGAAATGCGGAACTGGCGGTAGAGGTCGGCGTAGAGTCCGCCCTTCTTCAGGAGTTGGCGGTGGGTTCCGCTTTCGGCGATGCGCCCTTTGTCGAGGACGATCACAAGATTGGCGGTGCGTATGGTGCTGAGGCGGTGGGCGACGACGAAGCTGGTGCGGCCGGCGAGTAGTTTGGAGAGGGCATTCTGAAGTTTCTCCTCGGTGATGGCGTCGACGGAACTGGTCGCCTCGTCGAGAATGAAAATCCGCGGATCCGCCAGCATCGCCCGACTGAAACATACCAGTTGGCGTTGTCCGAGCGAGAGGCCGACACCGTGCTCTCCGACTTTGGTGGCAAGGCCCTCAGGCAGGGCTTCAAAGATGTCGAGGCAGTCCAACCGCCGCGCCGCCTCGATCGCCTCCGCCTCCGTCGCGCCGGGCCGACCGAGGAGGATGTTCTCCAGCACCGTTCCCGTGAAGAGGAAGTTCTGCTGCAGGACGATGCCCATACGCTTGCGCAGGGTGACGCCGTTGACTTCATGGATGTCTCGCCCATCGATCAGCACCTCACCAATAGTCGGGAGGTAGAATTTCGCGATGAGACTGGTGATGGTGGTCTTGCCGCTGCCGGTCGGTCCGACCAGCGCGATGGTCTGACCTGGTTCTGCGGTGAAGCTGACCTCGCTGAGGGCGGGACGATCTTTTTTGTAGTTGAACGAGACGCCGCGGAATTCCACTTTGCCCTTGATGTCTGACGCTTCGGGGCTGGCCGGCGGTTCCTCCCACTCGGGTTTTCGGTCGAGGAACGAGAAGATTCGCTCCGCACCCGCCATGGCGGTGAGCGCCTGATTGTATTGCTGGGCGAGGTTCTGGATCGGCGAGAAGATGTAGTTCGAGAGGAAGAGGAACTGGATGAAACTGCCCAGTGGCATCGACGAGTCAGGATGCAGGACACGATATCCACCCAACAACACGAGGGCGCAGAGAAAGAACTGACTGTTGAGTTCGAGCATCGGCAGAAACACCGCCTCCGTCCGCGTGACGCTGAGGTTATAGGTGGAGTGGTCGTGGACCAGTTCCCGGAACATGGCGGCGTTGACATCCTGCCGCGAATAACCCTGAATGACGCGCATGCCTTTGATGGTCTCCGCGACAGTCGCGGAGACGCGGCTGAAGCTTTCCTGCACCTCGCGGTAGGCCTGCAGGAGGCGGAGCCGGAAGTGGCGGTTGATCACCCAGATCACCGGGCCGATCGCCACCACCACCAAGAATAGTTCCCAATCGTACCACAGCATCAGCCCGGCGGCGACGATCATGCTGCCTCCCTGCACCATGCTGATGAACACGACGTTCTGGATTCCCATGCGCACCGCCTCCACATCGGAGGTGAAGCGGCTGATGATCCTGCCCAGCTTCGTCTGATTGAAAAAACTCATGTGCAGCGTGAAGAGATGCGCGAACATGTCGCGGCGCAGATCATGCACGACCGACTCCCCCAGTTCGAGAGCCAGCCGTTGACGGAATGAGAACATGATCTGCGTCACCAATGACAAAAGGAGGAATCCTCCCACGCCGATAAGGATGCCCCGGAGGTTGTGCGAGGCGATGGGGCCGTTGATAACCGCCCCGATGCACCACGTCAGGATCGGAAGTTGGATGGCGCGGCAGACAACCAGGAAGATCAGGGCGTTCCTCGTGCGCGCATACGGTCTCGCATAGGAGAAAAGCCGCCGAAAGATGGCGTAGTCGATCGGCCGGACTTCGATCTCCCGATCCGGATTGCCACGATTGACGATGGTTATTTGACTCGGTTTCATTTTTCAAACACCTGGCTCGCGGATGGATCGAACGGCGTCGGGAGCGTCGACTCCTCGTACTGGATGCCTGCGGTGCGGCGATAGCGGCCTTTGACCCGGATCAGGTCGTCGTGGACGCCGCGTTGGACGATCTTTCCGCCATGGAGAACGAGGATGAGGTCGGCGTGGCGTACGGCGTTGATGCGATGGGTGACGAAGAAGGTGGTGCGCCCCTTCATCGCCTCGTCGAGGGCCTCCATGATCTCGGTCTCGGTGCCAGCGTCGACGGCGGCCGTGGGGTCATCGAGCAGGAGAATGGGTGGATTCAGCAGGATGGCGCGGGCGATGGCGAGACGTTGACGTTGCCCGCCTGAAAGATCCATGCCTGATTCGCCGATAACCGTCTGATAGCCCTGCGGAAGACGCAGGATGAAGTCATGGGCTGCGGCGATCTTCGCCGCCCGCTCGATGCGGTCCATGGTCGCCTCGGGGTGGCCGAAGGCGATGTTCGCGGCGATCGTGTTGCTGAAGAGGAAACTGTCCTGGAACACCATGCCGACGCATCGTCGCAGGTCCTCGAGGGAAAGCTCGCGGACGTCGACGCCATCGACAAGCACGCTTCCCTTGGTGGCGTCATAAAAACGCGGGATGAGGCTGAGCAGGGTGCTCTTTCCCGAGCCGGTGGCGCCGATCACGCCGACGAATTGCCCCGGTGTGGCTTCAAAACTGATGTCCTCCAATGTTCTCTCTCCTGGTGTGTAGTCGAAACCCACGCCGGCAAAGCGCACACCTCCCTTTGGCGACGGGAGCCGCTGCGGTTCGGCGCCGCTTTTGATCTCGATGGGGGCGTCGAGCACCTCAAAGACACGTCCAGCAGCGGCAAGACTCTGCTGGATGCTGTCGGTGACGCCTGTCATGGAGCTGATCTGTGCGGAGAAGCGCTGCAGGAGGCCGAGGAAGACGACCAGCCCTGACCCGAGCTGCAGCGTTCCTTGCGTCACCATGTAGCCGCCGTAGGCGAGCAGGATGGCGAGGTTGATCTGCGAGAGCATCTCCATTCCGGGAGAGTAGAGGCAGACGCTGGTGAAGATGCGCCGCTTCTGTTCCATCACGGCCCGGTTGTCGGCGGCGAGCACCTCCAGTTCCTCGGGCTCGCGGGCGAATCCCTTGACCACATGGACGCCCTGCGCGCGTTCGCCGAGGTCGAGGATCATCTTGTCAACCAGTTCGCGGTCCTTGTGATATGCGGGCTTGACCTTTCGGGCGAAGATCACGGATGCGATCCACATAAGCGGTGTGGTGGCGAGGCAGGCGAGCGTCAGTTTGACGTTGATGGACAGCATATAGAGAAGATACACGATGAGCGAGAAGATAAGGATGGCCCCCTGCACCATCACGCCGTCGATGAAAAGTCTGACGGACTGGACGTCGCCCGTCACCCGGTTGATCAGCGTGCCGGTCGTGCTGGAGTCGTAGAAGCGGAAACTGAGCCGCTGGAGTTTGTCATAGACGGCGGAGCGGAGGTCGACCACGATGCCCTGCTGGAGGAGCTTGACGAGGACCACGCTGTAGTGGTAGCTCAGCCAAGAGCGGATCAGACCGATAAAGGCGATGGAGCCGGCGATGAGCGCGATCACCGCGAAATCGGACCAGCTTTTCGGTGGTGCGAATCCGAACGGCCAGACGGGACTTTTACCGGAGGGCAGAACTCGCCAACTGATGTAGTCGATCCCGAGTCCGGTCAGCCACAGACCGACAACGCCGACGCAGAGGATGACGAATTGAAGGCCAATGGTCTTGACGCATCCCGCGCGGTACCGCCAGCCTAACTCAAGCAGGCGATGGAGAATTGTTTTTTTCGCTGACAATTATTGAACGACAAAAAAAGGCAAATGATCACGACGACTATTCTTATTGTAGTGCAAGGCGGACTGTTCGTCCAGTGAACGTACGGCTAATCCGCCATGGGCTGGTTATCCAATGGTTTGCGGGCGGACTCCGCGACTCTCAGCAGAGACAACCACCACACTCATGCAAGGCGGGCCGTTCGTTCGTTGATCGAACAGCTAATGTTCTATGGGCTGGTCATCCAATGGTTTGCGGGCGGACTCCGCCTTGCCCAGCATGATCTCAAGCATGATCCCATCGACAAGAGACATGCCTCGCTCGCTGATTCTGCTCAGATTCCTGATAGTCTCCTCCGCGCGTATGCCGACGAACCCCTCCTCGTCGCTGATGCCGTGGCCGTTGAGTGCCATGTAGGCGGCGCGGATGGCTGAGTCGGCGGAGCTCACCACCTTCAATGCGCAACCTCCTTTGGCACCGTCGCAGAGCATGCCGCCCAGGTCACTCACCAGCGTGTTGACCGCCAGATTTATTTTATCGAGATTTTTGCCGGCCTGCTGGTAGACGATTGCAGTGGCTGCCCCCACCCCGGCGGCGATGGCGCAGCCGCAAATTGGGGAAAGGTCGCCGGTGAAGCATTTGATATAGCTGTTGACCATATGTGAAAGGGCGATGCTGCGGATGATCGTCTTCTCCGCCACACCAAAGCGTTTGCCGACATTGTAGGGGACAAGGATGGCGACGATCCCCTGATTGCCGCTGCCGCCGCTGGACATGACGGGATAGGAGAGTCCCGCCATGCGAGCGTCCGACGCCGAGGCGGTCAGTATCTTGCTCGACGAGACCACGTCATCCACCAACAGCCCCTTGTCGACCAAGTCGGCCACGTAATGACCTACCTTCTTAAGGGCTTTGCCTTTCTCGGCGACGGCGAGATTCATTTCGACGCCATTCCGCAGAAAGTCTAGATCCTCTTGGTCCAAGGTTGGCAACTCGTCGATCATCTCGGCGAAGGTCATCGTCGCAAGCCGTTTTTTGTAAGCGTAGCCGACGCTCTTGCCCGCAGGACTTTCCTTCTTGAACAATACGGATCCGTCTTTCTCGAGCAGCACGAGATTCGTATGCCCACCCTCCAAGACCGCCCGGCAGCTTTCTGAGGCGGTGGAGACCGTCACATCAATGAAGAGGTCGGTTTTGTGGGCGTCGTAGGAGACGGTCGCCCGTTTCTCCTGAACCATTGTCCGAGCTTGCGCCAGAAGGTTGGCATCGGCGGCGTGAAGAACCTCCATTTTCAGATTAGGCTTTCCCACCAGGGCGCCAAGCGCTCCGGCAATGAGGTTGCCGCGTTCTCCCCCGGTGTTGGGAACCGTGACGGCGAAACCGTTTTTGAAAACGCCCGGATCGACCACCGCGCTCACCCGCTCAGGCGTACAGGACAATTCCGCCGCCGCCAGCGAGGCGGCATACGCCACGGCCGCGGGTTCTGTGCAGCCAAGAGCCGGGAAGACCTCATGGCGGAACAGTTCTTTGAAGAAGGATGGATTGTTCATCGATGCTTTTCTCCTTTAGCTATGCCCACCAAAATACATCCTTGCGCGAGGCGACCACCTTTCGCACGGTGCGGGCGTTCATACGTTTCGCCCCCGTTGTCGCAGCGTCTCTATCTGCCATGTCCGAGCGGTAATAAGTTTTCTCCAGCGTCATGGGGAGGTGTGGTTTGAATGGTTTGCGTCGCGGGATACGTTTCACGCCGCGCAGCACCGCCTGCCGTATCTCCTCGTGGGCGGCTTCGGGGGAAAGGCATTTCGCCCGGTTCCGTCCGATCCCCCATTTGACGATGGCGTACTCGACGGCACCCAGTGTTTTCTGCGCCTCAAGGCAGGCGGCCTCGTCACCCGTCACGGCGATCACTGGCACGTTGAAATGGGCGGCATACGCCGCCTCTATCCCGATCTCGCCCGTGGGCTCTCCATTGATTTTGAACTCAAACCACTCCGACGAGTTCCAGGTATGATCCAAAAAGCCGTTGAGCGTCCCGGCCATGGCATGATGGCTTAACAAAATAATTCCGCTGAAGGTGTCGTCAAGAGAAGGCATGACGCGTCCGATGTTTGACGTCTCATATATGGCCTTCGGATGAAGTTTTCCCATGTTCACATTTCCACCGCCGGCGTGAGAATCACAGACGACGACCTCGGATGCCCCCGCCTCGAAAGCCGCGGCCACCGCGGCGTTGATGTCGCCTTCCAAAAAAGCCTTTCCCTCAACGTAATCGGACGGAAACTCGCTTTTCACCATTTCCATTTTCCAAATGCCTGACGCACCTTCCATATCAACGAGAATGTAGATCTTCATAATCCTTCCTCCAGAGGTGTTGTTCGTTCACCACAAGCTGAAATCCTTCTTATTTCCACGACACCGAACACGAAAGACGAAACGAATCCACATTCGGGGCGAAGGACACGACGACCGGACGGGTTTCGGGACCGTAGCACGACGGCTCTCCCGCCTTGCGGGCGCAGGTGAACGGGAGTGGCGTGTCGAACAGCACGCGGACTGCGAATGCCGGATTCTTTACCGTGACTTCGTTTCCTTTACGCTCCATCTTGCCGAGTCCGCCATAGAAAGAAAGCTGGGGCTGTGCGTTTGGTGGCATCAGGGGAATGGTGAACGTGAAAGCAATGCCAGCTGCGGTGTAGCGCGTTTCCGCCTCCAAGATAAGCCCATCGACATTCTCAAAGGATGTATGACGGCAATAACCATAGCGTTGCCTAACAGCGATACAATCAGACGCCTCCTCTACCGTCTCGACGGCGTGGTCAAAGACATTCTTGGCGAACAACGTCTCGCCATTCACCAGCAAGCGCGGGAGGAATGGATACGCCTCTGTGGCATATGGCGCAGGCAACTCGCGGCCGAAGTACGGCAGCGGCATGAATTTCGCCGTCATGTCGACATAGGTGTCATTTTCTCCCGTTATTCTGTTGTGCCACAGGAACATCAGTTTGGTGAGTTTGTTGCGCAGAGGAACGATGTAATGGATGCCCGAATTGAGGTGATTGGCGACGATAAACTGCGATTTTTGGAAAAGACGGATGTAGTCTTCGCTCTCGGAGGGCAACCTCGCCGTCGAACGCTCCGCGCGCTGGCAGAAGCGTGAGGCCATCGACAAGCCATAGGCGGCATATCCTAGAGCCTGGACGGAGGTAGTGTATTCGTCCCACTTTCCATGGTTTCCTCCCTTGTCCTTGTACACGCGGCCTGTGGTGCGGTCGACGCCTTGTGCGAGGAAGAAATCGAACATGCAGTCGGCCACCCGGGCGCCAACACCTGGTTCCGGCACAAGCGCATGCGACTCGGCGAACTCCCAGAGGAAAGCCTTCTTGGCATCGGAGCCGCCGCGGATCGAGCGTCCCCATTTGGCGTATTCACCATGCGCGTCGACGAAATACGCATTGGCGGTCACATACTCCCGCAGGATGCGCATAATCGTGTCGTGATGTGCCGAAGCGAACCCGTGGATTTCATCGTAGTGCAGGAGCAGTCCGATGATCTCCGCGCTGTAGCCGTCGATACGTCGATCGCTCCCCGAACCGCGGGTGTCGTCGTCATTGAAGAAGCCGTCGCCGATGTAGCCGTCGAGCATCACTTGGACATCTTCGTCCGGCGTCTTACCCGTCTCTCCCGCGCTGATGAAACCATATCGCACTCGCAGCGCATTGATGAAGCCCGCCGCCACATTGTAGTTTTTTGAGGCTTCTCGCAGAAAGCGGATGTCTATCTGGCGGAGGAAGTTGCCGATGATGGCGTTCTCCGCTGCTGAGTAGGAGGAATACAGCGTTCCCTCAAGACCACCGCTTAGATGAAAGGCGTATAGCAGAGCAAACGTTGACCATGCGCTTTTCGGATCGGAGACATCCGCTACCGCGACGCTCCACCGGCGAGTGAGCGTGAGCAGGTCAGTTCCCTGGAGATCCCATCCAAGCCGTGTTCCGCGGATGGTGCCGGCAAGCACCAGCCAACCCTGGTCTTTCTCGTCCTTTTCCCCTCCCGGAAGAACGTACCCCCTCTCGTCCGTGACGCTTCCGGCGTACAACAGCAGCTTGTCGAGCCACAGTTCATAGTCTTGCAGTGGCATGTGTCACCACCTGTAGTAGCGGTAAGGGTTGTCATCGGCGATGGGTTCTTGGGCGCAGGGGCCGTCGAGCCAGGGGAACCGCCCGCGTAGCTCGGGACTGCCCACGATGCCTCCGTTCTGATAGGTGTCGTTCACCTTGATGACCAGCACGTTCTCGGCATCTTTGCGCAGAAGCCCGGAGCGGAGTTCGTATTCACGGGGGAACGCCCAGTAGTCCTTGGGATTGGTCGTCTTGGTGACCTCTCCGAGGAACTCGTCGTTCAGCCAGACCCATGATTCGTCGTCGACCGCCCCGATCCAGAGTTTGATCTTCTCCACGTCCATTCCTTCAGGAATCTTGAAGCGCAACCGGTACCAAAAGATGCCGTCATAGCCGTCGAGATCTTTCCTCAGCAAGTCAAACATGCCGGGAACCTTGATTGGAGCCCAAGCGGAGTCGTCAAAGCCCGCCTTCCACCATCCCTGTTCCTTGCCAACCTGTGAGCGGTCGGGCTCGCCGCGCCAGTCGTCAACAAGAGGAATTTTGAAAAGCGGCTCTCTGTTGGCGAACTTCTCCGTCACGACAGGAGCGAACGATGCACCCAGATTCGCCAGAAGACGTGAGGCGAGGAATGTAGTGCGCCGGTACGTCGTTCTCAGGTACGGTTTGGTGGTGTAATCGAACATCCACGGGGCGGCCTGGCAGAGAACAATCTTACCCTTGCCTTTGGCTACGATGGAGAGGGCTTCCGTCCCTTGCCCTAACGCGACGTCTTCCATTGCAGCGAACGACAGCAGAGTCCTCCAATGCAGGTCGGCGTTTGACGCGCCGGCGTATTCTGCGCAGGACAGGTTGGCGGCGACCTCCGATGACTTGGTGACGGATTTTGCTTTCACGATGCCCGGCAGCAAGGACCCCAGTTCCTTTTCGTTCAATCCCAGGCACAGGACGCTCATGCCATCTTCGACCGCCTTGAGCAATCCGTCGGCGTGCGCCTCGCCACCGCCAATGACGAGCAGTGTCTCTTCCGGGGAGGCGATTGGGCGGTTTTCGGTGAATGCGACGCCAAGCAATTTCAGAAGAGCCGAACCCTCCTTTCCGCCGATGTAGGTAACATTCCGTTTTTTTTGGGGAGTATACGAATCGAGATAGGTGAGGAGATTACGGCTGATTGTCAAGGCGGCTGGGTCGTTCTCCGTGCGACCGCACACATCGAGTTGGCAGAAGACGACACAGCCGTTTCCTTCGGCATGCAGCAGCAGGGGTGAATATTGTAGGTCGAAACCGCAGTCCACGAGGGGTAGCCAGTCGCCTTTGGCTGGCTTTTCGATCAACACTGATGCCACGTTGCCACGGTTGCCGCACCGCCACACACGGGTGGACTCGAAACCGCACCAACTCCAACGGGGATCATGCGTCTCGAAGGATTTCGTCTCAAGGGAAGGAGGGGTTAGCGTGGAGGCGCCGCGCCAGTCGCGCAGGTTGTCTTCGGACAATCCGGCGAGAATGGGGTGCGACGGTACACGGGCGAAGGCATTCCGCACGCCCAGCACGTTGCCACGAAGACCGAAGCGGTTTAGGAGAGTTTCGTGGGTTTGCTCGAAAATGACGACTTTCAGACCCGACTTGATTCGCGATAGGTCAAGCGTGACTGACGGATTTGCCAACGCCTCTCTCCCGATCACGAGAATGCCGCATTCAGCGCTAGGGACATTCCCCTTCATTCTCGAGTAGCTGACACCGAGGTCGTCAAGAACTGCGGCGGTGAGTCCCTTCGGGTCGAAGAGCTCTACCTTCGAGACGAGTTTCAAACGTTCTCCGCCCATGCCGAACATTGACCAAAAACCGCCGCCATATGATGCGGAGGGAACCACGCACAGCTCGAAATCGTCCTTTTGAACCTCTCCATTTCCGAAGTCGAACGTGGCTGAGATGAGGTGTGCTGAGTTTTTCAATTCTTTCGGCAGGTCGAAGAAGACCGGCACGAAGACTTTGCCACCGGCTGGCACGGCAATGTTGCCCGTTAGGCGTTGCGAACTGAAGGTCGTGGTGACGGTGTATGAGCAGGCGAGGTCTTTACGCGAGTCGTTCAGGACCACGAGCCGCTTCTCGATAGTCGCTCCCGGAGTGAAATTACGGGGCTTCTCGGTGAAGCCGCCCGCGCCGCCGCCGATGTACGCCATCAGCGGCATATTCCAGCGGCGGAAGGTCTTGCCAAGCGAGGAAGGCTCGAAACTACCCTCGTCCATGTCGTAGAGGTATTGCCGCCCTTTCGTAACGACATCAGGGACGATTCCAGGACGTTGGAGATTCTTGTGCTTGTCGGGGAACACGCGGGTCGGCGTTTCCTTGACGCGCCGCCATAGTCCTTCCTGGTCCCACGGCAGCATCGCCGAGATTCCCCATGTCCGGTGTGAGCGCCAGTTGTCGGCGGCGAAAAGCGCCTGGACCTCCAAATAGTTTTCCTCCATTTTCTGGAGGATCGAACAAAGGTTGGAATAGTGGAATGGCTTACCGGTGGCCCAGAGGCTTTCCTCCTTCTTTGTCATTTCGATTTTGAGCGGTGTCATTTTGTAGGCCTTCTCGCCGAGATACGCCGCTGCGAACTCGGAGTCCCACATTTGCTGGAAGGCGTTGTTCCGCCAGATGAATTCTGGTCCGCGGTAACTCGACCACGAGGCGACGTGGGGGAGTCCCCACTCGACGAAGAACAACGGTTTCACTCCCGAGGTGGCCCAGTGCTCGAGCCAATCGCTGCGCTCTTGGAGCGGTGCCCAGTTCAGATAAATGTTGATCGTGTAAAGGTCGCCGAGATTGCCGGATTGGTGATGATACACGGGACGGCTCGGGTCGCACGCCTTCGCGATTCCCGCGGCGGTCTCGGCCTGAAGGCGTTTGTTGACGAAGCCGGCATCGACGGGCGAGGCGGGATCGTCAACCTTGGCGGGATCATAGATGCCGTCGATTTTCAGAGGGTTTTGATCACCATAATAGCCGGTGGCGTTGTGGTTCATCGCATAGGTCACGATGCTGGGATGGTTCTGGAAACGGCGTATGACCCATCTCGTCAGCTCGCGGTACCGTTCTTGGTCATCGGGCGTTTTGAGCCAGTTGAAGTTGTTCACATGAGGAAGGGAGCAGGAAATGAGCATGCCGGTTTGGTCTCCCGCCTCGTACAGGGCGTCCATGTAGCCAGTCAACCCGGGGGTGAAGCCATAGTTGTTGGTGATGATGAAGTTGAAACCGTATTCGACGCTTCGCTCGCAGAGTTTCAGGCATCCCGGCATACATGCCCTGTCGGCGTAGTCGCAAATGTTGTCGACATACAGGGCGCGGAGGTGGATTGGCTTGCCGTTCAGCATAAAGTTTCTCCCCTCGATCCAGAAATCCCTGAAACCGAAGGACTCGGGAAGGAACTCATCAAGCGCATGTCCGTCCGCCTCTGACAGTGTTACGACGACATCGTACATATTCTGGGGTGTGTCGATGTCCCAGAGTTTTGCGTCCGTCCATGGGGTGGCAAAGGAAATGCGACCGTTTTTGATGTCAGCGGCGGCGAACAATTCCGAGTCGAACGTTTTGACAGGTTTCTCTTTCTCATGAACCACCGCTGACAACTTCATTTTTCCCTCGGCGGGCAGTGGCAATGCGAATCCAACGTCAAGGCGTATCTCGCCGCGGCGCGTTGAGGTTAGCACGAGGACATCGGAAATTACGTGTTCCTTCGGTTCGCCGATGAGGAAGACGTCACCTGTCACTCCTTTCATCTTCAATTTCGTCTTGTTGCTCAGCACTCTGTCGGGGGCCATAAAGACCTTCGATTCCGCCTCAAGCGGTCGGGCGGTGACCAACATCGTCAGTGAATGCTTCTGTCCAGGCGCGACGGCGTTTGTCACATCGAGTCGTCCACCCGGAAACCACACCTCGCCGACTGATTTCTCATCGATGAACACTTTGGCGTGCGTCTGGAGCATCGTGAATTCAAGAAGCACGCGGCGGCCACTCCACTCCGAAGGAATGGTGATGTCGCGGCGGTACCACGCCTGTTCCATCTTCGAGAGATTAACTTCCGTTTCGATGCAGGGGGCGAGCAGAACTGATTGAGCGGGTTCACCGACGTTCCAGTCGGTGCCGCCCGGCCACATGCCGGGAACCTTGAACCAGCCCCAACCCTCGCCAGACTGCGGGATTTTTTCACCGGCATCCAGCACCGGCATGAAACGCCAAAGGCCATTGACACAGATTTTTCCACGGGTCTTGGTGGAGATGGAATAGGCATTCTTCAAATCCCACGGGTCATTTACGTCGGCTGGAATCGGCAGGTCATCTTTCTTTGGCCGTTCTTGGAGAACTGCGATTTTGATACCTTCGAACTCGGCCTTGCCTGATTTTCCGAAGTTCGCTGGATTCAGCATGAGATACGCTGCGCCTTTTGGAACGACATAGCTTCTTTCGCAGACGAGCCAGTCGGTCGATCCCGAAGCGTGGAAGACGTTCGGCCAGTCGCCGACCCGTTGTCCCTTGGCGTCGGTGAAGGTCATCGCAAGACGAGCGTCCTGCCATCCTTCATCCCCCGTGACGACGTCGGTGGCCCGCAGGCGCAGCGTCAAATTCAGTTTGTGCCATGCCGGATCCAACGGGATTTTCTGCCCCGTGTCAACACCACCGCCGTCGATAAGCAGCCAGCATGTTCCCGCCTCCTTGTGAATCGACATGCCTTTTCTCTTGTCCCAGCCGTCAGGGTAGCCATCGTTGTCGGCGTCAAGGCTGAAGTCGCCGTTCCGCGTGATGTTGTCCGGCAGTTTGTCAGACGCAAAAGCGCAGGACAACGGAACCCAAAGAAGGGCCGTCATTCCCGCCATCAGCAGGTGGAGAAGGGGGGATTTGCTGGGCATGGCGAATTCCTTGTATATAAGTAAGAGTTTAGTAAAGTGTTTGGCTTGCTACTTTTTCCATGGTTTCAGGCCCCGGCCGCCACACGACGCTGCCGTCGCAGTAGAGCACGTTCGTTCCATTGCCGTGGCGGACTCTGTCGAATGCGTAATAACGTCGTGGGTCGGCGACTTGGGTGAACTCCCAATAGCCGCCAAGGACAATGAATTCCCGTGAGTCGGCAATCAGGATTTTTGACGAGGGATTGGTGATCAATTTCAACTGTGGATACGTGATGGTCTGCGCCTGCCAATTCGCTGATAATGCGTCTGCCGGCGGAACGAAACGATTCATGGCGTAGCCGCCAACTTTCACGGAATAGCCAGTTTGCAGGCCGGGGGTGTTGACGTCCACGGACGGACACCAGAAATATGTTTTGCCAGATGGCATCGAGCAGGTGGTTGATCCAAGCTGCCAGCTTGAATAGCCGACGTACGGACCGAGGGCGATGAACCAGAACGGGTTCAATGCGAAATGCCCGCCATACGTGGCGTCGTCGTCAGGGGCTGGTAAATATTCGTTGTGATCAGCCGCATACATGAGGTATGCCGACCCAATCTGCTTCATCCTGCTCGCGCAATCAGTCTGCCTCGCCAGTTTTTTCGCACTTGACAGAGCGGGTAGCAACAGGGCGGCGAGGATGGCGATGATGGCGATCACCACAAGCAGCTCAATAAGTGTGAAAGCACGCTTCATATTCAACGATCAAGTTAAGGCTTGAGCTCGTAGAGCTTTTTCATCTCATCCGCCGTGAGGGCTTTCGGATAGATGCGCACGTCATCCATCACGCCGTTGAGCACTACCTTGTCGGTGTAGTCGGTTCCGAGTTGGAAATTCTTCACGACGCCCGATGGCATCACGAGCTTCGGGTCGCACTTCGCCGCCGCCCCGTAAGTGATCTCCGCGCCATTCACGAAAATCCTTACTTCGCCACCCTTGAAGGTCATGGCCATATGGTACCAGTCGTTCGCGGCGTACGGGATGCTTTTATCGCTCATAACAAGGTACTGTTTGCCGTCGTCGTCGTATATCCAGACCCTGAGCTGGTTAAAGTCCGTGACCATGAAATACAGCGACTGTTTGTTCCACTCGGCGGCGATGGCCTTGAACAAGATGTAGTTTCGGCTTTCGGACCATTTTTCGTAGCGTTTACACCAAAAGGCGACCGTCCCCTCTTTGAGGCTGATGTTTGCGTCACCGGGATAATACAGCATCGCCTTGTCCTTCAGTTCGACGCCCTGCCCGAACTTCCCGTCGACGAACTTCAGCTCATTCTGCTTGGCAGAGGCCTTTTTGGCAAGAGCCACAGCGGCGCCGACAGAACCGCCGCGCGGCGCGCAAAAACTCAC
>CAYTFM010000134.1:0-23391 GCA_964436735.1 uncultured Victivallales bacterium | reverse complement strand
AAGGCCTTCCTTAAGGGACTGCAGGAGAAGGATATAAAAGAATCTCCTGAGTTGATTGGTCAGTTTGGCGTGGGCTTCTACTCGGCGTTCATGGTCGCCGACAAGGTCACAATCGAGACGAAGCGGGCCGACTCGAGCGCCCCGGCTGTCCTTTGGGAGTCAAGCGGCGAAGGCGAGTACAAGCTTTTCGACTCCGCCAAGGACACGCCCGGAACCACCATTGTCCTGCATTTGAAAAAGGACTCCGAATCCTATCTTGAGAGATGGAAAGTCAGCTCGATCATCAAAAAATACTCCGACTTCATCGAGTATCCTATTAAGATGAAGGAGGAGGACCGCAAGGCCGAGGACGCAGGGGCGGACAAGGACGAGACGCTGAATTCGATGAAGGCCATCTGGCTTCGCAATCCCAAAGAGGTCAAGGACGAGGATTACGAGCAGTTCTTCAAGCACCTCAGCCATTCCCCCGGCGACTCCCTCAGGCGCATCCACTATGCGGCGGAAGGGGCGACCGAGTTCAAGGCGCTGCTGTACATCCCGGCCAAGTCGCCGTTCGACTTCTTCTTCCCCGACCTCAAGAAGAAGAACCTGCATCTTTATGTGCGGCGGGTGTTCATCACCGACGAGTGTCCCAGCCTCATGCCGGAGTACCTGCGCTTCGTCTCGGGCGTCGTCGACTCCAATGACCTGCCGCTCAACGTCTCCCGCGAGACGCTCCAAGACAATCCGACGATCCTCAAGATCCAGAAGAATCTTGTGCGGAAGATTCTGGACACGCTCAAGGAGATCAAGGAGAAGGAGGCCGAGAAGTACGTCGGGTTCTTTAAGGAACTCGGCCGCCACATCAAGGAAGGGGTCCACTCGGACTACGCGAACCGGGAGAAACTCCAGGAACTCCTGATGTTTGAAACGTTGAAGAACGAGGCTGGAAAACTGGTGTCGTTGAAAGAGTATGTCGACGCCATGCCCGCCGCCCAGAAAGAGATTTATTACCTCATCGGCGAGAGCCGCCATGCGCTGGAGAGCTCTCCGCAGTTGGAGATATTCAAGGCGAAGGGGTTTGATGTCCTGTTCATGACCGATCCGATCGACGAGTTCATTCTGCAGGGCATGCCGAAGTATGGCGAGAAGGTTTTCAAAGCCGTCGGCAAGGGCGAGGTTGAGTTCGATGACGAGAAGCGTGACGAGCAGGCCGAGAAGCAGGAGAAGGACGAGTACGCGCCGCTGCTGGAGTTCGTCCAGAAGCATTTGGACGAGAGCGTGAAGGAGGCGCGGTTGTCGCGGCGGCTCACGGAGAGCACCTGCTGTCTTGTCGGCGACGCCTACGACCAGAGTCCGTACCTCGAGAAGGTCATGCGGGCGATGCACAAGGAAACACCGAAGACGAAACGGATCATGGAGTTCAACCCGAAGCATCCACTCGTCACCGCTCTGCTGAACCTGAAAAAGACGGAGCCGGAGAGTCCGAAACTTTCCGAATACATCGAGATGCTGTACGATCAGGCATTGCTGGCCGAAGGGACGACGATCCAGGATCCGCTGCGCTTTTCCAAGCGGCTCGCCGATCTGATGACCTTCGGCTTGTCGGGTGCCGCGGAGGGCGCGAAGAAATCGTGATGATTCCCGTCACACATTCTATCTCGCTGCAGGAGAGCGAGCTGAGGTATGACTACGTCAGGTCTTCGGGGCCGGGCGGGCAGAACGTCAACAAGGTGTCGTCCGCCGTCCAGCTCCGGTTTGATATGGCCAACTCGGTCTCGCTGCCGGGGCGCGTGAAAGCGCGGTTGCGTGTCCTTGCCGGTCGCCGCGTCACGACGGAAGGCGTGATCGTGATCGAGGCGCAGCGCTTTCGGGAGCAGGAGAAGAACCGCCGCGACGCCGTCCACCGCCTCCTCGAGTTGATCCGCGAGGCGGCGATCATTCCAAAGACAAGAAGGCCGACGAAGCCTACCTATGGTTCGCAGACGCGCCGCCTCCAGGAGAAGCGCGTCAGGTCGCAGGATAAATCCCTGCGGCAGGCGCCAGGGGACGAGTAGATGCGAAACGGAAAGTCGGTGCTGGCGCGGCGATGCGAGTCGATATACAATCGTTTGCTGGCCGCCTATGGCCCCCCCGTCTGTCCGCTCCACTATGACACGCCGTTTCAGCTCATGGTCGTCGCTATTCTCTCCGCGCAGTGCACCGATGTCCGCGTCAACCTGATTGCGCCGGCGCTCTTCGCCCGCTTCCCGGACGCCGCCGCGTTTGCCGCGGCGAGAACATCTGAGGTGGAACGGCTCATCAAGAGTGCTGGTCTGTATCGCATGAAGGCGAGCAACATCATCGCGGCAAGCAAGATCCTGCATGCCTCGTTCGGTGGGCAACCGCCACCCGACATTGAGCAGTTGACCACGTTGCCTGGCGTGGGCAGGAAGACCGCCAACGTGATCGTATCGCATGCCTATGGGCAACCTGGCTTCGCCGTCGACACGCACGTCAACCGACTTCTCAACCGCATGGGCGTCGTCAACGACACGAATCCCGAGGCGATTGAAATGCGTGTGCGCGGCCTTGTGCCGGAAGAGCGCCTTTCGGCGTTCTCGCTCCTGCTCATCTTCCATGGTCGGAAACGCTGCGGAGCGAGGCGGTATGACTGCGCATCCTGCGAGGTCAGGGAATGGTGCGACACCGGGAAAAAGGTGAAAGCAGGGTAGGGGGATTTGGAGAAGCGGCGGTATATTCTTGTTTGGGAAATGGCGATAGGGTGGGCGTAGCTATAGGATGAGATGGGAAATATGGGATGGGATGATGGAACATGCGACCGAGCCATTCCATGTAACTGGTTTCAGGTTTCGGGTGTCAGGTTTCAGAAGGAGATTCTGCCTGACACCTGAAACCTGACACCTTGTTTCTTTCGAGTTTGAACGCGCGGCGGAACACCGAACACCGAACACCTGATCAGCCCTCATGAAACTTTGGAAAAAATACCGGAAGATCAAAAAGCTGCCCAACTGGTTTTATTTCGTGCCCGCCCAGTTGGTGCGTTTCATCGTCCTCTGTATGCGCCCCCGCTTCGTCGACCCCAGCGGGGCCGTGGATCTTGACAAGCTGCCGTACATCACCGTGACGTGGCACAACAGACTGCTTTTCTTCCCTTCCGTCTTTCCCCAAGAGTACCGCTCACGGACCTATGCGCTGGTGAGTCCCTCGCGCGACGGCCAGTACGTGACGGACTTTATCAGCCAGTTCGGCATCAAGACCGTCCGCGGTTCGAGCAACAAGCGGAGTGTCGGCGCATTGTTGGAGTCGTTGCGGGTGCTTGAGCAGGGAGGCAGTGTGAGCATGACGCCGGACGGTCCCCGTGGTCCAAGGTACAAGATGAGCCTTGGGCCGATCGCCCTCGCCAGCAAGACGGGCTTCCCGATCCTTCCCATCTCCGTGAACGCCACCCGCTTCTGGGAGGTTCCCACATGGGACCGGTTCCAGATCCCCAAACCATGGGGCAGGCTTGAATTGAGGATCGGTTCGCCCATCAAAGTCCCGAAAGACCTCGATGACAGCGGCCTGGAGGAATGGCGGATGACGGCTGAGAAGGCCTTGATGGCCATCAGCGAGTTCGGCGCGGGGTGAGTGCGTATGTCTTTTGCGCGTGGCTTGGTCGAAGAACGAGGGCGCGCCATTGCGGATCCGCCGTTGCGTAGTGCGACTTCGCACCTCCTGACGCTGAGGTTCGCACTGCCAATTTTCTTCGGAGCATTCCTGCTCTTCCAGGTTCAACTGCTGATGGGCAAGTACATCCTGCCCTGGTTTGGCGGCGCGTCTTCGGCCTGGGCGACTTGCATGCTCTTCTTCCAATTCCTCCTCCTCTGCGGCTACGCCTATGCGCATCTCAGCGCGAAGTATCTTTCCCCGCGGGCGCAGGCTGTGCTTCACGGGACGCTCATGCTGGTGGCCGTCGCATTGATGCCAATAACTCCGTCGGGCGCCTGGAAGCCGCACGACGGCAGCTATCCCGCGCTGCGCATCATGTTGCTGCTTGCCGCAACCACAGGCCTGCCTTTTTTCGTCCTTTCCAGCACGAGTCCTTTGTTGCAGGAGTGGTTCAGCCTGCTCACCCCCGGGCGACAGCCTTTCCGGTTTTACGCCTTGTCGAATCTTGGCTCGCTGCTGGGGCTTGTCAGCTATCCTGTGTGGTTCGAGTACGCCTTTCCGCGCCGGACTCAGGCCGAGTTGTGGTCCATGGGGCTACTGGTGTTCGTGGTAGTGTGCGGCGCGTGCGCAATGGAGATATGGTCTCGGAATCCCGCCACGCCACCCTTCTCCCCCAGCACTTCCGAAGGGGAGGGAAAGCTGAAGCCGAATATCGGCCGATGGGCCCTGTGGCTGGCGCTCCCGGCGTGCTCGTCGGCTCTGTTGCTTGCCACGACAAACAAACTGTGCCAAGAGGTGGCGTCCATCCCTTTGTTATGGGTGGTTCCCCTCGTCATATATCTTCTCTCGCTTATTGTCTGTTTCGACAACCCGAGGTGGTATTCAAGGGTTGTCTGGGCGGTGCTCCTCGTCCCCTGTCTTGCGACGACGTGCATGGCTTTATATGGGAGCGATGATCTTCCGATTGTCGAGCAGGTGCTCATCCATTCCGCGACTTTACTGACGTGCTGCATGATGTGCCATGGAGAGTTGTACCGACTAAGGCCAAGCCCACGCTTTCTCACCGGATATTACCTGTCAATGGCGGCCGGAGGAGTCGTGGGCGGGTGTTTTGTGGCTGTCGTCGCCCCCTTGTTGTTCAACAGCTTTTCTGAACTGCAATGGGGACTCGGGGTCTGCCTCGTCTTGTTCCTGACCATCTGCGCTTTCGACAAGGAGGCTCTGGACAACCGGGGGTGGATGGTCCTCGCCATCTTCTATGCGTTGCTGGCCTATGCGGTCATCGACCATGTGACGGCCTGGCGCGTTGGCCTGATGGAGGCTGATCCGGCGAAGCATGGGTGGCGCATGCTGAGCGGGGTGAACTGGCACTATGTCGCAAACGTCCGCTGTGTGGCCTGCTGCGTGGCGGGGATGGCTGCGATAGCGGTATATGTCAAAAGGGACAGGTGGCTGGCGTGCAACTGGCATGTGGTCGCCTGCTCTCTGCTCGCCGTGTCGACTGGTGTCGTGTGTGTGGTGCTGTCCTTGCAGTCGTGGTATGCCGGGAGGGGGGGCATGGACAAGGTCAGGAACTTCTATGGGACGCTGAGCCTGTGGGAATATTATCCCGACAAGCCATATGATCATTTCATCGCCCTTCAGCATGGCAGTATAACGCATGGTTTGCAATTCGTAGACGAGAACTATTCCTCATGGCCAACCGCCTATTACTGCGAGGACAGTGGCGTCGGCCTCGCCTTGCTGCACGTGCAGAAGCGCCCGCGCAGCGTGATCGGCGTCGTGGGATTGGGCGTGGGCACGCTCGCCGCATACGGAAGGGAAGGAGACCTCTTCCGGTTTTATGAGATCAATCCGGCCGTCCTGATGATTGCCCAAGACAGATTCAGCTATCTGCGGCAGTGCCCTGCCACCGTGCAGGTTGTGTTAGGTGATGCCCGCCTCTCACTCGAGAGGGAGCCGTCGCAGCAGTTCGACCTGCTGGTGCTCGACGCCTTCAGCAGCGACGCCATACCTGCGCATTTGCTCACCCTGGAAGCCTTCGAAACATACCAGCGGCACCTCAGGGCTGACGGTATCATCGCCGTACACCTTTCAAATAGGTATCTGAATCTTGAGTCGGTTGTCGCCGCTGTCGGCTCCCGACTTGGTCTCAAGTGGGTGCTGGTCAAAGTGGAAGATGAGGACACAGCGCGGCGCTCGTATCCCTCTGTCTGGATGCTGCTGACAAAGGATGAGCGGTTCCTGCGTTCGGGAGCGGTTCGGCGCGCGCAAGGCGATCCGGACGAGATCGGTTGCCGGGCGTCGCTCTGGACCGATGACTACTCAAGCGTTTTCGGCGTGATAAAGGAAGTGGAGGAAACCCGCTTCCTTTCTTTGGGAAAGATTATAGGATTGTAGCGCGCTGGCGCCTCCATGGCCTCGTACCCGCGGCGGATTCAGGCGCCACGTGCGGATTTCTTTTTTCCTCCGAGCTTTTATCCTCGCACCCTTGACAAAGCACTACGGCGTCTGATATAATAAAAAACAGCACAGTGGCGGCGTGTAGCGGTTCGAGTTGAAGGAATCGTCGTCTTTCCGGCCAGTTCCCAAAACGATTTTCGGACGCAGGACAATGGCGAAGGCCAAGAAAACGATTCCGCCACATCTTCACGCACGGCAGCAATTGCTGAGCCGCATCACTACTAGTGCCGTCTCAGGCGAACGTCGGTTGCCGTCGGAGCGGACACTCAGCGAAGAGTTCGGCGTCAGTCTGTGCACCATGCAGAAGGTCGTCAGGCAGTTGATCCGCGAGGGGCGGATTTTCAGTGTACCCCGCACGGGAAATTTCATAAGCGCGGTTCCTGCCGCTCCGAATATCGGCATCATCGTCGGGGAGGGAGCCGTGTCGACCTTCCTCTGCTCGCCGATAGTCCTGCGCGGCATCCTGGAAGTCCTGGATACGGTCAATTGCTTTGTGCGCATCATCCAACTGCGCAAGCCTGAGGAGGCCTTGGACATGCTCAGGCTGCATATGATAGATGGGTGCGTCTGGTATCTGCCCCATCCGTCTCTGTTCCCGCTGATCTCACGGATTGTCAAGACGTCCCGCATCCCCATTGTCGTTCCCGTTGAGACGTTCACCCCTTACGAGGCTTCCCAGCTTCCCCCGCATCATTTCATTCCGGACTTCAATATGATCGGCCGCATAAGAGCAGAACATCTCCTCAGGCGGGGACATCGGCGCATCGCATTTTGTGGTGCCACCGACACCGACGCCTATAAAGGCTTCATCACGGCCCTGGAGGAGATGGGGCTCACGCACAATACAGACTGGAACCTCACGGATATTGAGGATATCCCCAAGAGGCTGGCGCATATACTGGAGACTGGCGAAATCACGGCGCTCATCTCCCATGGTGGATTCAATCGGCTGGAGACTCTTTTTCAAACGCTGAACAGTCGAGCTGACTGCGGGAAGCTTGAGTTGCTTGTCGACTCCACCGGTCCCTCTCTATCCGATTTGTTGGCCAGCTATCCACGCGTCAAGGTTGTCGCAGTGAGCTACTCAAATGGTCGGCAGATCGGCAGGGCCGCCGCCGAGGTGCTTGTCGCGGCGGTCACGCGTGGAACGTCGATTCAATCAGCCCGGTTCGCCTCTGAAATACAGTCACCCAAAGAGATGACACGCAAAGAATACCAACAATAAAGGAGTTGCCATGAGAAGACTAACATCGGCCGTTGTGGGCGTCCATGCGACATTCGTCTTAGGGATTGGGGCTGTGGCACCTGCCGCCGACGAGGCGGCGGCGATGACCATCCCCGTTGATTCGCCGGCGTTTGTCTTCTCGCCGGGCAACTGGACGGGGGACGAGGGGCGCGCGGGAAAGCTTTTCCGGCAGACTTGGAATCCGGGCGCGTATTTCCGGGTGAGTTGGGAAACCAAGAATCCCAAGCCGACAGCGAAGCTGCTTTTGGACACCTCGACCTTTACGGCCAAATTCAAGCCGCCTCAGCTCGCCTATGCTATCGACGGGATATGGAAGTCCAAAATCCCCTGCGCAAATGAGATCGTCATCGAGGATCTCGCAGGCGCGGGGAAGCATGTGTTAACCGTCTATCTGCATTGGTCGGAGCAAGTCGAGCGATGGGGGAGCGAAGGGAAGAGCGGTTTGAACGTGCTCCGCGTCACCGGCCTTCAAGTCGATCCTGAAAGCAGCATCGTTCCGGATGCCCCAGGAGCAAAATGGGCGTTGATCATCGGCGACAGCATCACCGAGGGGTGCGGAGCGAGTGAACTCGCGCCTTATTCCCATCTGATCGGTCAGGCGCTCAGGACGCAAGGCTACGAGTACGGCGTCAGCGCCTGCGGTTGGAGTGGCTGGATCAACAAGGGCGACAACCCGCCAGGGGATGTGCCTGGGTATTACATCATTACGAATTCCAGCAACGGTGTCGGCGGACACTACGACGAAGCGGCGAGCCGCTGGAACAAGATCGATGGCAACAAGCATTCGCTGCTCGATTCCCAAGGGCATCTCAGCGCGTATGGACAACCCGGTCAGGAACCCTCTCTGATCATGATCAACTATGGCACCAATGATATCCTGCACAAGTCCAATCCCAGCGACACCGCCGCTAGCATCGTGCAGAGTCTGGCGGCATTACGCGCCAGCGCGCCCAATGCGCATATCATCATACTCATCCCCTTCGGCCAGTATTACGCGAAGGAGTTGAAGGCGGGAGTCGAGGCGCATAAAAAGAACCATCCTGCCGACCCGAAAGTCTCCATCATCGACCTGGGGCCCGCAGTGGCGAAGACCCTCGCCGCGAAAAACGGTTTGCTGGGGGGCTTGCATCCGAATGACAGGGGGCATGCGCTCTTCGCCGCGGAGATCATCCCACAAATGATGCTGATCCTTAATCCTTCAGCCAAATAAACAAGCTGACGAAATTCCGAACGGCTATCCTACAAATGAGGAATGACACATGAGCGAGAATGAGATCGTCGCGGCGCAGCATGCCGCAATCGGCAATCTACCTACGGAAAGCGGTTCCGCATACCGGAGGACTGAGCATCCTGACGCGCAATGGTTTTCCGGCTCGTTGGGGCTTTTCATCCATTGGGGTATCTCGAGCGTCAAAGGATCGGGCGACCTTTCGTGGGGAATGATGTTGACGCCCCCTGGCGGCAGAGGCGTGATCGCTTCGAAGTGGGGACTGCCAGCTATCCAGACGCAGCTCACGCCGAACGAGTATTGGAGGCAGGCGGATAGTTTCAATCCCGACCGCTATAACCCGAGGAAATGGCTGGCGGCGGCGAAAAAGGCGGGCTTCACTTATGCCGTGCTGACGACGAAGCATCACGACGGCTACACGCTATGGCCAAGCAAATGCAGCCCCTTTGGCGTTCAGAGCCATCATCCGGGAGAGGATTTTGTCCAGGAATATGTCGAGGCCTGCCGCGAGAACGGCATGAAGGTCGGTTTCTACTATTCGCCCCCCGACTGGTATTTCGCGCGGGACCGTATGACGTTTGGCAAGACCATCGACCGCGCTGGCAACGAAGTGATGGTGGGCATGGATCATGAACCCATCGACGCTTCTAAGCTTCCCCTCGAAGACGAGGCGTTCGAGAAAAGGTGGAACGCCCAAGTCAAAGGTCACATCTACGAATTGCTGACCTCGTACGGAAAGATTGATCTGCTCTGGTTCGATGGCTCCTCGAAGAAAGCGGTGACGCTTGAGGAGTTGCGCGCGCTCCAGCCCGGGATAGTGTTCAACAAACGGGGACTGGGATATGGCGACTACGACACTCCCGAATGCTCGTACCCCTCGAAGCGTCCTGCCGGCTGGTGGGAGTATTGCCACATCTGGAATGACGGGGCGTGGGGATACCTCAGCCACGAAACGTACAAGCCCACCGGTTGGATGCTGGGCGAATGGGCGAAGGCCCGCACCTGGGGAGGCAACTTCCTCGTCAACATCGGCCCCAACGCGAAAGGAGAGTTACCCGACGTCGCCTACGCGCGGTTCGCGGAGCTCGCCAAGTGGCGTAAGAAACTGGGCTATGCCCTTGCTGAGGATGTCGCTCCTGGGCCCTGGCCGGACAAATGCAACGCCCCCGTGACCATCAAAGGCTCCACATGGTATGTGCATCTCGTCTTCGACTGGGACGAGCTTGAAGTTGTCGTCAAGGACGTGAGCTCGCCCAAGTCCGTCCAGCTTTTGACGCGGGATTCCAAATCGAAGTTGGAGTGGCGGATGGACGGCTCCGAACTACGTATCCCGATAAAGAAGAGCGTACGGAGCGTGCTGCTGGATATCGTCGAGATCAACTTCGGCGGGAAATGAGAGCTGTCGTCAGGATACGCAGAGGAAATAGGCGGTAAAATGTCCACACGTGGCGACAGCGCTCGATCCATCATTGAACGACACAAGGCCGTCTTCGTAACTCCGCCCGCGCGAGTTCCAGCTGACAAGCACGTGGATGGACCACTGCTCGGCAACGGCGATGTCGGCGTTGTCTGCTGTGGTCCGCCCGAGCGGCTTCGTTTCCTGATCTCCAAGAATGATTTCTGGAAATCGAAGCCTGGCTTCCCGGATGGAGGTCCACGCCCGATAGGCGGAATCGATTTGATCGCCCCATCGCTTCAGGGTGCTTCTTATCGCGTTGAGGTTGATTTATTTAGCGGAGAACTGTTCGGCACGTTCGCGAAACCCGGTGTGGCGCTTGAACTCCGCGCGTGGGTTGCGGCAACGCGGAACGTGCTGATCATGGAAGCGACCGTCATAACCGGGGTAGTGGAAGTTGAGCGAGAACTGTGGGCGTGCTCGGGCGATGGTTCGACGTCCACGGCTACGTCGGACGCGCGGCCTGCCGTCATTAGTCGGCGCTACGAAGGGCCCGATCTGGTGTGGCCGTGCGAGGCCAGCGTGGCGTTGAAAGAGCTGTCATGCGGAGTGGAGCGCATCATCGTGCATGCCGGACAATGCGTGCGCTTTGCGGCGACGGTATGCGGCAGTTTTGAATCCTCCGATCCAACCGCTGAAGCCATTCGCCGCCTGGAAGAGCTTGATCTGGAAAGACTGGCGCAGTTGCAGGTTGCGCACCGTCGTTGGTGGACGGCATTCTGGGCTGAATCGTTTGTTGATATCCATGACGAGCTACTGGAACGTCACTACTACGGCGCGCAGTATCTCCTTGCCTGTTGTTGCCGTAATACCGATTTCCCGCCGGGGTTGTGGGGCAATTGGATCACGACGGACACGCCGGCCTGGGCCGGCGACTATCACTTGAACTACAACTACCAAGCGCCATTCTGGGGGCTGTACTCCTCCAACCATCTATCGTTGGCCGACTGTTACGATGCGCCACTTCTCCAGTACATCGAGATGGGGAAACGCAACGCGAAACAGCTTCTGGGGGTGGACGGCGTTTATTACGAGGTCGGCATTGGGCCACGGGGATTCTGTTCGGCTCTGTTCCAGCCGTTCGAGAAGGATTCCGGCATGCGCCGTGCTGCCGAGCTTGAGCGTGGTCATCAATTCTGGGGGCAAAAAAGCAATGCCCTCTTTGGCACCGTGCCCATGATCCTGCGCTGGCATCACAGCCTTGATCTGGACTACGCGCGTCATGTCTACCCCTTCTTGCGGGAGGTCGCCGCCTTTTGGGAAGATTACCTGAAGTTCGAGAACGGCCGTTACGTGATTTACCACGACTCCTACAACGAAGCCGGTCCGTGGGAAGGGGCAGGCTGGGAGGAGGGGCGCGACGACTTCAACCCGCTGGGCTCGCTTGGACTGCTCAGAATGTTTTTGGCGGGGATCGTCGAGATCAGTTCTTGTTTGGGAAACGACACGGAACGGCGGGGAACATGGCGGCACATTCTTGAGAACCTGAGCGTCTTCCCGCTTGCCGAGAGGGACGGACGGCTTCTGCCGCGAGGAGCTGAAGGCGGCCCCAGCAGCAAGAAGATCGGGGCGACCAGACTCACGTTCCATGGCACGGTCTGGCCGTGTTGCGTCGTCGGGCAGGAGCATATGCCAGTGTATTTCAACATCCTCCGCGAGGCCGCCGCAACCTGGGGCGAGGAGGTGTGGGTGCGCGACGGAAACGCCTTCGACACGGTGCCGCCTGGTGCCGCTCGCTTACGGATCACTCCTGAGCATATACTGGAAATGATGCGTCGCAAGATCAATACGCATGGCTTGCCGAATCTGTTGATTGAGCAGGGGGGCGGTGGCATTGAAACGTGCGGCGGAATCACCGCGGGGGTCAATGAGATGCTACTGCAAAGCTACGAAGGGGTGCTGCGTCTCTTCCCCTGCTGGCCGGAGAATCATGATGCGCGCTTCGCCTCTTTGCGCGCCTGGGGCGCGTTCCTTGTTTCGGCGGAACTGAAGAACGGGGTGGTGCAAGGCGTGAGGATCCTGAGCGAGAAAGGGGGCGATTGTGTGGTCATGAATCCGTGGCATGAGTGTGCGGTCCGACTCGTGCGAAACGGCAACCCAGCTGAATCGCTTGCCGGAGAAAGGCTTTCATTCAATACTGCGCCAAGGGAAGAAATTCATATGGAGAGGACTTCTCAATGAAGGCCCCTTTTTCGAAAAGATGCGGGAAAGATGGAAAGTTTGGCGTGGAGACTCCAGATACGCATTTCCGAGAACCTGATCTTGGGTATGCGCCAACCGCGTTCTGGTTCTGGAACGGACCGCTGAAGCGTGAGCGCATTGCCTGGATGGCCAAGGAAATGAGCCGCCAGCGGCTTAACCCAGGCTATGTGCACGCCCGCCACTACAAAGCCCATGAACCCTTCTGGCTCTCGGATGACTGGTTCACGTGCTTCCAGGCTGCGCTGGAAAGCGCCGCCGCGGGCGGGACGCGCATGTCCTACACCATGGGTGATCCCTGTTTCCCAGACAAGTACCTGTTGCCGGACCATCCCGAACATCCAAACTTCCCAGTCGGAGGCACCCTGCCGCCACGCCATCCTGAGCTCAAGTCCGTCTCCCTCGCATGGACGGCCATGGACGTCCAGGGCGGTGCTGGCGTCGAAGTTCCAGCCTCCTTCTTCGCTGTGGCAGCGAGGCTTGACGGTGGCGGACGTCTCCTGTCATCCACGCTCGAAATCATCGGAGAGGGCGACGCCTTTCCCTGGACGGCGCCGCAGTGTGGCTCATGGCGCGTCTATTCCTTCACCGCTCATCACGACTGCCAGCATTCCGGCGGAACGTCTATCAATTTTCTGGATCGCCGCCTTGCCGAGCCATGGTTGAAGCTCGAGAACGCCAAATATGAGGAACTGTTCTCACGCTATTTCGGTACTACCATGGAAGGCGTTTTCTTCGATCTTGAAGGGAGCTTCGGCTACAAACTAGCCTGGTCGGACGACCTCGCCAAGGATTATTTGAGGCTCAAGGATGTGGACATCCGCCTCCGGATGCCCCTGCTGGCTGAGGAAGACGCTGAGGGGCTCTGGGCCAAGGCGCGCTGGGACTGGTTCGATGTCGTCGGCCACGTCTATGTGGACTGCGTCTTTGCGCCGCTCGAGCGGTGGTGCCGGGAACGCGGCCTGTTCATGACCTGCCATTTCTGGGAGGAGCGGCTGTTTCAACAGGCCGTGTACGTCGCCAACTTCATGGGAGCCCAGCGCTCCTCCTCGATGCCTGGCACCGATGCGCTGTTCCGGAACGTGCACAAGCCGCGCACCTTCAAGGAGACCCAGTCAGTCTGCGAGTTCGAGGGGCGCCAGTTCATGTGCGAAGTGCTCGGCATCGCCGGATGGCACCTCACGACCGCGGAGTTGAAGACAGCGGCGAACTCCGCCATCGCCCAAGGACTCACGCATATCGTGCCGCACGGGATAAATACGAGCGACCAATTGCGTGAAGTCTCCTACCCGCCCGACTTCTTCGAGTGGAACCCATACTGGCGGCACTTCCACCTCTGGACGGACTTTGCGCGCCGCGCCTGCCATGTCAACGACCATGGCCATCTGGCCGCTGAGACGTTGCTTCTCTGCCCGATGGACAGCGTGTGGGCGCTTATCGGCGACGCCTATTTTGAATCGGCGAAGCCGTTTCGCGCACACATCTCGGATGCCTCGGACGTGGGGTGCGCGCATGCCGCGGAAATCATGGCTATCGATGACGCCTACACCCAGGCCATGAACGACATGTACGCCTCCCGAATCGACCACCTCGTCGCGGATAGCCATTACATCATGGAGATGTCTGTTGGCGACGATGCGACGTTGTCGCGCGGCCCATTCGCCTTCACGTCTCTTGTTCTGCCGCCGCTCAAGCTTTTGCCGCTCGAAGTGGCGAGACGTATAGCCGACTTCGCCCAGGCGGGCGGACATGTGTTCGCGCTTGGTTCGCTTCCCAACGCCTCAGCCGAAAATGGCGTGGGAGATCCTGCCATGAAAAGACTTATGGATACTTTGCGAAAAGCTCCGTCGTTCATTGAGGCAGGAAAGGGATTACGTGCTCTGATCGACTTGAAAGCTCCGGGGCTTGCGCCATGTGTCACGTTCGAGACGGGAGAGTTTCCGCTGATCGCGTCAAAGAGAATCGTCAACGGCCGCAGTTTTATCTGGCTTGCGAACAACGAACCTGCCGCGCATGAATTCATCTTGCGCGTCCGTGGAGCGTCCGGTGAGGTTTCGATCTGGGACTGCGAAACGGGAACCGTCCGTAGCATCTCATCCGAGGATCTTGCCGATGGTAGCCGCGTGGCGTTGACCCTGGAGCCGTTCGAGGCCTTCTGGCTCGTGCACGATCCGTCGAAGCCCGCACTGCCGCAAAAGGCGGCGGCGCAGTTCGAAGAGGTCATGGGAATTGATGCGCTGTGGACCGTGTGCGTTGACCCAACTGATCAGCCGAATCTGGCGCAGCACAAGCTTGCGGCGCCTGAGTGGCTTTTGCAGGGCGGTGCGGCGCGTCCGCTCGAATCGTGGCTGAAATGGGATCTGAGGCGGTTCTCAGGCTTCGTCGACTACACGACGACGTTCGACCTTCCCGATATATGCGGAAGCGAGATCCTGGACCTCGGGCAGGTCAAACATATGGCGCAGGTCTGGATCAACGGAGAGAACGTCGGCTCCCGCATGTGGCCGCCATTCAAATTCGAAATCGGCACACTGCTTCGCAAAGGGAGGAACACCATTCGGGTTCAAGTTGGGAACCTCATCGTCAATGCCGTCACGCAATATGAGAACTACGACTGGAAATGGCACACGGCCCCTGATACTGATACTCTTGACGCCGGACTCTTCGGGCCGGTGACGCTGCGTCGTCCATCTCTTGAAAATCGGTGACACGCGGGAAACGGCGGAAACTGTCATGGAGGAAGCTTGAATGAAACTGACGGCGAAAACAATTTTCGTGGTGATCTCGTTTGTCCTCAGCGTGGTCATCGGGCTTATCATCGCACGGGGAAAAGGCACTACTGCGGGGGGCGGTGAAGGCAAGACGGGGGCGAAGATCACGATCGGTCTTTCCCTCGACACCTTGAAAGAGGAGCGGTGGCAGAAGGACAGGGACATCTTTGTCAAGAAAGCCAACGAGCTCGGAGCCGACGTGCTCGTGCAGTCCGCCAACAGCGACGACACCCGCCAGATCCGCGACGTCGAGGCCCTCATCAGCAACAAGGTCAACCTCATCGTCATCGTCCCCCACAACGGAGACGCCATGTCCAAGGCGGTCGACATGGCAAAGGCCGCGGGCATTCCGGTGATAGCCTATGACCGCCTCATCACCGGCTGCGACCTTGATCTCTACATGAGCTTCAACAATGTGAAAGTCGGAGAATGCCAAGCCCGATACCTCGTCGACCATCTTCCCGTTCCCGGCAAGGGGAATATCGTCAGAATCTACGGATCGAAAACCGACAACAACGCGCTGCTCTATAAGCAGGGACAGGACAGTGTGCTTGATCCTTACTTGAAGAGCGGTGACGTCAAAGTGGTCCATGAAGACTGGGCGCAGGACTGGAAACCCGAGAACGGAAAGAAGATCATGAGCGCGGCGATCACGAAATTCGGCTCGGGCATTGACGGCGTGCTCGCGTCAAACGACGGGACCGCCGGCGGCGCGATCCAGTCGCTGCTCGAGGAGGGGCTTGCGGGGAAGATCGTTGTCACGGGACAGGATGCGGATCTTGCCGCCTGCCAGCGGATTATGCGCGGTACGCAGACGATGAGCATCTACAAGCCGCTCAAGGCACTCGCGGTGAAGGCCGCGGAGATCGCGGTGGCGGTCGTCAAACGCGAAATCGTCTTCGCCAACGGCGAGCTCGACAATGGGAAGCGGAAAGTCCCCTCACTATTCCTCGATGTCGTCCCGGTTGACAAGCACAATATGATGGACACGGTGGTCAAAGACGGTTTTCATACTGCTTATGAGGTTAACGGAAAGCAATAGGCGCAATGGCCTCCGAAATTATCCTTGAGACAAGAGGCGTGACGAAGAAATTCCCCGGCGTGACTGCGTTGAGGAACGTGAGCTTCACGCTGCGCCGCGGTGAAGTCCACGCCCTTTGCGGCGAGAACGGCGCCGGCAAATCGACCCTGATAAAGCTGCTTTCCGGCATCCACCAGTGCGGCTCGTATGAAGGGGAGTATTCGATAGACGGAAAGCCTGCCACGTTCGCCTCTATCAGGGATGCTGAGCGGAACGGCATCGCCGTGATCTACCAGGAGCTCGCGCTTGTGGAGGAGATGACCGTCGCCCAAAACATCTTTCTGGGGAACGAGCCGGTGTCCTGCGGGATGATCGACTGGCATGCGATGTTCACCAAGGCGAGGGATCTGCTCGCCAAGTTCAAACTGCCCATAGATCCTTCGGCGAAGGTGGGCGCGCTCGGGGTAGGCCACAAGCAACTTGTCGAGATCGTGAAAGCCCTCGGTAAAAAGTCGCGGATTCTGATCCTCGACGAGCCCACCGCGGCGCTCACCGAGACGGAGGTCGACATACTGCTCGACATCATCAAAGACCTCCGCGCACAAGGAATCTCCTGCGTCTATATCTCGCACAAGCTCGACGAGGTGATGCGGATCGCCGACCGCATCACTGTTTTGCGCGACGGGGAGACTATTACAACGATGGCCATCCAGACGGCGTCCATTCCCGCGATCATCAGGCATATGGTCGGGCGCGAGATCAACAATCTCTTTCCACGGCATGCGCAGGGCGCCTCGGAGAAACTTCTCCTTGAGGTCGACAACCTCTCCGTCGCTGAGAGTGAAGATGATGAAAAGCTTTGCCTCCAGGGCATATCGTTCAGTCTTCATGGGGGCGAGGTGCTGGGGATCGGTGGGCTGATGGGGGCGGGGAGGAGCGAGTTGCTCATGCACATCTTCGGGATGTACGGCCACAGAAGAAGCGGAGGCGTGCGGTTGATCGGAGAGGATTTCGCAAAGCCGACTCCTAGTGAGGCTCTCCGACGGGGCCTTGCCTTCGTCACCGAGGACAGGAAGCGCTACGGACTGCACCTAGACCAGTCCATCGGATTCAACATGTCGCTTTCCTCACTCGACAAAGTCACCAGAATGTCGGTGATTGACGAGTACAGGGAGGTCATGCGGAACAAAGAATGCTTTGACTCGCTGAAAGTGAAGGCTCCGAACCTTGAGGCGGCGGTCAAGGGACTTTCCGGCGGTAACCAGCAGAAGGTGGTGATCGGCAAGATCCTCATGACCGAGCCAAAGGTGGTCTTTCTTGACGAACCGACACGCGGCATCGACGTCGGCGCCAAGCTTGAGGTGTATCAACTCATCAACCGTCTGACCTCGGAAGGGAAGGCGGTAGTCATCGTCTCAAGCGAGTTGCCGGAACTCATGGGGATGAGCGATAGGATCGTCATGCTGTGCGAGGGAAGGATCGGAGGCGTCTTCTCGAAAGAGGAGGCGACGCAGGAGAAACTGATGACCGCCGCGATGGGCAGGCAGCAGCCTGGATAATTCAGGATAGAGGAGTGTTGTATGGAACGAAAATTGTCGTTGCGTGAGCTTTCAATGCCGCTGTCGCTTGTGCTGATATGCGGCTTGTTCTCGATCATGGCGCCGCAGTTTCTGAGCGCGCGGAACCTTTCGATGCTGATGATCGAGTTTTCCATCACCGCGGTTCTTGCCCTCGGCATGCTGCTGATAATCGTCATGGGGCAAATCGATCTTTCCGTCGGCTCCGGCGTTGGACTCATCGGCGGAATCGCGAGCGTGCTGGTGTTCCAGTATCATCTTGCCGCGCCACTCGCCATGCTGGTCGGGAGCGTCGCCGCCGTCGCCCTGTGGGCTCTCATGGGCTCCATCATTGTGCTGCAGAGGATGCCGTCGTTCATAATCACCCTCGGCGGGTTGCTTGTGTTCAAAGGGCTCTTTTGGCTTGTGATACGCAATGCGACGGTTCCAGTCGCGCCAGGCGGTTCGAGCAACCTCTATTCGATATTGACCACCTATTACCTCCCCGCGGCGGCGGGCTGGACTCTGGCGGGAATTGGCATCGCCTGCGCCGGATTCAGCACGCTCAGAGAGCGGAGACGGCGCGGAATGCTTGCCCTTGCCGTCGAGGATGGCGAAACGTCTTTCTTCAAATGGCTCATCTTGTCACAGGGAATTCTCATCGCCGTCATCGTGTGCAATCAGTTCAGGGGGATTCCCCTTTCACTGATGATTCTCGTAGCGGTCGGACTCGTGGTTCACTTCATGACGAAGCACACCCCTTTCGGGAGGTACCTGTATGCGATTGGGGGCAACGAGGAGGCGGCTGTCGTCTCGGGTGTTCCGGTGGCGAGAGTAATGATCGGGGCGTACGCGGTGCTGGGGTTTCTCGTCGGCGTCACGGGATTTCTCCAAACCTCGTACTCCGGCGCATCGACGACGACGGTTGGAGATCTTATGGAACTAGACGCGATCGCCGCGTGCGTCATCGGCGGCACAAGCCTCAAGGGCGGGAAAGGCGATGTGATGGGGGTCCTGCTCGGGGCGCTGATCATGGCCTGTCTGCTGAACGGCATGACCTTGATGGCGGTCTCACCCGAGATGAAATTCATCGCCAGGGGACTTGTGCTCGCCATGGCCGTGTGGCTTGACGTCAGATTGAGCAGGAAGTGAGTCATTGGTCATTGGTCATTGGTCATTGGTCATTGGTCATTGGTAAAGATTCGTCGTCGCCTCACTCAAGTACATGGAGGGGAAAAATGTCTCGAACCATAGGTAAACCTGTTCTGATGGTGGCCGCTTGCTGTGTCGGTTTGTCCTTGATCCCGTGCATCCATGCGAAGGGATTGCCCGATCCCCAGCCGCCTTTTCAGGCCACCGACGCCAAGCGGCAGCCGGTGGAGCTGAAAACGTTCGATGTGCAGGCGCGGTCTAACAAATCGCCCGAGATAAAGACCGTGGAGTCGGCCGTCATGCGCTCTGGCAATAAGCAGATCAGTTTCCGCAGTCGGCTTTGGGATGCGGACGAGTCCTGCGAGCTCTTCGTTGACGACAAGTCGATCGGCACGGCGAAGGTGTTTTATGTGGAGCAGAAGAAAGGAACCAATGCCGAGTTGCGCGTCGACAAGGCGGCTCAGACCATTACCAGCAGTTTCGTCTCAGCTGCCGATGTGGGCTACTCCTACACTTTGCGTCCACTGGGAGACGGCAAGATCGCCTTTGATTTTGAAGCCGCCCAAGGTGGTTTCAATTTCTGCTTCTTCATACACGGCGCCTCCTACCGCAATGCGGGTGTCACGTGCGACGGAACAGCTGTCCCGCTCCTTTCCCTGGATGAGCTCTCTCCAAGCCAGAAGCTCTTGCAAGAGGTCAAGGGGCCGGCTCGGATCGAGGTCGCCCCCGGGCAGCCACTGGAGTCCTTGGCGGTGGAGTTTGGCAAAGACTACAGCGTGTCGCTGATGGAGAACAAGCATCAGGATCCCGCCCTGTGGATATGGTTCCACTCGACCGCGTCAACGGGCTCGTTCACGCTTGACCTCGGCGCAACCGCCGTCCAATCCGCCGCCGCGCCGCCGCCAGTGGCCGGCGTGGACTTTTGGAGGAGCGACCGCACCCATGTGCCCGCGCCTACCACGGGCAACCTGATGCCAAATCCCAGCTTCGAGCAGGGGCTGCGCTACTGGACATGGTGGTGGGGCGGCGGGAAATTTGTGGCATCGGACAATCCGGCCTATTCCATCTCCCGCGACGCCATGTTCGGCGGCAAGTCGCTGCTGGTCCGCCGCGAGGGCGGCGGCATGGCCATCATGAGTCTCCCCATTCCGGTGGAGAAGGGGGCGGACTACACGGTGAGTTTCTCTGCGAAGAGCGAGAAGGACAAGGGCTCTTTTTGCCTCGGAGTGATGAGCGCGCTGCGCACCGACGGCAGCAAGATGGGATGGCAAGAGGGGTTCAAATACGGACACACCTTGACCACCAGTTGGACGCGCTACTCCTTCATCTTCAAGTCGGATACTGCGGCGATCTCGCTGTTGCTTGGCGCAGGTGGCTGCCCCGTGTGGGTTGACGGCATTCAAGTGGAGAAGGGGACGGCTCCCTCCGGCTACACCGGTCCGGAGGTCGAAGGATTCCTGCGCACGTCAGATCCGGACTGCATGCTGGCTCGTGGGCAGGCAATCGATGCCGCGTTCGACCTCTCCGGAAAACCAGAAACCGCGGGTAATGTGGATGTGACTCTTTTCGACTACTACCGCGAGAAGTTGTTGCAGCAGAAGTTTCCATTTGCGCTCGACAAGGATGGTCGCGCTACCATCGCGCTTCCCTTCGACTCGCTGAGTCTGGGAACCGGCATCTTTATCATGAGGGTCGACTATCAGCTCGAGGGGCGGCCGCCGTACGCCGATTATTACCGCTTCTCCATCATGGAGTTCCTCGAGAACACGCACTCCACCAAAAACATGTTCGGCAACCTGTTCGACCTCCGCCACACCCGTGCGGACGACCTGGGACGTAACTACAAACGATGGGGGTGGGGTTCGACCACCTACAACTGTAAACAGGAGGCTGAATAGCGGTACGGAATCAAGAACTTCTCTGAAACCATCTACTCGTTTCTGACCAAAGAGCAGGCTCCCATCTACAACGCCGCCCTGGAGCAATGGACCGAGTTCACACCGGAAAGGGAAAAACAAATCGAGGACATATGCTTCGATGTCGTGACCCGGAATCCCACGGTGGAAGTCTGGGCTCCGACCTGCGAGATCGAAGGCAAGTCGCCCCTCCTGATCGCCGGCAACTACGACGAATGGGGGAAATTCCAGGCCGCCGCCTTCCGCGGCATCAAGCGGGCCAATCCCAAAGCGGTTGTCCTGCCTGATACTGGCACCTCCGGTTTGAACCGCCTGCGCGGTTTCAAGGAGCAGGAGGGCTATCTGCGCTCGACACAGGGCAAGGCGAAATGGGACGCCATGGCCGCCCACCCATATGGGAGTCTGGACTGCGTGTGTGGCGCCGATGACCTGGACGCCAACACGGCTCAGTTCATCGAGTTGATGAAGAAATACGGCTATGGCCAGGAAACTCCCATCTACTACACCGAGGGGTTCAACATCACCGACACCAATATTCCCGAATGGGGTTCGGGAGGCGCTTATGACAACTACGGCGGCGGAAGACCAAGTTACGACACGGGCTGGCGCGAGTTTCTTCACGCCGCCTGGGTTGCCAGAACCTATCTCATCTGCCTCAAGTACTGGCCTCAAGTTCAATGCTTCAACATCTGGGTGAGCGCTCCGTATATCGATCAGTACTTCGCGCCACTCTTTCTGTGCAAAGTCCCCAACACGCTGGGGCATCTTCTCGCGAACCCCACCTATAAAGCCGACATCCGTCCCGTGGGCGGTATACGAGGTTATGCCTTCGAGGACGACCAGGGGCGCGGCGTGGTGGCAATCTGGTGCGCCATGGACAAGGTGGACAACGGACTTGAGCGCGGACCGGAGATGCTGGCGAAGTTCGAAGGGCAGGAGCCTGAGTTCATCGACTTGATGGGGAACCCGCGCCACGTCGACCCCAAAGAAGGCGTGGTCACGATCCAGCTCACGCCGGCCCCCTTGTTCCTGCGCTGCGGGAAAGGCGGTTTGGACACGCTCGTGCGGGCGTTGAGCACCGCCCAGATCGTCGGCGCGGGCACCGCGTTGAAGGTGGATGTCCAGCCGAGACTGGATGGACAGATGGAAACTGTTCTCACCAACCAGACGAATAACGCGTTGACGGGCAAGCTTGGCGTCGGTGGTGCGCAGATCCCCTTCGACATCCCCCCGCAAGGCAAGAACGATGCTGTTGTGCCGGGAAACTCCGGCACTACGCCGGGAACCATGTATACCTGGAGGAAGTCCATCGACGTGGAATTCGCCAATGGCAAGAAGAATGAGTTTGTCTGGGACGTGTCGTATTTCTATGTGCCACGGGCGGCAAAACCGCTGCCGCTTGACCCGGCCTCGGCAGATTGGCGGAAGATCCCGTCGATCCTTATTACCAATTGGTTCACCTCGGCCGACCGCGCGGGGAACAAGGCCGACGCCGGATACGCGAAAGACTTGGACGCCACCTTCCAAATGGCATGGGACTCGGACAACCTCTATCTCCGGGTGAGTGGCGTGGACGACAAGTTGGTCCTAACCGATTCCGACCGCTGGCGCGACAACCAGCTCTACATGCATGACGGTTCCGTGGAGGTCTACTTCGACACTGGCGCCAACGGCCGCAGCAATCCGGGAAAAGGCTACGACCTTGATGACTATCGCTACGACTTCTACGCCGGCGACGCCAAAGCGGAAGACGGTCCGGGAAGCGTCCACCGCCTGCGGGAGGCGCACCACCAACTGGCGGGAGGGCTCAACATGCCGACGAAAGCGGACGCCGCCAAGGGAGTCAAATGCCAATTTCAGCGGATAAAGGACGGCTACGACTACGTGATGATCTTCCCGCAGCGCTACATCGAGCCGTTGAAGCTGGAAAAGGGCTGGCGCGCCGGATTTGGCTTATACCTCCACGACAAGGAGCCGGGCGAGGAGTGGCCGCGGAAGGGGGTGTCGTTGGCGACCGAGCCGGGCAGCCATTGCGACTACAAGCCACATCTCTGGCCGGTCATGATCCTCAAAGACTGACAGGCAATCCGTATAGGCTCTTCTCGCAACGGGATAATGGCCGTGCCAGAGCGGGCGTCGCTAACCTCCCCTCTCGTTTCGGTTGCCGGAGGAGGGCGTTCACGTTCGTATCATCCACGTGGAGGTTCAGCGCGATTCGCGGTCGTCTTGTTCTCCCGCCAGTGGAAGAGCTTCTCCATGCAAACATAGAAGACAGGCGTGACGTACAGCGTCAGCAGTTGGGAGAAGATCAGCCCGCCGACGACCGCTATGCCAAGCGGCCTACGCGACTCGCCGCCGCCGCCTATCCCCAGCGCGATGGGGAGGCCTGACATCAGGGCGGCGAAAGTCGTCATCATGATCGGCCTGAAGCGGATTATGCACGCCTCCACGATCGCCTCCACCGGATTTTTTCCCTCGCTCCGCCGCGCCTCGATGGCGAAGTCGATCATCATGATCCCGTTCTTCTTGACGATGCCGACGAGCATGATGATGCCGACGATGGCGTAAAGCGAGAGCTCGGTGTTGCATGCGATCAGCGCCAGCAGCGCCCCGAGTCCCGCGAACGGTAGAGCGGTCAGGATGGTGACCGGATGGATGAAGCTCTCATAGAGAATTTCGAGGATGATGTAGATGACCACGATCGTCATAATGAGCAGAAGCAGCATCCCCTTCTGCGAGCTCTGGATGGCCTG
>CAYTFM010000133.1:14637-23403 GCA_964436735.1 uncultured Victivallales bacterium | reverse complement strand
CCCGAGCTGCCCAAGGGTGGCGACGATGATGTAGTCGGCGTCGAGCATCTGCGCGATCCGGAGCGCGGACGCCTTAGCGACGCCGCCGTCTTTCGTCTGCCCCGTCATGGAGTCCTCGAGCTCGGGCCCCTTCTTCACCTCGACGAACTTCGTGGCGCTGTCATTGGTGTCCGTGTTCGTGTAGACGGCCATGAACGACTTGGCGTACTGGATGATCTTGTCCTCGGCCTCGCTGGATTCTCTGAACTTCTGAATGACGTCTTTCCAGTCCATGATGCCGAAGCCTTTTTCAGCAAGGCGAGCGGTGAGGCGGTCGTTGAAGGTGTCGATCTTGGTGCGCAACTCCTTGCCACCGCGGTTGCGGATGAAAAGGGCGGTCTTCATTGGCGCGCTGCCGGGATCCGGCACCACTGCCGGAACCGCTGCCGGTGCGCCGCCCATCTGCTCGGCGGCGAAGACCAAGGGGCCCATGAGCAGGGCGAAGGTGACAAGGATGGCTCCTAAACACTTGAGATGATCACGCATAAGCTCTTTCCCTCGGCAAGGTGGCGTTTCCTTCAAGCTGACCGGGGAGCCGTGTCCTGCGACAACAGCCATCCCGTCATCGGACGAACAGACCGTCTTGCATTAGTGTGGTATCGTTGTTGTTTTTTCGCAGATGTTGCTCTCTTCGTCGCACCGGGTTGTCCAACCCGGCGAATACGGCTGTAAGTGTAGCATATTCGTGGGATTTTTCAACGCCCAGGGGGGGGGCCTGCCCAGGCTTCCGTGGTTGCTTGTATCACCCCCGCCAGCGAATTATGATATTCGACAATAAATCACATTTACGTGACAACTATGCGAAATCGCTCAATAAAAGAGCTACCGATCGTCTTCTGCGCGTTCGACCTTCCGGCGGCTTTTCCCTGCGAACTGCTTGGCGCAAGCCAGCAAGCCGACAAACCCATTTCATACTTGCATGCGCATGACTGCCTTGAGCTGGGCTACTGCCACGAAGGAGCGGGGGTGTTCATGGTCGGGCGGAAACTTTTGCCGTACAAGACGGGCGACGTCTCGGTGATAAATCACAAGGAAGCGCATCTCGCGCGAAGCGCCGAGGGTACGACGAGCGTGTGGTCCTGGATCCTCGTCGATCCCCCGCGCATGGTCGGCCCCACGGCCCCTGAGGTGGAACTGCTCGACCCGTCGATGCTGTGCGGCGAAAGTTTCAAGAACATCATCGAGCCATCGGACGACGCGCGGCTTGCTCCGCTTGTCCACCTGATCGTCCAAGAGCTTGAACGCGGAGGCGCCGGCCACAGACTCGCCGTCAGGGGGCTCGTGATGTCGGTCATGGCGCGGCTAAGACGCCTGTCAGCACCGATCACCACGCCCCCCGCAGAGACGTCCGATACCACCTCCAACGACGCCTTGAGCCGGGTCGCCCCGGCGGTGAAGGCGATGATCGAGGGCTACCACAAAAAACTGGGCATGCCAGATCTCGCTTCGAGATGCGGTATGAGCGTGGCATGCTTCCGGAGGATTTTCCACGAAGCGGCGGGAACCTCCCCCTGCGAGTACCTCTCACGCATCAGGACACGGATGGCGGCGACGCTGCTTGAGTCGACCATGCGGCAAGTGGGAGAAATCGCCCTCGACGTTGGCTACCCCACCATCTCCAGCCTCAACAGAAACTTTCTTGACGCCTACGGCATGAGCCCCCGCGCCTGGCGGAAAAAAAAACGACATGTGCGGGTAAAATCTGGCGTCTCCGCACGACGAGCGCCTGGGAGCGCGGGCTTCCAGCCCGCCTCTTTGCCGGGCGAGACGCCCGCGGTCCCAGGAGGGATGCCCCACTGGCGCGCGGTGCTCCCGAGATAGATTTTACCCGCACAGGTCGATCAAAAAACACTCAAGACATAGTGGAAAGAAGCGGATAGGCGCCGAACTCCGCAAGCGCCTGCTGGTAGGCGTCGTGGTTTTCCCGCGGCCACGGCATACCCTGGTCCGGCGCGCAGAAGTAGCCGCCGTCCTTCCCAAGAAAAGGAAGAAGACGCTTTACTTCGCCGCGGATCTCCTGCGCCGAGCCATCGACAAGGAGTTTGGACGAAAGCCCGCCCTGCAGCGCCATCCTTCCGGCGGTTTTCCGCCGCGCCTCGCCAAGATTGTTCGCTGTCGCCTGAAGCGGATTGAGGATGTCCACGCCAAGCTCCATGAAGATGTCCAACAGCGGCTCGATGTGTCCGCACGAGTGAAACGAGATCAGCACGCCGCGCTCTTTGTAGAACGTGAAGAGCCGGCGGTATTCCGGGACGAGAAACTTGTGGATAAACTCCGGCGACAACAAGGGGGCCGTCTGCGTCCCGAGGTCGTCACCGCAGCCGACGATTTCGACACCAAGGGCAATATAGTGCTTCGCCATGCCTAACTGAAAATCCATTACGCGGTGAAATATCTCGCGTGCCGCCTCGGGGTCGGCGGTGAGGTGGCACATCATGTTCTCCATGCCACACAACATGTAGGACTTCTCCCAAAGGGTGTCGCGGTGTGATCCCAAGAGGAAACGCTCATCCCGCTTCCATCCCTCCGCCTGACGTTGCAGCTGTCCGCACAGCCGTTCGTCGTCGGGATCCGGCCACGGATACGATTTCAACGCCGACAGGTCGGAGATCGGATTGCCCCGGGGAAATCCCATCACGCCCTCGTGCTCCTTCTCCCAGACCGTGCCCCAGACGTCGGTCCAGCGGCTGCCAAGCGGACGGTCGTGCCCGATACCGTCGGCGAAGCTTTCGTGGTTTACCCCGAAATAGGCGAGGCCATGGACCGGTGGGCCGTCCACGATGCGTTCCGGCTTTCCGAATTTGATGATTTCAATGGCGTTTTGCTTGGCGTTCATACATGTGCCTCCCGTGCGATGAGGATTCTTGTGCGGATGTGCTCCCCGCTTTGTTCTTTTCTATTGTACTTGATTTTAATGCGTTGTTCATGGCTTAAATGCTTAACTATTATGCGTAATCGCTCAACATAGAACTGCCAACGTCTGACTGACTATTTGCGGTTGATGACGTATATTTTCAGGCCGCCGACAATTGTGTGTCCTCGCTCGCAATTGTCATATCTTGAACTGTATTCGACCACTCAACACTATGGTTAGCGCGAGCGAACTCCGCATCGCGTAAGGATGAACTGCCATGAGCGAAGCCAGTGCCACAGCCTCATCATTGCGCCCCGTGCCCTATCATCTCGCGATGGTGGCGTATCTGAAGACCCACGAGGATGACCTGTGGCAGTGGTTCTCGTCGGACAAGGCGAGCGCGGAACGCCTCGACGCCGTCCGACTGGATCTACTCAAAAGCACCTACCGTGTCGAGCGCGGGTCAGCCCCGGAACTGTATGCGGCGGCTGACGCGGCGGCCACGGCCCTTGCCATCGCCGCTCCCCTCACGATCTACCAATCTCAGAATCCCTTGGGCATGAACGCCGCCGTCGCCTACATCCCCGGCGAGATCCATGTCATCCTGCAAGGAGCCGTGGCGCAGACACTCACGCCCGGCGAGTTGCAGGCCCTCTTCGGGCACGAATTCGCGCATTTCCTCTTCCATGAAGGATGGGAGCGGCAGTTCCACGTCGCCGCCGCCATCCTCGCCGCCATGAACAACGATCGCCTAGCCGGCACCGAGCACGCCGAATCGCTGCGGCTATTCACCCTTTACTTAGAAGTGTTCTGCGACCGGGCCGCGCTGCGGGTCTGCGGAGAACTGTCGCTTGTGGTGTCAGCGCAACTGAAAGTGCAAACAGGACTGCCCTCGGTGAGTCCTGAGTCGTTCCTCAGACAGGCCGACGAGATCTCCCAGATGGACAACCCAAAGACGGACGAGTCAACCCATCCGGAGGGGTTCATCCGCGCCCGTTCGCTACGGCTGTGGCAGGAGCGCGGCGACGCGGTCGACGCCGAGATCGCACGGATGATCGAGGGAACTCCTGAATTCGACCGACTCGACCTGCTTGGAAAAATGTCGGTGGCCGCAGTGACCCGAAAGTTGATCGACACGCTTCTCAGGCACGTCTGGTTCCGGACCGACGCCGTCCTCGGTCACGCCCGCCTTTTCTTTGAAGACTTCACGCCTTCCGCCACCCCAACGGCCGTCGACGCGCTGGCCGCCGAGATCGCCCCGTATGACAAGGGCCTGCGGGACTACCTTTGTTATGTGCTGCTGGACTTTGCCACAGTCGACCGCTCCCTCGACGAGCTGCCGCTGGCCGCCGCCTTTGAGTTGAGCGGAAAGCTCGGCTTGGAAAAACAGTTCAGCGCGGCCGCCGCCAAGGAACTGGTGCTGAAGAAGAAACAGCTGGAGCAGCTTGAGGCCGCCGCGTCAGAGATGCTCGCGAACGCGGAGGCGGGGACCGCGTCATGAACATCATTGATTTCCAGGAATTTCTACGGTGCCGCTTCGACGCGGGCGGATTCACGACCGAAGACGCCCTGGTCGCCTTCCTCCCGCTCGCTCGCCAAGTGGTCGAGACGCACACCGCCGGCATGGTCGCCCCGCTTGAGGGGCTGGGAAGCTTGAAGGTGGAGTCAGGCAAGGCGTGGTTCGAGAACGCCGCCCGCCTGAGTGCGCTCCGCAACGACACGCGTGTCTCCCGCATCGACGCCGCGCCCTCCGGCGCCGTGGAAGTCGTCGAAGAGCGCCGCCGCGGGATCAACGTCTCCGAGGGTGGGGAAATCGCCACTGATCTCAAGATAGGCACCCGCGGCGAGCCCGTCACCCGTCCCATCTATCTGCCCGGTTACGTCAGCTGGGAGCAGGCGGCTGAGCACCACGATCCCCTATCGGACATTTTCAGTCTTGGCATGATCCTGGGCAGCATGATGACGCGGCTTGACTTCAACACTCCCGCACAGCTCGAGCTCTTCGTCCAGAACCGAGGCAACCTGTTCCGTCTCAACCCCGGACTGCACCCGGTGCTGGCGAAGGCGATCGCCAAGATGACCGAGCTGAGCCGCCACAATCGCCCCCAAGACCTCCGCACCGTGGTCCACACTCTCGAGAACTACCGGGAGCAAACAGTCGACCTTGAGTTCGACATGACCGACGGCGGCACCAGGACATCCCCCGTGAGCCACCGCCAGATGATCCTCTCGCGGCTGCAGGAACGGCTGTTCGAGATCTCCTCCCGCAACCGTCTCCTCCACTTCAAGCCGACGCTCGGCACGGTTAACTTGACGCAAGCCTCGGTGCCGCTCTCCTTCGACGTGGCCTCCATCCGCCCGGATCGATTGCTGACATGGCGCGACCCCTTCAAAAGCGAGCTGGGGAAAGGGGAGGACATTCTCCTCAATAAATTTCTTAACTTCGAGGAGATGCCCTTCCTCCCGGTCGTGCTCGACCACATCCGCCTTGAGGCGCAAAGAGACCAGTCGGAGTTCGGATTTGAGCAGCTGCGGCTCGTCCTCTGCTTCCTGCGCTGGTCGGACGTCAAGGAGAAACCCGCCGAGCTGTACGTCTCGCCGCTGGTGCTGCTGCCTGTGAGACTCATCAAGAAGAAGGGGGTCCGCGACTCGTTCTGGCTCCAGCCGCTGGAGGACGAGGCGGAGGTCAATCCGGTCGTCCGCTACCTTTTCCGGCGGTTGTACGGCATCGCGCTTCCTGAGACCGTCGCGCTCTCCGCCTCCGGACTCGACGACCTGCACAAGCTGATCGCCGACCGGGTCCAGGCGAGCGAGCCGGGAATCGTCGTGAACAAGATCGACCGGCCGCGCATCGATCTGATCCACGACCTGGCGAAGCGGCGACTCGACGCCTTCAACCGCCAGTCGCGGCTGTCCGGCCGCGGCATCCGCAGCTTCCTCAACATCGACTACAGCTACGCTTCCGACAACTACCACCCGCTCGGCGTCCGCCTCTTCTCCGCGCGGATCCGCCGTACGGACATCCATCTCAAGGAGATCCTCCAAGAGAACCCGGCGCCGCGGCACTACCTCATCGACGAGGGCTCCGGCGTACGGCAACGCGAGAAGCGCTTCTACAGCCTCCGAGAGGGCGGCGAGGATAACCCCTACGTGTGGGAATTCGACCTGTGCTGCGTGACGCTCGGCAACTTCAAGTACCGCAAGATGTCGCTGGTCCGCGACTACGACGAGCTGATGGAGAACGAGCGGGAGAACCCCGCGTTCGACACCGTGTTCTCCCTCTCGCCGCGCCCGATCGATCCCGCGCGGACGCAGTCTCCGCCGCCGGAGGCGCGCTATCATGTCGTCACCTCCGATCCCACGCAAACCGCCGCCATCAGCATGGCGCGCAACGGCGTGAGTTATATCATCCAAGGACCGCCAGGGACAGGCAAGTCGCAGACCATCACCAATTTGATCGCCGACTTTGTCGTCCAAGGAAAACGCGTGCTGTTCGTCTGCGAGAAGCGCGCCGCCATCGATGTGGTGCACCAACGGCTCACCCAGCGCGGCCTGGGCGAGTTGTGCTGCCTGATCCATGATTCGCAGTCCGACAAGAAAGGGGTGATCGCCAGTCTCAAAGCCACCTATGATACGTTCATTGCGGAGGAGGACGTCACCGGCCGCGTCTGGCGGAAGCGACGTCTTCAATTGCTGAAACTGATCGGTCAGGAGCTCGAGCCGCTGCGGGAGTTCACCGAGGCGATGACTGGCTCTCCGCCCGAGTCCGGAATATCCGTACGGGCTTTGATCGATCGAACCATCTCCCTGGGCGGCAACGCGCCCCCCCTTTCCGGTCTCGAGGCCGAACGCCTGCCCGCATATGGGGTTTGGGCGGCGCACCATGATCGTGTCAGCCGTTTCCGAGAGGTGCTGAAGGGCATTCAGCCCGACGGCGTCCTCGCGCGCCATCCGTTGCGCCATCTTGGCGGACAGATCGTCAACGTCGAACGCCCGCTCGAGTTCCTGCTCCTGCGGCTCGAAGCCGCTCGAACGTCGCTGGAAGGTCTCTATTCTTTGCTTGCCAAAACGGATCTTCCTGGTGAATGGCGCCGGAACCCCGCGGAGCTGGAACGCCTCCTCAACTTCGCCGCCCGTATGGCGGATCTGGCGGAATGGGGCGTGCTGCCGGCCCTCGACCCCGACAACGATCTGGCGCGGCGCATCCATGCGGCGAGTTCCCGCCATCAAGATGCGGCCGAGCAGTTGCGCGCGGCGACCGAGGCGAATCGCAACTGGCGACGGCGCCTGCCCCGCTACGAGGTGCAGACCGCCATCGAACAGGCGAAAGCTTTCGAGGCGAGCTTCCTGTCAATTCTCTCCCCCTCGTGGTGGCGTATGAGACGCGTCATCAACGAGTCCTACGACTTCGCCGCGCACACCGTCAAACCGCGCTGGTCGCAGATTCTGGCGGCGCTCGACAAGGAATATGCCGCCGAGGAGGCACTCATCCGGGCGGAATACGCCTTCAAAAAAGAGTTCCGCATCGAGCTCTCGCCGCCCGAACTGGAGGAACGGCTGGCGGCTCTACGACCAACCACCGAAACGCCACAGCACATCCGTGACCTGCTGCGCCGCCTGACCACCACCGACCCGCGGCCAATGGTTCGCTCACTGGTCGAGGCGGGAAGCCATTTCAGGGAGCTGATGGAGGCTCTGCGCTCGTTTCTGCACTCGCCGGAAGGCGTCGATCTCGAGAACATCCGCTCAACCATCGATGAGATCGACAAGGCCTCCGGCCAACTTCCCGAGTTCATCCAGTGCCTGACGGAGTTGGCGCGGCTGCCCGAACAGTTGGCGCGCTGCCTCCGGGAACTGCCCTTCGATCCCACCCAACTCGAGGCCGCCATCGCCGAACACACCCTTTCCCTTCTCTGCCGGACCGACCGCCGCCTCAACCGCTTCACGGGCACGGTCCGCGGAAAACACCTCCACTTTCTCGACGCCTACTGCGGAAAATGGGAGGATCTCAACGCCGCGGTCGTCCTCGAAGCGGTCAGGACCCGTTTCCTCGCGCGGTTGCGGTTGAGCGCCGCGCCGCCCGCCGGACTTAGTCCCGCCGAACGGGAATTCAAAAAGAGATACGAAAACGGCAGAAAATCCCTCGAGCACGAGTTCGGGAAAGTGATGCGCTTCAAATCCATCCGAGACCTCGCAAGCGGAGAGTCGGGCATGGTGCTCCACGACTTGAAGCCGGTCTGGCTGATGAGCCCCCTGAGCGTCTCGGACACCGTCCCGCTCGACTCGTCGGCGTTCGATGTGGTCATCTTTGACGAGGCCAGCCAGATCACCCTTGAGGAGGCCGTCCCCGCCATCTTCCGCGCCAGGCAGGCCATCGTGGTCGGCGACGAGATGCAGCTTCCCCCCACGAATTTCTTCTCGGCGGCGCGCGACGGCGACGGGGAAGAGTGGCTCGACGACGAGGATGAGGGCAGCGAATATGATTTGACCGGCAATAGTTTTCTGAGCCACGCGGCCCGCACCATGCCTTCGCAGATGCTCGGCTGGCACTACCGCAGCCGCAGCGAGTCGCTGATCAGCTTCTCGAACTGGGCGTTCTATCAGGGGCGGCTTCTGACCGTTCCCGAGGAGGAGATGACAATAACCCATCGAGGCGAGATCAGAGCTGTCGACGTTTCGGACGGCGGCCCGAACGCCGACAAGCTTCTGGAGCGTCCCGTGAGCTTCCACTTCATAGAGAACGGGCTCTATCAGAACCGTCGCAACAGAATGGAGGCCGACTACATCGCACAGATGGTCAGAGCGCTGCTGGGAAAACCCAAACGGCTCGCCATCGGCATCGTCGCCTTCTCCGAAGCCCAGCAGGGGGAGAT
>CAYTFM010000133.1:10581-14627 GCA_964436735.1 uncultured Victivallales bacterium | reverse complement strand
CATCATCATCCTCAGCGTCTGCTACGGTCACGGCCCCGACGGACGGATGCTGATGAACTTCGGGCCGATCAACCAAAGCGGCGGTGAAAAACGGCTCAACGTCGCCTTTTCGAGGGCGAAGCACCATATGGCCGTGGTCAGCTCCATCCAGCCCGCCGAGATCCGCAACGACTACAACGCCGGCGCCGGCTGCATGAAAAACTATCTGCGCTATGCCGCCGCCCTCAGCGCGGGCGACGCCGAGGGAGCCAACCGCGTGCTCCGCGAACTGGCGGCAGGGCGTTCCTCCGGCTCGTCCGCTCCAACCGAAGCCGTATCCGTGGTGACCGCGCAACTCGCCGAGGCGCTAGCGAAACACGGCTACCACATCGAGCTCGATGTTGGCATGTCGAGTTTCCGCTGCGACATGGCGGTCCGCCGCGAAGGCGACATCGCCTACCGCCTCGGCATCCTCGTCGATTCCACCGACTACTACCAGCAACAGGACATTCTGGAGCGCGACCTGATGAAACCCCGCCTGCTTGAGATCTTCGGCTGGCGCGTCACACATGTCCTCGCCAAAGACTGGTACCAAGACCGCGGAAACGTCCTCGCCCGCATCCTCAAACTTGTGGAGAATCCACGGTCTCCAGAAACCACCGACGGGACACCCGCCGATACCGGCCTGCGCCCCGTGAATGTCGACGCCTTGCTCGAGCGCGTCGCCATCCCCGACGAGCCGGAGCAATCCATCGACCTCGCAATCGCCGAGCCCACTCCCGCCGATGACGACGAAGACGGCAACGGCTCCGCATCAGTCCCCGCCGGGAAAGACGCGAAACTCGTCGAGGGGAAACCGCTCCGGCTCGAGTACCAAGAGGGCGCCTCCAGCAAATTCTGGGAAATCAGACAAGACGGCCCTTACCTCACCGTCCGCTTCGGCAGGATCGGCTCCGACGGTCAGTCGAAAGTGAAGAAATTCGCCTCCCTCGACGAGGCCGCCGCCGAAGGTTCGAAACTCATCCGCCGCAAATCCGCCAAAGGCTACCGGCCGACAACGTGACTTTGTCTACCCTTTACATGCGCCACACGGCGCGCTACTGTGTTAATCTCACGTCCAAAAACATCAGAAAAGCGAGGAATGCCATGAGAATGACCGTGTCACTGCTGTTGGCCGCCATGCTGTTCGGTATCATGGGTGCCGCGTCCGCCGAGGACTGGGGACAGGATTTCGACAAGGCCCTGAAGGAGGCCAAAGAGTCCGGCAAACCAGTGCTGGTCGATTTCAGCGGCTCCGACTGGTGCGGCTGGTGCGTCAAACTCGAGAAGGAGGTCTTCAGCAAAGACGAATTCAAAGAGTTCGCAAAGAAGAACCTCGTCTGCCTCCTCGTCGACTTCCCACGAAAGAAGGAACAGAGCGCCGAACTCAAAAAGAAGAACAAGGAGCTGAGCGAGAAGTACAAGATCGAGGGATTCCCGACGGTGCTGCTCCTCGATGCCACCGGCAAGGAGCTCGACAGGACCGGTTATCAGGAGGGTGGACCGACCGCCTACGTCAAATATCTCAAAGAGGCCATCGAGAAAAACTTCAAGACCGGCAAGAAAGAGGACGTGAAGGCAGGCAACGGATCGGAGAAGAAGCCCGCCCAGCCGACGAAATAACTGATCCTTCACCAAGTTGTGCCACTTTCTCTGCTACTGCAACCACTCGTTAACACTCGTGGCTCTGTTCATGCGCCGTGAACCGAGCCCCGACTGTTATGGAGGGGTCAGCCGCAAAGCGGCGCAGTTATCGAGATCCCTCAGCCCAACAAAAGCCGTGGCGCATATCGCCCGCTTCATATTTAATTGAACAACAACCGATTGATTGGGAGGATCCTCATGCCTGTTAGCGACACCCTGAAGTTGTGGTACCGGACTTCCGCCGGAGAGGACTTGAACCGCGCGCTGCCAATCGGCGGCGGCAGGATCGGCGCGATGGTGTTCGGCAACGTGGACGCCGAGCGGCTCCAGATGAACGAGGACAGCGTGTGGAGCGGCGGCCCCCGCGATCGGATCAACCCCGACGCCCTCGCAAACCTGCCGAAGATACGCAAACTCATCCTCGACGGCGATCCCGTCGCTGCCGAACAGGTCGCCCAAGACGCCTTCTGCGGAACGCCCGACATCATGCGCCACTACGAGCCGCTGTGCGATCTGCTGTTCAACTTTGACTACGGTCCACATGCGGCCGCTGACACGGTGGAGTACCGCCGCGAGCTCGATCTGGACGAGGCGGTCTGCCGCGTCAGTTTCACGAAAGGCGGGGTGAAGCATCTCCGCGAGCATCTCTGCTCCTACCCCGACCAACTCATGGCCGTCCGTCTCTCCGCCGACAAGCCGGGCGCCGTGTCGTTCCGCCTCCGGGTGGAGCGCGGCCCCCGCAACAACTACGCCGCCCGCTACGCCGACACCGTTCGCATCCATGAGAGCACCAGCATCCTCATGCGCGGAGCGACAGGCGGAACACGAGCGGTTCTTTTCGCCGCCATTGCCCGGCTCCATGTCGAAGGCGGCACCTTGCGCAGCGTCGGCGAAACACTTGTCGTGGAAAAAGCCGACGCCGTCACGCTGCTCTTCACCGCCGCCACCTCCTACCGTGAGGAAGAACCCGCCGCGGCCTGCGCGGAGACGCTTGAAGCCGCCAAGGATTTCTCCTGGGATGAACTGAAAGCCCGTCATGTCGAAGACCACCAATCGCTGTTCCGCCGCGTCTCTCTTACCATCGGTGACTCGAAAGCGGACGATTCCGGATCACGCGCGACTGATGAGCGACTCGACCGCATGGCACAAGGAGAATCCGATCCTGGACTCGCCGCTCTCTATTTCCACTATGGCCGCTATCTATTGATCGCGTCGAGCCGCACTGACAGCCTGCCCGCCAACCTCCAGGGGATCTGGAACCAGGAGTTCACGCCGCCGTGGGGAAGCAAGTACACCATCAACATCAACACGCAGATGAACTACTGGCCCGCGGAGTCGTGCAACCTCTCCGAGTGCCACGAACCACTCTTCGACATGGTCGAACGAATGCTGGAGTCGGGACGGGAGACCGCCCGGCGCATGTATGACTGTGGCGGCTTCGTCTGCCACCACAACACCGACCTGTGGCTGGACACCTGTCCTGTCGACCGCAACGTCTCGGCGACCTACTGGCCGATGGGCGGAGCGTGGCTGACGCTTCACCTTTGGGAGGGATACCTCTTCACGCTGGACCAGGAGTTCCTGGCGCGTTCCTACACGATGTTGAGGGAGTCGAGCCTCTTCTTCAAGGAGTTTCTGATCGAGGATAAGCAGGGACGCCTCGTCACCTGCCCAACCTCATCCCCCGAAAACACGTACCTTCTGCCGAACGGACAGCAAGGACGGCTCTGCGCGGGCTCCACCATGGACACCGCCATCATTGACCAACTATTCCGGGCGACGATCCAGGCCGCCGCCATTCTTGAGACGGACGAAGAACTCCGCGCCGAGCTCGAGGAGATGCGCAAGCGCCTTCCCCCGTTCAAGATCGGACGCTTCGGACAACTTCAGGAATGGCCTGACGACTACGAGGAGACCGAACCGGGACACCGTCATGTCTCGCATCTCTATGCGTTGCATCCCGGCGACCAAATCTCACCTCTGCGCACGCCCGAGCTCGCCGCCGCGGCCCGCGCGGCTCTCGAGCGCCGCCTTGCCAACGGCGGCGGCCACACCGGCTGGAGCCGCGCCTGGATCATCAACTTCTGGGCGCGCCTCCTCGACGGCGAGAAGGCCTGGGAGAATGTGCGCGCCCTCCTGGCGAAATCCACGCTTCCGAATCTTTTCGACAACCATCCGCCCTTCCAGATCGACGGCAATTTCGGCGGTACCGCGGGTATCGCTGAAATGCTCCTGCAAAGCCACGATGGCGCGGTCCATCTGCTCCCCGCGCTGCCGACGGGATGGCCGAACGGCTCAGCGTCCGGGCTCCGAGCCCGCGGGGGCTTCGAGGTCGATATCGCATGGGCGGAAGGCCGTCTCGCCTCCGCAGTCGTGCGCTCGCT